>NZ_JBVHQB010000035.1:0-65397 GCF_055567635.1 Streptomyces sp. NPDC026500 | reverse complement strand
TCCACACCGAACCGGAAGGCCCTCACCCGTTCAAGATCCCTCAGCCGAGACCTGGCTCACCCGTCCACAACCTCCCAGGACAGAACATCTAGCGCGCGGACGCACGCCCGCGAAAGCCTTTCCGGGCCCCCGGGGCAGCCGGCCTGTTCAGGCCCCCCTGGGGGCGCGTGGAGCCCGTAGAAGCGCCGAAGCCTGTGCAGCCCCGCGAGGGAACCCGTGAAACCCGCGGAGCAGCGCGGCACGCGCGCGTGCCACCGGTCACGTCTGCGCGTGCCACCGGTCACGTCTCTGCACGCCACCGGTCGCGCGGAGCCAGTCACCTTCCACGCGCGCGTGGCCGCCGTGCGCGCCGTGTCGGCGAGGAGCCGCGACGCCAACTTCGCTGCACGCGCGCGTGCAGCGAAGTTGGCGTGCCCGGGCCCGGCTACGACGGCTCCCCCCGTCCCTGCCGGGGCAGTTCAAGCCCCGACTCGGCCGCCGAGTTGCAGTACTCCCGCACCGCGCTGGTCCGCGCCACCACGCGCCCGCGGTGGACCACGATCCGGCTGTACGCGAGGGACAGCGCCCCCGCGAGCCTGTCCCCGCGCACGGCCAGCAACTCGGCCGGGAATCCGGCCTCCACGCGCACCTCGGGCAGCCCGAGGGCGGCTCGGGCGGCGCAACTCACCGTGTCGTAGGCGTCCTCGGGGCGCAGCCCGCTTCGCGAGGCCAGCAAGTAGGCGGCTTCCAGCGGGTCCCCGCGTCCCACCGGGTTGGACACGTCGCGCAGGGCGCCACTGCCCGCCGCGACCCGTACGCCGGCCGCTCGCAACAGCCGTACGGGAGCGATGCCGCGCCGGTCGGCCGAACCGCAGCCACCCTGCGGCAGACACACCACCGTCACTCCGGCCGCGGCGAGTTGGTCCGCGGCGCGGGAGGCCACCTCGGACGGCAGCCGGCCGAGCCCACCGCACGGGCCGAGCGTCACTCCGGGCCGCAGCCCGCCCGCCATCGCGGCGAGCCGGGCGAGCCGGGCGGGTTCGGCGGCGTCCGTGTGCAGATCGACCGGGCAGCCGTGCTCGGAGGCGAGTTCCAGGACGGCCTCGACGTACCCCGTCGGATCGGGGTCCGCGTCCGGGCAGCCGCCCACCACGGAAGCGCCCATCTTCAGGGCGTCCCGCAGCATCGCGAGCCCGTCGGCGCCGGCCGCCCCGGTCAGTACCCGTGGCATCGCCACCGTCGCCAGTTCGGCGAGCCCCCGCAACGACCGCCCCACCTCGAGCACCGCCGCCAGCGCGTCCAGCCCCTGCACGTCACCGACGCGCACATGGGACCGCAATGCCGTGACGCCGTGCCCCAGTTGCAGCAGCGCCGCCTCGGTGGCCCGGCGCTGGATCTCCTGGTCGTCGTACGCGAGAGGGCCGTCGCCGTCGGCGGTGAGGGCCGTGTCGCTGTGCGCGTGGGCCTCGGCGGGGGCCGGCAGGAGGAGGTAACCGTCGAGGTCCACCTTCGCGGCGAGAGCCCCCGAGGTGCCCGCCGCCAGGCTCCCGGCGGTACCGACCGCCTCGATACGACCACCACCCAGCCGTACGTCCACGGCCCGGCCGTCGGTGAGCCGCGCCCCGCACAGCAGGAGAGCGGCCGTGTCGGTCTGCCCCGACGAGGAATGGGGCGGCTGCTGCTGACTGTCGGGCATCGCGCTCCTGGGGCTCGGGGGCGGCTGCGGGAGGGACGACTGCGGAGCGTGGGGACACAAGATCACGCAGCGTGAGTCGAGCCTAGGGCGGCGACTCGTCAACGTCGGGGAGGAGCGCAATAGTCGTACCGGTGTGGTCCGTCGGCGAGCCGGGGACCAGCCATCTCCTGACCGGGGCGGGTGTCAGCCGTCCGCCCATCCGCGGCCACCCCCGTCCGCGGCCACCCCCGTCCGCGGCCACCCCCGTCCGCGGCCACCCCCGTCCGCGGCCACCCCCGTGCCCGGCCACGTAAGTGCCCGGTCACCCCCACCCATGGGTGGTCGGAGGCCCGTCACCCCGTGTGATCCAGGAGGCCAGAGGGGCCCGCGAGGGGTTCTGGGAACGCCCGGGGTCAGGCCGGGGCGGGTGCCGCGAAACGGATTTGGGCGATCGGCGGCGGACCGTGTAATGTCTTCATCGCTCGCCCCAATAGCTCAGTCGGTAGAGCGTCTCCATGGTAAGGAGAAGGTCTACGGTTCGATTCCGTATTGGGGCTCTGGTGTGGGAGGTTCCCGTCGCGAGACGGGGACCGATCGCATCTCAGCGGTGTAGCTCAGTCGGTAGAGCAAGCGGCTCATAATCGCTGTGTCACCGGTTCAAGTCCGGTCACCGCTACTGACAGTAGCCGATTGTGGGGTCGGTCCTTCGATCGGCTACTCTTCTATGCGTTAATGTCCCATCCGTTCGTCAAGGAGCACTCCTGTGGCTGCCACCGACGTCCGCCCCAAGATCACGCTGGCCTGCGTGGAGTGCAAGGAGCGGAACTACATCACCAAGAAGAACCGGCGTAACGACCCGGACCGACTGGAGATGAAGAAGCACTGCCCGCGTTGCAACGCGCACACCGCGCACCGCGAAACGCGTTAATTTCAGGCTCGTACACGAGGCCGTCCCCTTCATTGGGGGCGGCCTCGCGTCGTTGTGGAACCGATGTCCGGCGCGTACCCCGTGTCATAGGTGGACCAGCGATTTAGAGCGAAGATGGGCCGTCCGGCCAAGACGGTCGGTCCAGCTGCGACAACCAGCGCAGCGAAGACAATCAGGAGGTGCCGAGCCCATGGCGCTCGACCAGTCCTTCGTAGGGCGGTCCTACCCGCCCACCGATCCCTATGAGGTCGGTCGGGAGAAGATCCGCGAGTTCGCGGAAGCCGTGGGGGACAGCAACCCTGCGTACACGGACCCCGAGGCCGCACGCGCGCTCGGGCATCCGGATGTGATCGCCCCGCCGACCTTTGTGTTCGCCATCACGTTCAAGGCCGCGGGCCAGGTCGTCCAGGACCCGCAACTGGGCCTCGACTACAACCGGGTGGTGCACGGCGACCAGAAGTTCGCGTACACCCGTCCGGTGCGCGCGGGTGACCGGCTCACGGTCACCTCGACCATCGAGTCGATCAAGTCCCTCGCGGGCAACGACATCCTGGACATCCGTGGCGAGGTCCACGACGAGGCGGGCGAGCACGTCGTGACGGCCGTCACGAAGCTCGTGTCCCGTGCGGCGGAGGTGGGCTGACATGACGGCGAAGATCTCTTACGCGGACGTCGAGGTCGGCACCGAACTGCCGGCTCAGACGTTTTCCGTGACGCGTGCCACGCTCGTGCAGTACGCGGGTGCCTCCGGGGACTTCAACCCGATCCACTGGAACGAGAAGTTCGCGGTCGAGGTGGGCCTTCCCGACGTCATCGCGCACGGCATGTTCACCATGGCCGAGGCGATCCGTGTGGTGACCGACTGGGCGGGGGACCCGGGCTCCGTCGTCGAGTACGGCGTCCGCTTCACCAAGCCCGTCGTCGTCCCGAACGACGACAAGGGCGCCACCATCGAGGTCGGCGGCAAGGTCGCCGCCAAGCTCGACGACAACACCGTCCGCGTCGACCTCACGGCGACCAGTGCCGGACAGAAGGTACTGGGGATGTCGCGAGCGGTCGTACGGCTGGCTTGATCCCCAGGTCGAGTGACTTGATCCCCAGGTCAAGTAAGGGGCGTCCGCCATAGCGGGCGCCCCTTACGCGTTTCCTGTTGGCGACGCGAGGCCAGGTGAAGGGCGGGACGGGGCGAGACGATGCCAGGCGACGGGGAGCGGGGCGAGGGGGGGCGACCTCCAACGTCTCCGCACCTCTTGACTTAGTTACTTCGCCCCGGCCTCCAACCTGGTCATGTCCAGCGTCCGGCCGCACGAGCAGGGCATCGCCTCCGGCGCCAACAACGCGCTGCGCGAGGTGGGCGGCGCGCTCGGCATCGCGGTGATGTCCTCGATCTTCTCGGCGCAGGGCGGCTACGCGACCGCCCAGACCTTCATCGACGGACTGCGGCCGGCGCTCGTGGTCGGTGCCTCGGTCGTCGCCCTCGCGGGTCTCGCGGCCCTGCTCATCCCGAGCGCCCGGCGCGCACCGAGACGGCCGACGCCCCGGCGCATGCCCTCGAAGGCGACTCGGTGGATCTGAAGGCCGCATCCTTCGAGGCGGACTCGCTCGCAGCCGACCGGCTTGCGACCGCCTCCCTCGAAACCGCCTCCCGCTGACGAGCGGAACGGAGGTACCGGCCCTTCGGCCGCCCCCGGGAATCACCTGATCGTGCGATCGAACCCCCAGGAGAGCCATCCCGGTCAAGCGCTCGGACGCGAGCGGCCCCGCCCCACCGGCGGGGCCGCTCGCATGTCCGGAGCGCACCGGTGGCCGGGTGCCCCCGCCCCTTCTCGTAGTCTTGGGCGCGTGCAGGAACTCCACGATGCCCCGCTCGCCCCGCTGACCACCTTCCGGCTCGGTGGCCCGGCCGCCCGGCTGATCACCGCCACGACCGACGCCGAGGTGGTCGCCGCCGTGCGCGAGGCCGACGACGCCGGTACGCCGCTGCTGCTCATCGGCGGCGGATCGAACCTGGTCATCGGCGACAAGGGCTTCGCCGGGACCGCCCTGCGCATCGCGACGAAGGGCTTCTCGCTCGACGGCACGAGGCTGGAGCTGGCCGCGGGCGAGGTGTGGACCGACGCGGTCGCCCGCACCGTCGAGGCGGGGCTCGCCGGGATCGAGTGCCTCGCCGGTATCCCCGGCTCCGCGGGCGCGACCCCGATCCAGAACGTGGGCGCGTACGGCCAGGAAGTGTCGTCGACGATCACCGAAGTCATCGCCTATGACCGGAAGGCGCGCGAGACGGTCGCGCTGACCAACGCCGAGTGCGCCTTCTCGTACCGCCACAGCCGCTTCAAGGCCGACCCCGAGCGCCATGTGGTGCTGCGCGTCCGCTTCGAGCTGGAGGAGGCGCAGGGGCTGTCAGCGCCGGTCAAGTACGCCGAGACGGCCCGCGCGCTCGGTGTGGAGCCCGGCGACCGCGTGCCCCTCGGCGCCGCCCGCGAGACCGTCCTGAAGCTGCGTGCCGGGAAAGGCATGGTGCTCGACCCCGAGGATCACGACACCTGGTCCGCCGGGTCGTTCTTCACCAACCCGATCCTCACGGACGAGGCGTTCGCCGCGTTCCACGCGCGCGTGAAGGAGCGGCTCGGCGCCGACGCCGTACCACCGGCGTACGCGGCCGGTGACGGCCACACCAAGACCTCCGCGGCCTGGCTGATCGACAAGTCGGGCTTCACCAAGGGCTACGGAACCGGACCCGCCCGCATCTCCACCAAGCACACGCTGGCCCTGACCAACCGGGGCGGGGCCACCACCGAGGACCTCCTCGCGCTGGCCCGGGAAGTCGTCGCCGGTGTTCACGACGCCTTCGGGATCACCCTCGTGAACGAGCCGGTGACGGTGAACGCGGGCCTCTGAGACGCCCTCAAGTTCTCCGAAGGTCTCCGACGGTTCCCGAAGGGCACCGAACGGTTCCTGAAGGTCACCTGAAGGTGCCGCAGGCTCGCGCCGCACGCCCGGCAGGTGCGGGCAAACGGGCTCGCCCTAGTAGGCGATGCCCACGCCCTGCTTCATGGTCCCCGGGTCGTCGATCATGGCCAGCATCGCGTGGGCCACGTCCGCGCGTGCGATGAAGCGGCCCTTGGGCGGGAAGCCGCCCACGGCCGTGCGGTAGGAGCCGGTCAGCGGCTTGTCCTGGAGCCGGGGCGGACGGACGACTGTCCAGTCCGTGGCGCTGGCCGCCAGTTCGCCCTCCATCTCCCGCAGGTCGGCGTAGACGTCCTTCAGGATGCTGGAGATCAGGCGCCGCATGGCACGGTCGACGAGCGTGTCGTTCTCGGCGCCGGGGCCGACCGGGCTCGCGCTGACCACCAGCAGTCGCCGCACCTGCTCCGCCTCCATGGCGCCCAGCACCGTACGGGTGAGCCGGGCCGCGACCCCGGCGTCCTTGCGGCTGCGTGCGCCGAGACCGGACAGGACCGCGTCCCGGCCCGCGACGGCGGGGCGCAGCGACCCCGGGTCGGTGAGATCCGCGCGGAACACCTCCAGACTCGCGCCCGTGACGGTGAGCCGCGCGGGATCCCGCACGATGGCCGTGACCTGGTGGCCCGCGCCCAGGGCCTGGCGGACGATCTCCTGGCCGATGCCTCCGGTGGCACCGAAAACGGTGAGTTTCATGACCTGCTCCGCATGAGGTGGGGATGAGGTGGGTGAGTGTTCACTCACCCGTGCTTCTTCTAGAGTGAGTAAGTACTCACCCACCCGTCAACCCGTGAGGACGTGTCATGGAATCCTTGGGCCCCATGCAGCAGAAATCCGCTACGGAGCCCACGCCGTCGAAGCCGGCCAGGATCCGCATCCTCGACGCGGCGCACGAGCTCATGCTCACCCTCGGCCTCTCCCGCGCCACCACCAAGGAGATCGCCCGGGCGGCCGGCTGCTCCGAGGCCGCGCTCTACAAGTACTTCGCGAGCAAGGAAGAGCTGTTCATCCGGGTCCTTCAGGAGCGGCTGCCGCGGCTGGGCCCCCTTCTGGAGCGGCTGACGGCCGAGCCGGGGGAGCACCCCCTGGAGGAGAACCTCACCGAGATCGCCCGCCAGGCGGCCCTCTTCTATGAGCAGAGCTTCCCGATCGCCGCCTCCTTGTACGCGGAGACACAGCTCAAGCGCCGCCACGACGACGCCATGCGGGCCATGGGAGCGGGCCCGCACATGCCCATCCGGGGCGTCGCCGCGTACCTGCTGGCGGAGCAGCGGGCCGGGCGCATACAGCCGGACACCGACACCTTCGCGGCCGCGTCCCTCCTGCTCGGCGCCTGTGCGCAGCGGGCGTTCGCCTACGACGCCACCCAGGAGGGCGCGCCCCCGCCCCTGGACACCTTCGCCCCGGCGCTCGCCCGCACGCTGCTCGCCGGGATCGCGCCCAGGGACACGGCGCAGACGGCGGGGTCCTGAGAAGCGGCTAGGAGGTCAGCCAGTCGTCGACGCCGGCGAGCAGCTTCGCGCGGACGTCCTCCGGCGCGGCCGAGGCGCGGATGGACTGGCGGGCCAGCTCGGCCAGCTCCGGGTCCGTGAAGGCGTGGTGGCGGCGGGCGATCTCGTACTGGGCGGCGAGCCGGGATCCGAAGAGCAGCGGATCGTCGGCGCCGAGGGCCATCGGTACACCGGCTTCGAACAGAGTTCTCAGGGGGACGTCGGCGTGCTTCTCGTAGACGCCCAGGGCGACGTTCGAGGCGGGGCAGACCTCGCAGGTCACCCCGCGGTCCGCGAGGCGCTTCAGCAGCCGCGGGTCCTCGGCGGCCCGCACCCCGTGGCCGATCCGTGAGGCGTGCAGATCGTCCAGGCAGTCGCGGACCGAGGCGGGCCCGGTCAGCTCGCCGCCGTGCGGCGCGGACAGCAGCCCGCCCTCGCGGGCGATGGCGAAGGCCCGGTCGAAGTCCCGTGCCATGCCCCGCCGCTCGTCGTTGGAGAGCCCGAATCCGACGATCCCCCGGTCCGCGTAGCGCACGGCGAGCCGGGCCAGAGTGCGGGCGTCCAGCGGGTGCTTCATCCGGTTGGCGGCCACCAGCACGCGCATCCCGAGTCCGGTCTCCCGAACGGCCGAGTCGACCGCGTCCAGGATCACCTCCAGGGCCGGGATCAGACCGCCGAGGCGCGGGGCGTACGAGGTGGGGTCGACCTGGATCTCCAGCCACCCGGAGCCGTCCCTCAGGTCCTCCTCGGCGGCCTCGCGCACCAGGCGCTGGATGTCCTCGGGCTCTCTGAGGCAGGACCGCGCGGCGTCGTACAGGCGCTGGAAGCGGAACCAGCCGCGCTCGTCGGTCGCCCGCAGCTTCGGCGGTTCCCCGCTGGTCAGCGCGTCCGGCAGTCGTACGCCGTATTTGTCGGCCAGTTCCAGCAGGGTGGTGTGCCGCATCGAACCGGTGAAGTGCAGGTGCAGATGGGCCTTCGGCAGCTGCCGGATATCACGAACAACACCCATCAACGCTCCGTAATCGCTAGGCTCTGCTCCGTGCCGAAAGGTGCCGGGCAGGGCTTGTCCGTCATGAGGCCGCAACGGCGGCTGAGTGAGAAGCCCCCTCGGGGGAGGAGTCACCCCAAGATCCTGCCGTAAATCTTGGACCAGGCAGCCGGGTTCACCGAACGAGCGCGTGCCTGAACGCATAAGCGGGCCCCCGGTCCAGCCGGAGGCCCGCTTATGCGTCGTAGACGCTCAGTCCTTCGCCTCGGACAGCAGCTGCTGGATCCGGCTGACGCCCTCGACGAGGTCCTCGTCACCGAGGGCGTACGACAGGCGCAGGTAGCCCGGCGTGCCGAAGGCCTCGCCCGGGACGACCGCGACCTCGGACTCCTCCAGGATGAGCGCGGCCAGCTCGACCGTGTCCGCGGGGCGCTTGCCGCGGATCTCCTTGCCGAGGAGTCCCTTGACCGAGGGGTACGCGTAGAACGCGCCCTCGGGCTCGGGGCAGAGCACGCCGTCGATCTCGTTCAGCATGCGCACCATGGTCTTGCGGCGGCGGTCGAAGGCCTCGCGCATCTTCGCGACGGCCGTGAGGTCGCCGGAGACGGCGGCGAGCGCGGCGACCTGGGCCACGTTCGAGACGTTCGAGGTGGCGTGCGACTGGAGGTTGGTCGCGGCCTTGACGACGTCCTTCGGGCCGATGACCCAGCCCACGCGCCAGCCGGTCATCGCGTACGTCTTGGCGACGCCGTTGACGACGATGCACTTGTCGCGCAGCTCGGGCACCACGACGGGCAGGGAGTGGAATTCAGCGTCCCCGTAGACCAGGTGCTCGTAGATCTCGTCGGTCAGGACCCACAGGCCCTTCTCGGCGGCCCAGCGGCCGATCTGCTCGATCTGCTCGCGGGTGTAGACCGCGCCCGTCGGGTTGGACGGGGAGACGAAGAGCAGCACCTTCGTGTTCTCGGTGCGGGCGGCCTCCAGCTGCTCGACCGAGACGCGGTAGCCGGTGGTCTCGTCCGCGACGACGTCCACCGGGACACCGCCGGCGAGACGGATGGACTCCGGGTAGGTCGTCCAGTACGGCGCCGGGACGATGACCTCGTCGCCCGGGTCGAGGATCGCGGCGAAGGCCTCGTAGATGGCCTGCTTGCCGCCGTTGGTGACCAGGACCTGGGCGGCCTCCACCTCGTAGCCGGAGTCGCGCAGCGTCTTGGCGGCGATCGCGGCCTTCAGCTCGGGGAGCCCGCCGGCCGGCGTGTAGCGGTGGTACTTGGGGTTCGAGCAGGCCTCGATGGCCGCCTGAACGATGTAGTCCGGGGTCGGGAAGTCGGGCTCACCGGCGCCGAAACCGATCACCGGACGTCCGGCGGCCTTGAGTGCCTTGGCCTTGGCGTCCACGGCGAGGGTGGCGGACTCGGAGATCGCGCCGACTCGGGCGGAGACCCGGCGCTCGGTGGGAGGGGTTGCAGGGCTCATGGGACCCATCGTTTCAGACCGGAAACGCCCCCGGCACGCGGGTTTCACAGACTGAACAGCGGCAGAACATCCATTCGGATCCGCGCGCCCACCAGTCGATCTTCAGCGGAGGAAGCCCGTACGGACACTTTCTGTTCGACGACCGGCTCCGGACCACGTACACTCTCACCTCGTTGGCCTTCACCGGCCGCGCTCAACCGGTGCACACCGAGCACCCGGTCGGATGCGGTACGTTGGGGGAAATCAAAGGGTCGTAGCTCAATTGGTAGAGCACTGGTCTCCAAAACCAGCGGTTGGGGGTTCAAGTCCCTCCGGCCCTGCTACACACACCTTTCGCCAGGATGTGTGCGCATGTACGTACTGCAATGCACCGCCGTGCGGCTCAACCGGGCGCGGCACGGTCACGACCCGGGAATCAGGTGAGGACGAGTGACGGACGCCGTGGGCTCCATCGACATGCCTGATGCCGAGGCGCCGGAGTCCAAAAAGAAGGCCCGCAAGGGTGGTAAGCGTGCCAAGAAGGGCCCGCTGAAGCGCCTTGCCACTTTCTACCGCCAGATCATCGCGGAACTCCGTAAGGTTGTCTGGCCGACTCGCAATCAGCTGACGACTTACACCACAGTGGTGATTGTGTTCGTCGTCATCATGATCGGCCTGGTGACCGTGATTGACTATGGGCTCAACCACGCCGCCAAGTACGTCTTCGGCTGAGCCGAGAGCGAAGGGCGCCGTCACCGGCGCCCCTTTCGCGTGTTCCACCCCCATGTATCCAGGAAGAAGCAGCCACCGTGTCTGACCCGAACCTGAACGACGCCACCGAGTCGGTCGAGTCCGTTGACGACGAGCTCGAGATCGTCGAGGGAGCGGACGTCGTGGACGAGTTCGAGGCTGCCGATGCCGCCGCCGGCGAGCCCGCCGAGGACGCGGCCATGCACGTCGAGGACGAGTCCGGTGACGACGTCGAGGACGAGGACGTGCCCGCCGAGGCGCTCGCCGACGACGCCGGCGAGGCCGAGGCCGAAGTAGAGGCCGAGCCCGTCGACCCCGTGACCGCCCTGCGCGAGGAACTGCGCATGCTCCCCGGCGAGTGGTACGTCATCCACACGTACGCCGGTTACGAGAACCGCGTGAAGACCAACCTCGAACAGCGTGCCGTTTCGCTGAACGTCGAGGACTTCATCTTCCAGGCCGAGGTGCCGCAGGAAGAAGTCGCGCAGATCAAGAACGGCGAGCGCAAGACGATCAAGCAGAACAAGCTCCCGGGCTACGTCCTGGTCCGCATGGACCTGACGAACGAGTCCTGGGGTGTCGTCCGCAACACGCCCGGCGTCACCGGCTTCGTGGGCAACGCCTACGACCCGTACCCGCTGACCCTGGACGAGATCGTCAAGATGCTCGCCCCGGAGGCCGAGGAGAAGGCCGCCCGCGAGGCCGCCGAGGCCGAGGGCAAGCCCGCTCCGCAGCGCAAGGTCGAGGTCCAGGTGCTGGACTTCGAGGTCGGCGACTCGGTCACCGTCACCGACGGCCCGTTCGCCACGCTGCAGGCGACGATCAACGAGATCAACGCCGACTCGAAGAAGGTCAAGGGCCTCGTCGAGATCTTCGGCCGCGAGACCCCGGTCGAGCTTTCCTTCGACCAGATCCAGAAGAACTAGCACCTTCTGGACGTACGTCTTCCGAACAGGTCAGACGGGCTGTCACAGCCTGTCTGACCTGCTCGGTTTTTAGCCGCGCACAGATACCCGTTATCGTTGTGCGGTATGCCTCCATCCGGATCATCACCTCGGTTGAAGGCAGCCGTCCGGGGCGACTCGGACGTAGGAAGGCGAAAACGAAAGAGGACCCGGAATGCCTCCCAAGAAGAAGAAGGTCACGGGGCTTATCAAGCTCCAGATCAACGCCGGTGCGGCGAACCCGGCCCCGCCGGTCGGCCCCGCGCTCGGTCAGCACGGCGTCAACATCATGGAGTTCTGCAAGGCCTACAACGCCGCGACCGAGTCGCAGCGTGGCTGGGTCATCCCGGTGGAGATCACGGTCTACGAAGACCGCTCCTTCACCTTCGTGACCAAGACTCCGCCGGCCGCGAAGATGATCCTCAAGGCCGCGGGTGTCGAGAAGGGCTCCGGCGAGCCGCACAAGACCAAGGTCGCCAAGATCACCCAGGCGCAGGTCCGCGAGATCGCCACGACCAAGATGCCCGACCTCAACGCCAACGACCTGGACGCCGCCGCGAAGATCATCGCCGGCACCGCCCGTTCCATGGGCATCACGGTCGAGGGCTGACACCCACCTTCGTAGGAACCATGCGGCTCCGGCCGCACGTGGCAGGGCCTGCTCGGCCCGTACCACGACTCCTCAGAACACATCAGGAGCAGTAGTGAGCAAGCGCAGCAAGTCTCTCCGCGCTGCGGACGCCAAGGTCGACCGGGAGAAGCTCTACGCCCCGCTCGAGGCCGTCCGTCTCGCCAAGGAGACCTCCACGAGCAAGTTCGACGGCACCGTCGAGGTCGCCTTCCGCCTGGGTGTCGACCCGCGCAAGGCCGACCAGATGGTCCGTGGCACCGTGAACCTCCCGCACGGCACCGGCAAGACCGCCCGGGTCCTGGTCTTCGCGACCGGTGACCGTGCCGAGGCCGCGACTGCCGCGGGTGCCGACATCGTCGGCTCCGACGAGCTCATCGACGAGGTGGCGAAGGGCCGTCTGGACTTCGACGCCGTCGTCGCCACCCCGGACCTCATGGGCAAGGTCGGCCGCCTCGGCCGCGTGCTCGGTCCCCGTGGTCTCATGCCGAACCCCAAGACCGGCACCGTGACCCCGGACGTCGCCAAGGCTGTCACCGAGATCAAGGGTGGCAAGATCGAGTTCCGCGTCGACAAGCACTCGAACCTTCACTTCATCATCGGCAAGGTGTCCTTCGACGACGCCAAGCTGGTGGAGAACTACGGTGCGGCCCTCGACGAGATCCTTCGTCTGAAGCCGTCGGCCGCCAAGGGTCGCTACATCAAGAAGGCCGCGATCAGCTCCACGATCGGCCCCGGCGTTCCGGTCGACCCCAACCGCACCCGCAACCTCCTCGTCGAGGAGGACCCGGCCGCCGTCTGAGCCTCCCGCTCACCCCGGTGACCGCGTCGCGCACGCGTATCTGAACGGGCCCCGCAACCTTTCGAGGTGCGGGGCCCGTCCTCATCTCCGGAGGCCTTTCCGGGGCGATCGCCCCGGGGCGGAATTCGGATACGTGTGTCAGTGGGCTGCGCTAGCGTGCAGTTCACATAATTCGCATAGGGGTGGGACGAATGAACAGCACCATGGTGCGCCGCGTGACCCTCTCGATCACGCTGACGGCCGCGCTGGCGGGGGTGACGGCCTGCAACTCCTCGGGTTCTTCGGTGAGTTCGGGCAAGGACGACAAGGCCGGCCACAAGAGCACCACGCACGTCAGTCCCATCGCGGCCCTGCGGTCCGCCGAGAAGTCCACCGACGGCGCGAACTCCGCCCGGATCGAGTCCACGACGAGCATGGGCTCGCTGATGTCCATGAAGTCGAGCGGCGTCCTGGGCTGGGGCAACGGCCTCACCGGCGACATGACCATCACGTACACCGGCGGCACGATGGCCGAGACGATGCGCAAGATGGGCAGCGCCTCCATGGAGGCCCGCTATCTGTCCGACGCCTACTACGCGAAGATGGGCGACACGTTCGCCCAGCAGGCGGGCGGCAAGCACTGGATCAGGTACGGGTACGACGACCTGGCGAAGTTCGGGGGCGGCTCCGGCGCGCTCCTGAAGGACCAGGCGCAGAACAACTCGCCGAACCAGTCGGTGAAGCTCCTGCTCGCGTCCGGCGATGTCAAAAAGGTCGGCGACGAGACGGTCCGCGGCGAGAAGACCACGCACTACGCGGGCACGGTGAACGTCGCGGACCTCGCGGCCAAGAGCTCCCACCTCACCGCGAGTCAACTCGCCAGCATGAAGAAGCAGTTCACCCAGGTCGGCATCACGACGGAGGACGTGGACATCTGGGTCGACGGCAAGGACCTGCTCGTCAAGGCGGTATCCAAGGCCGCGATGACGAGCGGCACGATGTCCTCCACGACGTACTACAGCGACTACGGAGTGAAGGTCTCGGCCGCGGCGCCCCCGGCCGGTGACACCGAGGACTTCAAGGACCTCCTGAAGAAGCAGGGCATGACGCCGGGCAGCGGCGACACGTCGACCGGCTCCGGTACGAGCTCCTAGCTTCTGAGCCCCGCCGTCCAGGCCTGGCCCCGTCGCCCCCTCTCCAGGCCGCGGGCTCCAGACCTCGGGAAACTCGGATGATCACGTGAGCCCGCTTGAGTACGCTCGCGTCGAATCTGTGAATCGCTCATCTGTCCCGTGGGGGGAATCATGAGGCTTTCTGTGAACGACTCGGTACGACACCGGGCCGCCGGCGCGGCACTCGCGGCGCTGGTGCTCGGCGGGGGCGCGGTGGGCTGCACGAAGGACGCCGCGGAGGAGTCGCCCGCGCTCACGCCCGCCGCGGCCGTGGCGAAGGCGGCGAAGAGGACCGAGGACATCACCTCCCTGCGCTACCGGATGACCGGCCAGGTCCCTCAGGAGGGCAAGGTCGGCGGTGAGGCGGCCATGAGCATGAAGCCGCTGGCCATGAACATGAAGATGACCGCCGAGGACCAGGCCGCCGACGGCCCGGTCGAGATCCGGCTGGTGGGCAAGGCGATGTACATCGGCGGGGGCGCCAAGGCCGCCAAGGACATGGGCGGCAAGCACTGGATCAAGTTCGACATGTCCGCGCTGGGCGCGGACAAGGAGCTGAACGCGGACCAGCTGGGCGGCGGAGCGGCCGACAGGAACCCGGCCACCGAGTCGACCTTCCTCACCGGTTCGAAGGACGTCAAGAAGGTCGGGACCGAGACCGTCGACGGCGTGCGGACCACGCACTACAAGGGGAAGGTCACCCTCGACGAGTTCCGCAAGTCCCTCAAGAGCCAGGACAAGGCCACCCGTGAGGCGCGGCAGAAGAGCCTCGACCAGTACACGAAGATGGGCATCGACGCTCTCACGATGGACATGTGGGTCGACGGCAACGACCGCACCAAGCAGTTCCGTATGCGGGGGACCGCCGACAAGGGCCCGCTCGACCTGACCATCACCTTCCTCGACTTCAACAAGCCGGTGACGGTGACGGCCCCGCCCGCCAAGGACACCGTCGACCTCGCCGAGATGATGAAGGGCGCCGAGCAGGGCTGACCCCTCCGGGCGGATTTGCTTGGCGACGTCCCCTTCACGTACTCTCCTCGAGAAGCCAAAGACCGCTGGTCGTTGCCTCGTGCTCGCAAGAGGGCGTGGTGACCGAAGGATCCGCTGAAACTGCGGACGACCCGCGTAGGTGATTCGTGGATGTGTTCCCGGAGTTCGCACGCCAGCGTGCGGAGGAATCCGGTTGAGCTACGCCCCGTGCGCCTGCGCCGGGGCGTTTCGTTTTGTCAGTCCCTTCTGAGCGGTCCTCATCACCCGGAAGGAGGCCGACGCTCTATGGCAAGGCCCGACAAGGCTGCCGCGGTAGCCGAGCTCGCGGACCAGTTCCGCAGCTCGAACGCCGCCGTGCTGACCGAGTACCGGGGTCTCACCGTGGCGCAGCTCAAGACGCTGCGTCGTTCGCTCGGTGAAGACGCCCAGTACGCCGTGGTGAAGAACACGCTGACCAAGATTGCGGCCAACGAGGCCGGGATCTCTACGCTCGACGACCTGTTCAACGGTCCGACGGCGGTCGCCTTCATCACCGGTGACCCGGTGACGTCGGCGAAGGGTCTTCGTGACTTCGCCAAGGACAACCCGAACCTCGTCATCAAGGGCGGTGTCCTTGACGGCAAGGCGCTGTCCGCCGACGAGATCAAGAAGCTTGCGGACCTCGAGTCCCGCGAGGTTCTGCTCGCCAAGCTGGCGGGTGCCTTCAAGGGCAAGCAGACGCAGACTGCTCGTCTCTTCCAGGCGCTCCCCTCGAAGTTCGTCCGCACCGCGGAGGCGCTTCGTGTCAAGCAGGCCGAGCAGGGCGGTGCCGAGTAATTCGGCTCGCGCATTGACCGCCGCCTGAGGCGACGGTCGTAGCGGGCCGAACGTACGCCCGCCTCACCAGTACATCCCGGCACCTGCCGAATTAGTGGAAGGACGCCATCATGGCGAAGCTGTCCCAGGAAGAGCTGCTCGCGCAGTTCGAGAACCTCACCCTCATCGAGCTCTCCGAGTTCGTGAAGGCCTTCGAGGAGAAGTTCGACGTCACCGCCGCCGCCGCGGTCGCCGCTGCCCCGGCCGGCCCCGCCGCCGCCGCTGAGGCCGTCGAGGAGCAGGACGAGTTCGACGTCATCCTCACGGGTGCCGGCGAGAAGAAGATCCAGGTCATCAAGGTCGTGCGTGAGCTCACCTCGCTGGGCCTGAAGGAGGCCAAGGACCTCGTCGACGGCGCTCCGAAGCCCGTCCTCGAGAAGGTCGCCAAGGAGGCCGCCGAGAAGGCTGCCGAGTCCCTCAAGGGCGCCGGCGCCTCCGTCGAGGTCAAGTAACTCGACGAGTCCCCCGAGGACTCCTGTGAAGCTGTGACAGCCGCTCAAGAAGCGCTGTAACGCTGACGCACCGAAGAGCGATCACCCAACTGGGTGGTCGCTCTTCGGCGTTCCAGGGGGTCCCTGAAGCGGCAGCCTTGCGCTGCAGGCCGCGACGAGTATGGTGATCTTCGTTGTGCCTCCGGCCGCCCTGTGACAGGCAGAGGGACGGGTTGCAAGAAGGGCCGCACGTGACGATCGCGGCACTTGCTTTGGGCTTGGGGGGCCTTGACGAACCGCACGCAGCGCGCAATTCTCAGGACGCGTCGTCACAACGATCCGTATCCGAGGCATGGATCGCTGACGAAGAGGGCAGTATCGATGTGCATTGAGGGCGTGGCTTGCCGCAGGTGTTGACAACAATGAGGGTCTCCCGAAACCGGGACTGGACATCAGTGGGCCTAGTGGCTACACTGACCCTTTGCGCTGCCTGTTAGCTGCCTCCTGCCCGTCACCAGGGGCATACCCGTGTGTGAGCATCGACGGTTGGATCATCCCTGACCTGGCCTTATCCGGCTGGATCGGGAACGGCCCGACGCTTTGTCCGACATGGGACCGGTACGCGCGTAGTGAGTCCGAGCCCTCGGAAGGACCCCCTCTTGGCCGCCTCGCGCACTGCCTCGACCGCGAATATGAACAACGGCGCCAGCACCGCCCCGCTGCGCATCTCCTTTGCAAAGATCAAGGAGCCCCTCGAGGTTCCGAACCTTCTTGCGCTGCAAACCGAGAGCTTCGACTGGCTGCTCGGCAACGACGCGTGGAAGGCTCGTGTCGAGGCGGCTCTGGACAGCGGACAGGACGTCCCCACCAAGTCCGGTCTGGAGGAGATCTTCGAGGAGATCTCCCCGATCGAGGACTTCAGTGGGTCGATGTCCCTGACGTTCCGCGATCACCGCTTCGAGCCCCCGAAGAACTCCATCGACGAGTGCAAGGACCGCGACTTCACGTACGCGGCCCCGCTCTTCGTCACCGCCGAGTTCACCAACAACGAGACCGGCGAGATCAAGTCCCAGACGGTCTTCATGGGCGACTTCCCGCTCATGACCAACAAGGGCACCTTCGTCATCAACGGCACCGAGCGTGTCGTCGTGTCGCAGCTGGTCCGCTCGCCGGGTGTCTACTTCGACTCCTCCATCGACAAGACGTCCGACAAGGACATCTTCTCGGCCAAGGTCATCCCGTCCCGGGGTGCCTGGCTGGAGATGGAGATCGACAAGCGCGACATGGTCGGTGTCCGCATCGACCGCAAGCGCAAGCAGTCCGTCACCGTTCTCCTGAAGGCTCTCGGCTGGACCACCGAGCAGATCCTCGAGGAGTTCGGCGAGTACGAGTCCATGCGCGCCACCCTGGAGAAGGACCACACCCAGGGCCAGGACGACGCGCTGCTGGACATCTACCGCAAGCTGCGTCCGGGCGAGCCGCCGACCCGTGAGGCCGCGCAGACGCTTCTGGAGAACCTCTACTTCAACCCGAAGCGCTACGACCTCGCCAAGGTCGGCCGGTACAAGGTCAACAAGAAGCTGGGCGGCGAGGCCCCGCTCGACGCCGGGATCCTGACCGTCGAGGACATCATCTCGTCGATCAAGTACCTGGTGAAGCTGCACGCCGGTGAGACCGAGACCGTTGGTGACAACGGCACCTCGATCGTCGTCGAGACCGACGACATCGACCACTTCGGCAACCGTCGTCTGCGCAACGTCGGCGAGCTCATCCAGAACCAGGTCCGCACGGGTCTGGCTCGTATGGAGCGCGTCGTCCGCGAGCGCATGACGACTCAGGACGTCGAGGCGATCACGCCGCAGACCCTGATCAACATCCGGCCGGTCGTCGCCTCCATCAAGGAGTTCTTCGGCACCAGCCAGCTGTCGCAGTTCATGGACCAGAACAACCCGCTGTCGGGTCTCACCCACAAGCGCCGTCTGTCGGCGCTTGGCCCGGGTGGTCTCTCCCGTGAGCGGGCCGGCTTCGAGGTCCGTGACGTGCACCCGTCGCACTACGGCCGCATGTGCCCGATCGAGACCCCCGAAGGCCCGAACATCGGCCTGATCGGCTCGCTCGCCTCCTACGGCCGGGTCAACGCGTTCGGATTCGTCGAGACCCCGTACCGCAGGGTCACGGGCGGCGTCGTCACCGACGAGGTCGACTACCTGACGGCCGACGAAGAGGACCGATTCGTCATCGCGCAGGCCAACGCGCCGCTGACGGAGGAGTTCCGCTTCGAGGAGTCCCGCGTCCTGGTCCGCCGTCGTGGCGGAGAGGTCGACTACGTCCCCGGTGACGACGTCGACTACATGGACGTCTCCCCGCGCCAGATGGTGTCGGTCGCGACCGCGATGATCCCGTTCCTGGAGCACGACGACGCCAACCGTGCCCTCATGGGCGCGAACATGATGCGTCAGGCCGTTCCGCTCATCAAGTCCGAGGCGCCGCTGGTCGGCACCGGCATGGAGTACCGCTGCGCGGTCGACGCCGGTGACGTCCTGAAGTCGGAGAAGGACGGTGTGGTCCAGGAGGTCTCCGCGGACTACATCACCACCGCCAACGACGACGGCACGTACACCACGTACCGCCTGCACAAGTTCTCCCGGTCGAACCAGGGCACCTCCGTCAACCAGAAGGTTGTCGTGGACGAGGGCGCCCGCGTGATCGAAGGCCAGGTCCTGGCCGACGGTCCCGCGACCGAGGACGGCGAGATGGCGCTCGGCAAGAACCTGCTCGTGGCGTTCATGCCGTGGGAGGGTCACAACTACGAGGACGCGATCATCCTGTCGCAGCGCCTCGTGCAGGACGACGTCCTCTCCTCGATCCACATCGAGGAGCACGAGGTCGACGCCCGTGACACCAAGCTCGGCCCGGAGGAGATCACCCGGGACATCCCGAACGTCTCCGAAGAGGTCCTCGCCGACCTCGACGAGCGCGGCATCATCCGTATCGGTGCCGAGGTCGTCGCCGGCGACATCCTCGTCGGCAAGGTCACGCCCAAGGGCGAGACCGAGCTGACGCCGGAGGAGCGCCTGCTGCGCGCGATCTTCGGTGAGAAGGCCCGTGAGGTCCGTGACACCTCGCTGAAGGTCCCGCACGGCGAGATCGGCAAGGTCATCGGCGTCCGCGTCTTCGACCGTGAAGAGGGCGACGAGCTGCCGCCGGGCGTGAACCAGCTGGTTCGTGTCTACGTGGCGCAGAAGCGCAAGATCACGGACGGTGACAAGCTCGCCGGCCGTCACGGCAACAAGGGTGTCATCTCGAAGATCCTGCCGATCGAGGACATGCCGTTCCTGGAGGACGGCACCCCGGTCGACATCATCCTCAACCCGCTGGGTGTGCCGTCCCGAATGAACCCGGGACAGGTCCTGGAGATCCACCTCGGCTGGCTCGCCAGCCGCGGCTGGGACGTCTCCGGTCTCGGGGACGAGTGGGCCCAGCGCCTGCAGTCCATCGGCGCCGACCAGGTCGCCCCGGGCACCAACGTCGCCACCCCCGTCTTCGACGGTGCGCGTGAGGACGAGCTCGCGGGTCTCTTCGAGCACACCCTGCCCAACCGCGACGGTGACCGTCTGGTCCTCCCGTCCGGCAAGGCGAGGCTGTTCGACGGCCGCTCCGGTGAGCCGTTCCCGGACCCGATCTCGATCGGGTACATGTACATCCTCAAGCTCCACCACCTGGTCGACGACAAGCTCCACGCCCGCTCGACCGGTCCGTACTCGATGATCACCCAGCAGCCGCTGGGTGGTAAGGCTCAGTTCGGTGGCCAGCGCTTCGGTGAGATGGAGGTGTGGGCGCTGGAGGCGTACGGCGCCGCTTACGCCCTCCAGGAGCTGCTGACCATCAAGTCCGACGACGTCACCGGCCGCGTGAAGGTCTACGAGGCCATCGTCAAGGGCGAGAACATCCCCGAGCCCGGCATCCCCGAGTCCTTCAAGGTGCTCATCAAGGAGATGCAGTCTCTCTGCCTCAACGTGGAGGTGCTGTCCAGCGACGGTATGTCCATCGAAATGCGTGACACCGACGAGGACGTCTTCCGCGCGGCGGAGGAGCTCGGCATCGACCTGTCCCGGCGCGAGCCGAGCAGCGTCGAAGAGGTCTGACGGGAGTTCGGCGGGCCTTCTGCCACCTGTGGAAAAGGTGAAGAAGGCCCGTCGGCCCCAGGACCCCCGTATCAGACCCCTAAGACTTACAACCCTGAGAGGGATTGACGCATAGTGCTCGACGTCAACTTCTTCGATGAGCTCCGGATCGGTCTGGCCACCGCTGACGACATCCGTCAGTGGAGCCACGGCGAGGTCAAGAAGCCCGAGACCATCAACTACCGCACCCTCAAGCCCGAAAAGGACGGACTCTTCTGCGAGAAGATCTTCGGTCCGACCCGGGACTGGGAGTGCTACTGCGGTAAGTACAAGCGTGTCCGCTTCAAGGGCATCATCTGTGAGCGCTGCGGCGTCGAGGTCACTCGCGCCAAGGTGCGTCGTGAGCGGATGGGTCACATCGAGCTGGCCGCTCCCGTCACCCACATCTGGTACTTCAAGGGCGTTCCGTCGCGGCTGGGCTACCTGCTCGACCTCGCCCCGAAGGACCTCGAGAAGGTCATCTACTTCGCCGCGTACATGATCACGTACGTCGACGAGGAGCGCCGCACCCGCGACCTGCCCTCGCTGGAGGCCCACGTCTCCGTCGAGCGCCAGCAGGTCGAGAACCGTCGCGACGCCGACCTGGAGGCCCGCGCCAAGAAGCTCGAGACCGACCTGGCCGAGCTCGAGGCCGAGGGTGCCAAGGCCGACGTGCGCCGCAAGGTGCGCGAGGGTGCCGAGCGTGAGATGAAGCAGCTGCGCGACCGCGCGCAGCGCGAGATCGACCGTCTCGACGAGGTGTGGACCCGCTTCAAGAACCTCAAGGTCCAGGACCTGGAGGGCGACGAGCTCCTCTACCGCGAGCTGCGTGACCGCTTCGGCACGTACTTCGACGGTTCGATGGGTGCCGCGGCGCTGCAGAAGCGCCTGGAGTCCTTCGACCTGGACGAGGAGGCCGAGCGCCTCCGCGAGATCATCCGCACCGGCAAGGGCCAGAAGAAGACCCGTGCGCTCAAGCGCCTCAAGGTCGTCTCCGCGTTCCTGCAGACCAGCAACAGCCCCAAGGGCATGGTGCTCGACTGCGTGCCGGTCATCCCGCCGGACCTTCGCCCGATGGTGCAGCTGGACGGCGGCCGCTTCGCGACCTCCGACCTGAACGACCTGTACCGCCGTGTGATCAACCGCAACAACCGTCTGAAGCGACTCCTTGACCTCGGCGCCCCCGAGATCATCGTGAACAACGAGAAGCGCATGCTTCAGGAGGCCGTCGACGCGCTCTTCGACAACGGCCGTCGTGGTCGCCCGGTCACGGGCCCCGGCAACCGTCCGCTGAAGTCGCTGTCCGACATGCTCAAGGGCAAGCAGGGTCGATTCCGTCAGAACCTGCTCGGCAAGCGTGTGGACTACTCCGCGCGTTCCGTGATCGTCGTCGGTCCGCAGCTGAAGCTGCACCAGTGTGGTCTGCCGAAGGCCATGGCTCTGGAGCTCTTCAAGCCGTTCGTGATGAAGCGCCTGGTGGACCTGAACCACGCGCAGAACATCAAGAGCGCCAAGCGGATGGTCGAGCGCGGCCGCACGGTCGTGTACGACGTCCTGGAAGAGGTCATCGCCGAGCACCCGGTTCTGCTGAACCGTGCGCCGACGCTGCACCGCCTCGGCATCCAGGCCTTCGAGCCGCAGCTGGTCGAGGGCAAGGCCATCCAGATCCACCCGCTCGTCTGCACCGCGTTCAACGCGGACTTCGACGGTGACCAGATGGCCGTCCACCTGCCGCTCTCCGCGGAGGCGCAGGCCGAGGCCCGCATCCTGATGCTGTCCTCGAACAACATCCTCAAGCCGGCCGACGGCCGCCCGGTCACGATGCCGACCCAGGACATGGTCCTCGGTCTGTTCTTCCTGACCACCGACGGCGACCTGCGGAACGTGAAGGGCGAGGACCGCTCCTTCGCTTCCGTGGCCGAGGCGATCATGGCGTTCGACGCCGGCGAGCTCTCGCTGCAGTCGCGCGTGGACATCCGCTTCCCGGTGGGCACCATCCCGCCGCGCGGCTGGACCCCGCCGGCGCGGGAGGAGGGCGACCCGGAGTGGCAGCAGGGTGACACCTTCCGCCTGCGGACGACCCTGGGCCGCGCGCTCTTCAACGAGCTGCTGCCCGAGGACTACCCGTTCGTCGACTACGAGGTCGGCAAGAAGCAGCTCTCCGAGATCGTCAACGACCTCGCCGAGCGCTACCCCAAGGTCATCGTGGCGGCGACGCTCGACAACCTGAAGGCGGCCGGCTTCTTCTGGGCGACCCGTTCCGGCGTCACCGTGGCCATCTCCGACATCGTCGTTCCGGATGCGAAGCGCGCGATCGTCAAGGGCTACGAGGACCTGGACGAGAAGGTCCAGAAGCAGTACGAGCGCGGTCTGATCACCAAGGAAGAGCGCACGCAGGAGCTCATCGCGATCTGGACCAAGGCGACCAACGAGGTTGCCGAGGCGATGAACGCGAACTTCCCGAAGACCAACCCGGTTTCGATGATGGTGAACTCGGGCGCACGAGGCAACATGATGCAGATGCGTCAGATCGCCGGTATGCGTGGTCTGGTGTCGAACGCCAAGAACGAGACGATCCCGCGCCCCATCAAGGCCTCCTTCCGTGAAGGCCTGTCGGTGCTCGAGTACTTCATCTCGACCCACGGTGCCCGTAAGGGTCTGGCGGACACCGCTCTGCGTACCGCCGACTCGGGTTACCTCACCCGTCGTCTGGTCGACGTCTCCCAGGACGTCATCATCCGCGAGGAGGACTGCGGCACCGACCGTGGCCTCAAGCTGCACATCGCGGAGCGCGACGCGGACGGCGTGCTGCGCAAGGCGGAGAACGTCGAGACCAGCGTGTACGCACGTGCGCTGGCCGAGGACATCACCGTCGACGGCAAGGTGCTGGCCCCGGCCAACACCGACCTCGGCGACGTCCTCATCGACGAGCTCGTCAGGCACGGCATCGAGGAGGTCAAGACCCGTTCGGTCCTGACCTGTGAGTCCGCCGTCGGCACCTGCGCCATGTGCTACGGCCGCTCGCTGGCCACCGGCAAGCTGGTCGACATCGGTGAGGCGGTCGGCATCATCGCCGCCCAGTCCATCGGTGAGCCCGGTACCCAGCTGACGATGCGTACCTTCCACACCGGTGGTGTGGCCGGTGACGACATCACCCAGGGTCTGCCCCGTGTCGTCGAGCTCTTCGAAGCCCGTACGCCGAAGGGTGTCGCCCCGATCTCCGAGGCCTCCGGCCGCGTGCGGATCGAGGAGACCGAGAAGACCAAGAAGCTCGTTGTCACCCCGGACGACGGCAGCGAAGAGACGGCGTTCCCGATCTCGAAGCGCGCCCGTCTCCTGGTGTCCGAGGGCGAGCACGTCGAGGTGGGCCAGAAGCTCACCGTGGGTGCCACCAACCCGCACGACGTGCTGCGCATCCTGGGTCAGCGTGCCGTCCAGGTCCACCTGGTCGGCGAGGTCCAGAAGGTCTACAACTCGCAGGGTGTGTCGATCCACGACAAGCACATCGAGATCATCATCCGGCAGATGCTGCGCCGTGTGACGATCATCGAGTCGGGCGACGCGGAGCTGCTGCCCGGCGAGCTGGTCGAGCGTTCGAAGTTCGAGACCGAGAACCGTCGTGTGGTCCAGGAAGGCGGCCACCCGGCCTCCGGCCGTCCGCAGCTGATGGGTATCACCAAGGCCTCGCTGGCGACCGAGTCGTGGCTGTCGGCGGCGTCCTTCCAGGAGACGACCAGGGTTCTGACGGACGCGGCGATCAACGCCAAGTCCGACTCCCTGATCGGCCTCAAGGAGAACGTCATCATCGGTAAGCTCATCCCGGCCGGTACGGGTCTGTCCCGCTACCGCAACATCCGGGTCGAGCCCACCGAGGAAGCCAAGGCCGCGATGTACTCGGCCGTCGGCTACGACGACATCGACTACTCGCCGTTCGGCACCGGCTCCGGCCAGGCCGTCCCGCTGGAGGACTACGACTACGGTCCGTACAACCAGTAAGCGGTAGGCAGTAGGCAGTAGTACGAAGGGCGGTCATCCCCAGTGGGGGTGACCGCCCTTCGGCGTTCCCGTCCCGGCCCGCTCAGGACCCGCTCCTAGCGCGGGAGCTGGAGATACGGCTCCAGGGCGCGCAGCCGCGTGTAGTTGTCGGGGTGGGTGGAGAGCAGCTTGGCGAGGCCGCCGGGCTCCTGGAGCTTCTTGCCCTGGGTGACGGCAGCCGCCTTCGCGGCGTCTTCCTCGGCCTGGAAGTGGTGCAGGACCTGGGCCATCTCGGGCGCGAAGCCGAGGGCCGCGGCCTGCTGGTCGGCGCGCAGTTCGCTGAGGCGGCCCGCGTAGGCGAGGAGGTAGGGCGCGACGACGAGCGGGACGGTGATGTACCAGGCCACGAGGAACCCGGCGAGCACGAACATCCCCATGAAGAGGATCAGCAGCCCGGTCGCGGCCGCCGAGAAGACCCCGGCGACGGCGAGCGCGATTCTGGCCATCCCGCGGGTGAACGCCCAGGCGAGCCGGCCGGGCAGCGAGTACCAGTAGCCGAGGAGACCGGCCCAGGCGTGGCCGCCGGTGTGGTGGCCGAGCTCATGGGCGAGTACGGCGGCGAGGTTGCTGCTGGGAATCCGGTTGAGGGAGTAGGTGGTGACGCCGACGACATGGCCGGCGACCGCGACCGCGTTCAGGTCCTCGCTGTTCTCCACCATCAGCTCGTAGGTGTTCGCCTCGATACCCGCTCGGGCGGTGACCTCGCGCCAGATCGGCTCCAGCCGGGCCCGCTCCTCGGCCAGCGGCGTCCGCAGTTTGAGCGCGTGCCGGGCGAAGCGCAGCTCGGTGGGCCGGTGGAAGACGAGGGCCCCGGAGGCCAGCCAGGCCACCACGACCAGCCAGCCCACGACCGCGCCGAACAGCCCGAGCGCGAGGGCCGACACCACGGCGAGGCTCACCAGGGCTCCTGGGATCTGCGTCGCCAGCTGCCCGATGGCGGTGGCGTCGGCACCCCGCTGATGGCTCGCCAGATGAACACGTGAGCCCTGGTGGCGGTAGTCGAGATCGTCGGGCGCGGTGGCCGGCCGCGGGACGAAGGGCGCCGGCTGCGGCTGCTGCTGACCCGGGTACCGCGGGTCCGCACCCGGGTACTGCGGCGGAGGGGCCGCCGTCTGCTGGTGGGCCGTCTGCTGATGGGCGGCGGACGGGGCGGCGGATCCCGGGTACTGGGGTACGGGGCCGCCTCCGGCTCCGGGGTAGTGGGGCACGGGTCCTCCGGCGGCCGGGTACTGCGGGGGGTGGCCTCCGGCACCCGGGTACTGGGGTGCGGGGCCTCCGGCACCCGGGTACTGCGGCGGATGGCCTCCGGCGCCCGGGTACTGGGGTGCGGGGCCTCCGGCACCCGGGTACTGGGGCGGATGGCCTCCGGCGCCCGGGTACTGGGGTGCGGGGCCTCCGGCGGCCGGGTACTGCGGGGGGTGGCCTCCGGCTCCGGGGTACTGAGGTCCCGGCCCGCCGGTCCCGGGGGTTCCGGGGTACTGGGGTGGAGGAGCGGAGGCCGCGGGGTACTGGGGTGGCGGGGAGGCGGCTCCCGGGTACGAGGGGTGCGGGTGGGCGGCGTCCGGGTAGGGGGGCGGCGGCGTGGCGGCTCCTGGGTACGGGGGCTCGGGGGACGCGGGGGCCGGGCCTGGGGGCTGGGACATGAGGGCTCCTTCGGAGTGGCTGGTGGCTGTGCGGCGACGTCAGCCGATGAGCAGCGCGGTCGGCAGCAGGGCGGTGCCGGCACAGAACGCGATCAGGCCGGTACGGATCCACTGGTGCTTGCGGGCGGCGATACGGCTGGTCTCGATGAGCGCCGCCGTGAGTCCGGCGGCGGGGTCGCGATCGGTGTCGGCCAGCGCGGCGGCCAGTCGGCCCTCGCGTACGGCCTGCTGGATGTCGCCGAAGTAGCACAGCGGCCGGCCCGGGGCCCAGGTGCCGCTGTAGCGGGGGAGCACGGCGAGCAGCAGCGCGAACAGGGACAGCCCCAGCGCCGCCGCCCCGGTCCACCACAGGCCCGTCCCGGCCCGGGACAGCTCACCCGGCGTCCAGCCGCGTCCCGCCAGCAGCGCGCTGAACAAGCCCGCCGTCATTCCGAGCGCCGCCACCAGCACGGAGGCCTTGCTGTCGGCCCGGGCTATCTCGCCTCGCAGCTCCGTCAGGAGCCGTTCCGCGGTGCGGCCACCGACCCCGGAAGGGGGCGGGGAGGGGTCCGGGAGCGAGGCGTCGGGTGTCGGTGTGGTCGCGGGCGCGGGTGGCGGCGCTGTGTCGGGCGTGGTCACGCGGGCTCGCCCTCCGGAGCGTCCGTCGGCGTCGCGGCGGGTGCCGGGAACGGCGTGGCGGCCGGCACGGCGGCCCGGGCGCTCTCGCGGCTGCCCGGCCACGGAGGCACGGCGGGAGCCGGTCCAGCGGCGGCGTAGGGCGTCGTAGCGGGCTGTCCGTCGGGGGCGGCGCTGTCGGGCTGCCCCGGGGCCGCGGGGGGTACGGCGTCCGGACCACCGGCGTACGGCGGCTGAGCGCCCGCGTAAGGGGACTGTCCGACGTACAGGGTCCGGTCGTCGGCGTACGGCGCCTGCCCGCCCGCGTACGGTGCCTGTCCCGCGTACGGCGGCTGAGCGCTTGCGTACGGGGGTTGCCCGGCGGAGGGCGGCGGCCCACCCGCGTACGGCGGCTCACTCCCTCCGTACGGTGTGTGCCCGGCGTGGTACGGAGGCTGTGGTGCCGGGCCGGGGTGGCCGGGGTGGGGCGACTGGCCCGGGTAAGGCGGCTGGGGCGGCGTCTGCGGCGCTCCGGGCGTCGCCCCGGCGGGCAGTGCCCCCTGCCCGTCCCGCGGCCCCGGAGGCGTCTGCTGCTGGATCAGCTCGTCGACGGCCCGCAGGGTCGAGCGGGCCGACTCCGCCTTCTGGAAATCCTCCAGGGTGTCCCCGGCGATCACCTGCAGCTGGCCCCTGATGAGGGACAGCTGGTCCTTCTGGATGGACCCGATGACCATCTTGGTGTCCTCGGGGTGCTGGGAGAGGTGCAGGGCCCAGGCGGCGACGCCCCCGTGCTGAAGGTGGTACTGGTAGAAGTTGATCTTCTCGGTGATCAGATGGTGGTCCTGCTGCTGGCGCAGGATCTCCAGCTCGTGCTGCTGCCGCGCCAGCCGGAGCCGGAACTCGTGCTCGGGGTCGAGCATGTCCGACTCGTAGCGCAGGCTCCGCTGCCTGCGCCGGTGCGCGATCGCCTCGTCGTCCAGCCGCAGTCGTACGGCGCAGGTCACGTCGAGCCCGATGCCCGCCGCGAAACCGCCGCTCTCCACGGCCCGCTGGACCGCGCGCTCGGCGGCCGGGCTGTCCTCGATGGAGAAGGCGCGGCACACCGGGCGCGCGAGCTGGTGCAGTTCACGGGTGAGCCGCGTCGGCACATCGCGCTCGCCGCTCGCCACGTAGGCGATCGGGTCCGCGACCCGCCAGGTCAGATCGGCCGTGGCGCCGAAGCAGAACGCGTCGTCGTCGCTCGGCACCTCCAGGGCGAGCTGTACGGGGTGGCTGCCCATGTCCACCTCGTAGACGGAGGTGTAGCGGCGGGTGGCCGCCTCCGAGCGGCTCGGCCGGTGCGGCGGCGTGTAGACGTCGTACGAGCCCTTCGCGGTGACGAAGACCAGCGCGTGGTCGATGGCGGTGACCGCGCGGCGGACGGTGTAGTCGAAGCGCGCGATCGGCCGCACGGTGAGCACCGGGTCGATGAGCGCGGTGTGCCGGTTGGCGTCCTGCTGCCACTCCGGCTGACGGCGGAACTCCGCCATGGTTCAACTCCTCGATGGATCTGGGGTGGAGGGGATCAGGAGGCCGAGCAGGCGGTCGGCCACGGGTGGGCGCGCGCCGCCGTCCGGGGCGCGCAGGTTGACCAGTTCATGGCTCAGGCGTTTGCGGTCGTCCGCCGTGACGATCAGCGCGGGCAGCAGCAGCTCCAGGGCCTGTGTGACGTCCGCCCTGCGCTCGGCCAGCCGCACCCAGGTGTGCAGGGCGTCCAGGGCGCCACGGGTGTGCCCGCGGTCGCCGAGCGCGGTCCGCCACAGGGCGGCCAGGTCGCGGGCCGAGTCCACCTCGTACATGCCGGTGTCGGCGTACCACTCGACGAGCGCGCCCTCCTCGGCGTTGTCGCAGGCGCGCACGAACGCGGCCAGCGCGAGCGTGCGGACCGAGGCGGTGTCGTGGTGGAGCAGGCGCACCAGCTCGGAGAGCATCTCGCCGCGCCGGGCGCCGACCGAGAGCAGCAGGGCGGTGGAGTCGATCAGGTTGTTCGACTCGGTCCTGCTGCTGCCCCCGGCGCGGGCGCGGGCGGCGAGCGCGCTCAGCGCCGGGCCCGCGAGGTCCGGGCGCAGCGGGGTGAGCAGCCCGAAGGCGCGGATCGCGGTCCAGCGGCGGGCCCAGTGGGTGTCCGTGCACCACTGGGTGAGCAGGCGCAGTACGACGGGCGCGTCGAGGAGCTGAGCGAGCGTGAGGGTGTTCGCGGCGGTGACACGGGGGCCGAAGGCCTTCGACACCGCCCAGCCGTCGATCAGCAGCGCCACCGCGGAGGGCAGGTCGGCGCGGGCCAGCAGCGCGGCGGCCGCGGCGGCCCGGGTCCGCACGACCGGGCGGCTGTCGCGGGCCAGCTCCTTCAGCCAGGACACCAGCGCGGGCCGCGCCGACGGATGGCCCGTCCACACCTCCCCGAGCAGCAGAGGCGGGGTGTTCTCCTTCTTGAAGTACGCCGTGAACTGCGGCACCGAGCCCCACTCGGTGGCCTCGTCCCGTACCTCGCCCTCGGCCCGCGCCCGCTCCAGCCGGGTTTCGGCGGAGAGGCCGAACAGCGGGATCTCCGGCGGCTGTTCGGGGTGCTGGAGCCGCTGGAAGTGCACGTACAGCTTGTCGGCGAGTTCGGCGGCCAGCACGTACGGCGCCTGGTCGAAGACGGCGAGCGAGATGAGGAACGCCTTGTCGCGCAGGGTGGCCTCGGGGTCGCTGAGCCACTCCCGGCACTGCTGCTCGACCGCCGCGTGCCCGAAGTCGGCGAGGCGGGCCGCCGCCTCGCCGCCGTCGTAACGGGCGACCTCCACGGCGAACCGGGCGACCTCGGCGGGGCGGTGGGCGTCGCGCGAGAGGAAGTCGCGGACGGGGCCGAGGGCGAGCAGACCGGCGCTGTCTCCCGGCTCTCCCCGCAGGTCGGCGAGGTGGGCGCGCAGCACCGCGGCGGCCTCCGGCGGTTCCCAGGCGGCGGGGGCGACGCCCAGCAGGAACGGCGAGTTCTCCAGGGTCACCACCAGATACCCGTCGGTCTTCCGGAGCCGGTCGCGGGCCGCGTACAGATGGGTTTCCCGCAACGGGCGGTTGCGGCTCAGCGGCAGATCGCGCAGGACGTGCCCGCCGGGCGCGGTGAGCTGGGTGCCCAGGTTCGCCGGGCCGCTCTCGGCGGACAGCGCGTGCACGGCGGGCACGCCCAGGCGGTGCAGGAGCATCAGCGCGGCCGCGTAACGGCCGGTGGAGTGGGTGCCGGCGAGGACGAGGACGCGCTCGTCGCGCAGCCGGTCCAGGGCGGCGGCGAAGGAGGGACCCTCGACGAAGACCCTGGAGAGCGCGTCGAGCCGCTGCCGGGGGATCTCCCCGGAGACGTACGCCGCCGAGGCGGATGCCGCCGCGTGGTGGTGGATCTCCGTCTTGCCGCCCATGAACACGTCACGGGCCGAGCCGCCCGCCGACACCCCGTGCTGGGCCCCGCCGACCAGGCTGCCGCCGAAGGACGCGGCCTCGCTGAAGATGAATCCCGGAGTGTGCGCGACGAGTTCGCGCTGTGCGGCCCTGGCCTCCTGGGTCCGCTCCTCCTGCTCGCCCCCGTCGCCGCCCGTCTCGGAGGCCGGGTGCGGCCCTCCCGGCCACTGCTGCTCCGGCGGTGGTACGTCGTCGGAGGCGCCCCGCGTCGTGGGCGGAGGCACCGTCACGCGGGCTCACCCCCGCTCCTGCCCAGGTGGACGTCCCCGGTGACCTGGCCGCCGGACACGCCGTGCTGGTCCCCCGCGACCAGGCTGCCGCCGAAGCTGGGGGAGCCACCGCCGAAGTTGAAGACGACGTTCCCGGGAGCCGCGGCGGGCTGCTGGGGCTGGGACTCGGGTCCGGGCTGGCGTTCGCGCTCGGACTCGGGTTCGGGCTGGGGCCGGCGCTGGGACTCGGGCTGGGGGTCCGGCTGGGCGGGCTGCTCGGGCCGGTCCGGGCCCGGGGTCTCCGCCGCTGAGGCCTCCGTCCCTGGCCGGCCCCCCGTCTCCGTACGCCCGCCCGTCCCGGTGTCCGGCGCCGGCTCCGGGCCGGAGGCCCCGGTCCCCGGCGCCGGGCGCTCCCCCGAGCCGCCCGGCGCCGGGGCTCCCCCTCTTTCACTGTGGTCGTCCGCCCCGTACGGAACCGGGCCGTGCAGCCAGGCCCGCAGGGGTCCGTTCTTGCTGCCCACCGTCACCGGGTGGAAGCCGTCCGCCGGGATGCCCAGGTGGCTGTGCCGCACGATCCCCGCGTGCACGCTCTCCGAGACGCACAGGGCGAAGTCGTCCGGCCGCTCCCGAAGGGCCGCGCGCAGCAGCTGGGCGTCGAGGAGCCGGCAGGCGTGGTTGAGGTCGGAGCCGACCCAGCCGTCGTACGCGTCGACGGCGACGTATCCGGTGGCGACGACACCGCGCAGACGGATCTGGGCGGAGCTGGAGGCCGTCCGGTTGACCCCGCGGAGCAGCGTGGGCACCTCGGTGAGCAGGGCGCGCAGCAGGGCCGTGACCGAGGCGTTGGCGTCGATCAGCTCCATCACCGAGTCGCCGCGGTCCGCCCGCAGGCGCAGCCGCTCGTCGATGCCGGCACTCTCCAGCGCGCGGTCCGTGATGTCGTACAGCATCCGGCGCAGATAGGCCTGCTCGACGTCGTCCCGGTCGCTGTACTTCTCGATGTCCAGCAGGAGGATCGTCCGGCTCACGGGGTCGGTCATGGTCGCCTTTCGGTGGGGGCCTTCGCCTGGCAAGCAGGGTGGCGTCACCGGTGGGCCGGGTGTGAGGGCGGATGTCCCACTCGAAGTGTGACCGTGTGCACAGAAGCGGTCCTCAGTCACGGAGGTCCCAGGTGGCAGGGGGTTCACCCCCGGCGATCCGGCGCAGGACGTCCATCCGCAGGAGCACCATCGTCCGCCGGCCCGTCAGCACCACGTCCCGCTCCCGGAGCTCCTTCAGGAGGCGCTGGACCATCTCCCGGGACGCCCCCACGGAGCCCGCCAGCTCCTGCTTGCTCAGGGGGACCGAGAGTTCGGTGCCCTCCTCGGTGCGGTGGCCGTTCGTGCGGGCCAGGTCGAGGAGGAGCGCCGCGAAGCGCTCGCGGACGCTCATGGAGGCGAATTCCAGGCGGCGGCGGTCGGCGGCGCGGGTGCGGTCGGAGGTGAGGCCGAGGAGGGCGAAGGAGACCGCGGGGGAGCGGGCGAGGAAGTCGTTGAAGTGTTCGCGTACGACCGCGACCGTGCGGACCGGTTCCAGCGCCGTCACCGTCGCGGAGCGCGGCCGGCCGGTGAGCGCGGCGGCCTCGCCGACGATGTCGCCCGGCCCGCGCAGCGCGAGCAGTGCCTCGTAGCCGTTGGCGGCGGACGCGGTCACCTTCGTCCAGCCGTGCGTCACGATCAGCACGTGCGAGGAGGGTTCGCTCTGGCGCAGGAGCACCATCCGGGGCGTGAAGGACAGCTCGCGCCCGAGCGACAGCAGCGCGGAGCGGTCCTCGCTCTCCAGGCGCGCCAGGAACGGCACCCGGTCGTCCAGGCTCTCGTCCCCGGCTAAGGGTGCAGCCGCCATGAGTCCATCCCCCGTCCCCCTATCGGCCCCGCGGCCGACGCACAGTGACCTATGCGCAGCAACCGGTCAACGTACTCACCCAGTGTGTGCGGTGCGCACGGAATCGGGACTTTGACCGCTGAACCGGTGACAAGCTGCGCCAGGCGTGAAGAGCCCCGAGAATGGATCGGGAGAAGTCCGGCGTGTCGGGCACCACGGCATTTGTTTTGACCGAAGTCCGTGAGGTAGGTACGCTCTTACCTTGTGCCTGGGGTGTGCCCTGGCTCTCGTGCGTGCCTTCAGACCGCAAGGAGAGCCGTAAGCGGCCACCGCAATCTGCGCCCTTTTCGCCTTGCGGCGAGAGTCTGCAGTATTCGACACACCCGACCGCGTGGGTCGGTGGCGTTCCAGGTTAGCTTCACCATTCGGCACACAGAAACCGGAGAAGTAGTGCCTACGATCCAGCAGCTGGTCCGGAAGGGCCGGCAGGACAAGGTCGAGAAGAACAAGACGCCCGCACTCGAGGGTTCGCCCCAGCGTCGTGGCGTCTGCACGCGTGTGTTCACGACCACCCCGAAGAAGCCGAACTCGGCCCTGCGTAAGGTCGCGCGTGTGCGTCTGACCAGCGGGATCGAGGTCACGGCTTACATTCCGGGTGAGGGACACAACCTGCAGGAGCACTCCATCGTGCTCGTGCGCGGCGGCCGTGTGAAGGACCTGCCGGGTGTTCGCTACAAGATCATCCGAGGCTCGCTCGACACCCAGGGTGTCAAGAACCGCAAGCAGGCCCGCAGCCGCTACGGCGCCAAGAAGGAGAAGTAGAAAATGCCTCGTAAGGGCCCCGCCCCGAAGCGCCCGGTCATCATCGACCCGGTCTACGGTTCCCCTCTGGTGACCTCCCTCATCAACAAGGTGCTGATGAACGGCAAGCGCTCCACCGCTGAGCGCATCGTTTACGGCGCCATGGAGGGTCTGCGTGAGAAGACGGGCAACGACCCGATCATCACGCTGAAGCGCGCGCTGGAGAACATCAAGCCCACGCTCGAAGTCAAGTCCCGCCGTGTCGGTGGTGCGACGTACCAGGTTCCGATCGAGGTCAAGCCCGGTCGCGCCAACACGCTCGCGCTGCGCTGGCTCGTCGGTTACTCCCGCGCCCGTCGCGAGAAGACCATGACCGAGCGTCTGCTCAACGAGCTTCTCGACGCCTCCAACGGCCTTGGTGCCGCTGTGAAGAAGCGTGAGGACACCCACAAGATGGCCGAGTCCAACAAGGCCTTCGCGCACTACCGCTGGTAGTCGCTACCCACATCGAGACCGAGAGAAGACTGAAGCCTTATGGCTACCACTTCACTTGACCTGGCCAGGGTCCGCAACATTGGGATCATGGCCCACATCGACGCGGGCAAGACGACCACCACCGAGCGGATCCTCTTCTACACCGGCGTCAGCTACAAGATCGGTGAAGTCCACGACGGCGCCGCCACCATGGACTGGATGGAGCAGGAGCAGGAGCGTGGCATCACGATCACCTCTGCTGCCACCACCTGTCACTGGCCGCTTGAGGACAACGACTACACGATCAACATCATCGACACCCCCGGGCACGTCGACTTCACGGTCGAGGTGGAGCGTTCGCTCCGCGTCCTCGACGGTGCCGTCACGGTGTTCGACGGTGTCGCCGGTGTCGAGCCGCAGTCCGAGACGGTGTGGCGTCAGGCCGACCGTTACGGCGTGCCGCGCATCTGCTTCGTGAACAAGCTCGACCGGACCGGCGCGGAGTTCCACCGCTGCGTCGACATGATCAAGGACCGCCTCGGTGCGGTTCCGCTGATCATGCAGCTTCCGATCGGTGCCGAGATGGACTTCAAGGGCGTTGTGGACCTGGTCCGCATGAAGGCGCTCGTGTGGTCCGCCGAGGCGGCGAAGGGCGAGATGTACGACGTCGTCGACATCCCGGCCACGCACGCAGAGGCTGCCGAGGAGTACCGCGGCAAGCTGGTCGAGGGCGTCGCGGAGCACGACGACGAGATCATGGAGCTGTTCCTGGAGGGCCAGGAGCCCACCGAGGAGCAGCTGTACGCCGCGATCCGTCGCATCACCATCGCGTCCGGCAAGTCCAAGGACGTCACGGTCACCCCGGTGTTCTGTGGCACCGCGTTCAAGAACAAGGGCGTCCAGCCCCTGCTCGACGCGGTCGTGCGCTACCTGCCGACCCCGCTCGACGTCGAGGCCATCGAAGGCCACGACGTGAAGGACCCCGAGCTGGTCGTCAAGCGCAAGCCGTCCGTGGACGAGCCGCTGTCCGCGCTCGCGTTCAAGATCATGAGCGACCCGCACCTGGGCAAGCTCACCTTCGTCCGGGTCTACTCGGGCCGCCTGGAGACTGGCACCGCGGTGCTGAACTCCGTCAAGGGCAAGAAGGAGCGCATCGGCAAGATCTACCGTATGCACGCGAACAAGCGTGAGGAGATCGACGCGGTGGGCGCCGGTGACATCGTCGCCGTCATGGGCCTGAAGCAGACCACCACCGGTGAGACGCTGTCCGACGACAAGAACCCGGTCATCCTGGAGTCCATGGACTTCCCGGCGCCGGTCATTCAGGTCGCCATCGAGCCCAAGTCCAAGGGTGACCAGGAGAAGCTGGGTGTCGCCATCCAGCGTCTCGCGGAGGAGGACCCCTCCTTCCACGTCCACTCGGACGAGGAGACGGGCCAGACCATCCTCGGCGGTATGGGCGAGCTGCACCTCGAGGTGCTGGTCGACCGTATGAAGCGCGAGTTCAAGGTCGAGGCCAACGTCGGCAAGCCGCAGGTCGCGTACCGCGAGACGATCCGCAAGGGCGTCGAGCGTCACGACTACACGCACAAGAAGCAGACCGGTGGTACCGGTCAGTTCGCCAAGGTGCAGATCGCGATCGAGCCCATCACCGAGACCGATGGTCCGGCGTACGAGTTCGTGAACAAGGTCACCGGTGGCCGTATCCCGCGGGAGTACATCCCGTCGGTGGACGCGGGTGCGCAGGAGGCCATGCAGTTCGGCATCCTGGCCGGCTACGAGATGACGGGCGTCCGCGTCATTCTTCTCGACGGTGGCTACCACGAGGTCGACTCCTCCGAGCTCGCCTTCAAGATCGCCGGTTCGCAGGCCTTCAAGGAGGCCGCGCGCAAGGCGTCCCCCGTGCTTCTTGAGCCGATGATGGCCGTCGAGGTCACCACGCCCGAGGACTACATGGGTGAGGTCATCGGCGACATCAACTCCCGCCGTGGTCAGATTCAGGCCATGGAGGAGCGGATGGGTGCCCGGATCGTCAAGGGTCTGGTGCCGCTCTCGGAGATGTTCGGCTACGTCGGAGACCTCCGCAGCAAGACCTCGGGTCGCGCAAGCTACTCGATGCAGTTCGACTCCTACGCCGAGGTTCCCAGGAACGTCGCCGAGGAGATCATCGCGAAGGCCAAGGGCGAGTAACACACCCCGTTTGCACGCTTTAGGCTTGACACCGACCGCCGGGGTTCTACCGGTAAGGGAAAATCCCGGCGGGCGGCATCCCAGCAAAGATCACCTGGCGCCGATGAGTAAGGCGTACCAGAACCACTCCGCAGGAGGACCCCAGTGGCGAAGGCAAAGTTCGAGCGGACTAAGCCGCACGTCAACATCGGCACCATCGGTCACATCGACCACGGTAAGACGACCCTCACGGCCGCCATTACCAAGGTGCTGCACGACGCGTACCCGGACCTGAACGAGGCTTCGGCCTTCGACCAGATCGACAAGGCTCCCGAGGAGCGCCAGCGCGGTATCACGATCTCGATCGCGCACGTCGAGTACCAGACGGAGGGCCGTCACTACGCCCACGTCGACTGCCCCGGTCACGCGGACTACATCAAGAACATGATCACGGGTGCGGCGCAGATGGACGGCGCCATCCTCGTCGTCGCCGCGACCGACGGCCCGATGCCGCAGACCAAGGAGCACGTGCTCCTGGCCCGCCAGGTCGGCGTTCCGTACATCGTCGTCGCCCTGAACAAGGCCGACATGGTGGACGACGAGGAGATCCTGGAGCTCGTCGAGCTCGAGGTCCGTGAGCTCCTCTCCGAGTACGAGTTCCCGGGCGACGACCTTCCGGTCGTCAAGGTCTCGGCGCTCAAGGCGCTCGAGGGCGACAAGGAGTGGGGCCAGACCGTTCTGGACCTCATGGCCGCCGTCGACGAGGCGATCCCGACCCCGCCGCGTGACACCGAGAAGCCGTTCCTCATGCCCGTCGAGGACGTCTTCACGATCACCGGTCGCGGTACGGTCGTCACCGGCCGTATCGAGCGTGGTGTCCTGAAGGTCAACGAGACCGTTGACATCATCGGCATCAAGCAGGACAAGACCACCACCACGGTCACCGGCATCGAGATGTTCCGCAAGCTGCTCGACGAGGGCCAGGCCGGTGAGAACGTCGGTCTGCTCCTCCGTGGCATCAAGCGCGAGGACGTCGAGCGCGGCCAGGTCATCATCAAGCCCGGTTCGGTCACGCCGCACACCGAGTTCGAGGCCCAGGCCTACATCCTGTCCAAGGACGAGGGTGGCCGCCACACGCCGTTCTTCAACAACTACCGTCCGCAGTTCTACTTCCGTACGACTGACGTGACCGGTGTTGTGACCCTCCCCGAGGGCACGGAGATGGTCATGCCGGGCGACAACACTGAGATGACCGTTTCGCTCATCCAGCCCGTCGCCATGGAAGAGGGCCTGAAGTTCGCCATCCGTGAGGGTGGCCGGACCGTGGGCGCCGGCCAGGTCACCAAGATCAACAAGTAATTGTTGACCGTATGACCTGGTAGCTCCTTCCAGAGCTCCAGAGAGGGCCCGTACGACTTCGGTCGTACGGGCCCTCTCGCTGTGTCCGTGACCCGTGACCCGTGACCCGTGCCTCGTCATTTGTCAGCCGTCGGCGCCGATGGCTGCGGGACCGGGAACCGTCACTGCATGTTCTGCACATGCGGATGGTCGTACGAGGCCGTGCACACGTAGATCTGCAGGTTGTAGCCGCGTCCGATGTTCAGCCGGGTGGCGCAGGCCGGCCCGAGGAAGTGCAGACCTGCGTAGCCGGCGTCCTCGACAGGGCACCAGCTGCCGTTGCCGCCGTCCCATTCGACGCCGTCGATCGTGAGCAGCGGGCGCACGTCCGCGCCGCACTCGGAGCAGGCCATGGGGAACGGGTCGCTGAAACTCCAGGGCGGGTGGCCTCCGAGTTTGCATCCGGGGGCGACGCTGAGGTCGTACTGGTAGTACACGACGCCGATGTCGTCCAGCTCCTCCGGGTTCTGTTCCACCTCCCACTCCTCGATCCGCTCCGCCAGATCCTCCGGCAGCTCGTGCGGGGCCGGGTACTCGGTGACCGTCTCCGGGTGCAGGACGCAGGGCTCGGGGAGATAGTCGCTGTTGCCGATGACCGACGGCTGAGGGGCGGCCGCGAGGAGTCCGGTGACGTCGCTGGAAGCCCGCCAGTGCAGTCGGACCTTGGGGAGGTAGTCCTCGGCATGGTCGAAAGGGCACCACAACAACTGGAGCAGGTCGGTACCGGCGGGGCGGGGCAGCGCGGGTATGTCACCGGCGTACAGCTGGACCACGGGGATCAGCGGGACCGGCCCGTCCTGGGCGATGCGCGCACGGGCGGAGCCACGGTCGACGATCAGCCGCTCCTCGGGAGTGAGCAGGTCGGCGCCCTCGGCCCGCGGCCGCGCCCAGGCCTCGGCGAGAACGCGCCGCCTCAGCAGTACGTCGTCGGGGACGACACCGCGGTGTGAGGGGCCGGTGTGATCCGGGCAGGTGGGCCAGGGCTCATCGACGGGCCACAGCAGAGGGCCGCCGATCGAACTGTCGGCGGCGGTGGGCGCGCCGGGACGGGGGTGCAGTCGGACCGCGGTACGAGCCAGTGGCGCCAACTCGGGGAAGAGAGCGGTGACTTCGAGGGGTCGGGGTGGAGTGGTGCGGGGCATGGGGTGAGGTTACGGGGGAGAGGTCGCCCGCCTGCCGAAGGGGGCTTCCCGGGGGTGCAGCCGCCAGGCCGGGGGAGCGTGCCGTTCGTCGGCCTGGCTAGCTCCTGTAGCGCGGCAGGTTCCGGGTCGAGATGGTCCACTCGGCGATGGTGACGTCCTCGCCGTAGACGAAGTCCTTGCGGGTCGCGTAACGCGGGCCCTCGGGAGTGGCGTGGATGTCGCCGAGGACGGCGCCCGTGCCGGTGCGGGGGTCGAAGACGGCGTAGACGGGGATGCCGAGCAGCGGGTAGTCGCGCATTTTGCCGATCCAGTCGTTGTCCGGGTTGGAACGGGAGACGACCTCGACGGCGGCGATAACGGCGCGTGGATCGATCGAGGCCTCGGTGTCCAGATCGGTCCAGGCGATCACCATGACGTCGGGGTGGCGCATGATGCCTTCGGGTTCGTTCTCCACGTCCGGGGTGCCGTTGTGGGCCAGTAGCTCGTCCGGCATGACCTTCTCCAGCCGACGGCTGATATGCGCTGCCGTGACCTCGTGCGGCCCTCCCGGCGACATCATGTCGTGGACGATCCCTTCCCTGGTGATCTCGAATTTGCCGGGGAGAGTGTCATCCATGGACTGAACGAAGCCCCTCATGGTCCGGTACAGGTGGGAGGCGCCCTGCTGCGCGTCGTCCGGGGCGATGGTCATGGCGCTCGCTCCTCGTCTGTGCCCGGGGGCAAGGATCGTCACCTTCATGCTAGGCGGCCTCCAGGGGAACGGATCGGCAGTCGCGGCAGCGGCCGGGGTCCGGGGAACGGAAGGCGCGGTCGCAGCCGTCGCAATTCTGGAGAGGGTGCGGTTGCGAGCGCTGTGGGTGTGATCGCGTGATAGGCGGGGAGGAGGCGGGCAGCCGCGGTGGCAGCAGTTCGGTGAGGCGGTGGGCCAGGAGGGACGCCGGGTAGTGCAGACGCTCGCGGGGGAGGCCGCCTGCCAGGGTGAGGCGTACGGCTTCGGAGGCGGCGCCGCGTTCCAGCCAAGCCGCGACGGCCGGGGCGAGACGATGTACGTCGCGCTCCGCGAGCAGCAGGCGCGGGTCCTCGCGGTGCAGGCTCGCGAGGAGTGCGGTGGCTGCGCGGTCCCGGTCCGGGTTGTCGGTGTCGGGGGTGGGGAGAGGACGCTTCGGCGCTGGTGCCGGCCTGAATGCGGGTGTCGGTGTAGGCGTGGCCACGGATGAGGGCGCCTGCGACACGGGGATTACGGGGGCGGAGTTCGGCCCGGGTGCTGGTCCTGGTTCCGGGTCGGGAGAGGGAGCCTGGATGGGGGCCGGCTCATGAACCGGCACGGGTGCGGGCGGGAGTTCGGGCACTTGCACGGGGTCGGGCGCGGGCGGCTGGACTGCCGGCTCGACGAGCCCGTGCGGCTGGTTGTACGACAGCGTGTGCGTGACGATCTGGCCGCTCGGCAGCCGCTCCCGCCTCCGGGACAGATAGCCGTGCGCCTCCAACTCCCGCAGGGCCGCCGCGATCCGCATCTCGCCCTCGGGCAGGCGCGCGGCGAGCGACTTGATGTCCACGCGGGCGCCCTCGGGCAGCGACTGGATGTGCAAGGCGAGCCCTCTCGCGCTGAGGGTCAGCTCGCGGTGCTGAGCGAGGTGGTTGCCGACCACCGTGAAACGGGTGGAGTGGCGGACGTTGATGTGAGTGACACCCCGCGGAATGCGGGGCTGGGCGCACGAGGGCGCGCTAAGGTTCTGGGAACCCATCGGGAAGCTCGTTTCTTCCTCGTTGGTCAGGCCCTCGATCGGGATGCCAGTCCCGGCCGGGGGCCGTCGCATGTCTGCGATTGCTGTGGTGACAGCGCGTTGGAGCGACGCCGTGATGCCCTGATGCCCTGATGTCCTGGGGGCACTCGTACGCTGTCGCGGCGAGCATATGCCTGCCAACGGGCGGAAAATCCAGCTCAGTCAGCAATCATCACCCTTGCGAGTGATGTGCTACCTGTGGGTGGACAGGTGGGGTTGGGAGGTTTTTCTTCCTCCGGCTTTAAAGGCTTTTGATGTCGTGCGGCGCCGAGACGTCGATCACCGGGACGTTGAAAACCGCGATCCGGTGGCGGGGATGGCCAGTTCGGCCCAGACGGTCTTGCGCGGGGCGGGTCCGGGCGTCACGCCCCAGCGGTCGGCGAGGGTCGCCACGAGAAGCAGACCGCGACCGCGCTCGACATCGGAGTCGGCCGCCAGGGCTCGGGGGAGCCGGTCGCCCCGCGTGTCGGTCACCTCGACGCGGAGGGTGTCGCCGACGACGTACAGGGTCAGCCGGAAGTCCCGTCCGGGCACGTGTCCGTGGGTCGCCGCGTTGGCCGCGAGCTCGGCGACGATCTGATCGGCCGGGCTCAACGGGATCTCCCAGGAACGGAGTTGCTCGACGGCCAGCAACCGGGCCAGGCGGGCACCGCGTGGCGTGGGGGACAGCAGCACGCTGAAGTTGCTGACGGGTTCGACGAGTTGGTCGCCGGGGCGGTCGGTTTCGCGGTTCATGTCACTCAGCGTGGCGAACTCTGACTACCGTCAGCTGCGATGGCGCCTGTGCGTACAGGGATTGTCCGGTCGCTGTCCTGATCTGTCCCGGCTGTCCCGAGTGCCGTACGGGAACGGTGGGCGTTGGAGGTGGGTGGGCATGAACAGCGAGAGCGCGGACGAGTCAGGGTGGGACGTCAGCCCCGAGGACGAGATCGCTCCGGTGGTGGAGTCGACCGGCCGCCAGGTCAGGCTCTGGCGCGAGGCCGCAGGGATGCGGGTGGTCGAGTTCGGGCGGGCGATCGGGTACGGGGAGGACCTGGTCCGCAAGGTGGAGCGCGGGGCGCGGATTCCGCGGGCGGACTTCCTGGACCGGGCGGACGAGGTCCTGAACGCCGGCGGCCGTCTCAAGGCGTTCAAGGAGGACATGGAGAAGGCCCGCTACCCGAAGAAGGTGCGCGAGCTGAAGATGCTGGAGGAGCGGGCGGTCGAGCTGCTGCTGTACAGCAACCACAACATCCATGGGTTGTTGCAGACGGCGGAGTACGCACGGGCGTTGTTCGATACGTGGAGGCCCACGCTGTCGCCGGATGAGTTGGAGCGGGCGGTAGCCGCGCGATTGGCCAGGCAGACTATTTTCGACCGGTCGCCGGCAACGGAACTCAGCTTCGTCCAGGAAGAGGTAACGCTGAGGCGTCCGGTCGGAGGCACAATGGTGCTACGCCGCCAACTCGAACACATGCTGGAGATGGCACAGTTGGCACACGTCGAACTCCAGGTGATGCCTACTGCTCGCGCTGACCATCCTGGTGCGGCCGGGCGGATCCAGGTGTTGAAGTTCGGGGACGGCACGGCCGTGGGACGTACCGACGACGAGTTCAGCGGGCGCCCGGTCTCCGACCCGAGGCAGCTCCGGATTCTTGAACTGCGGTACGGCATCATCCGGGCCCAAGCTCTCTCACCGGGGGAGTCGCTGGCCTTCATCGAGCAGGCGCTGGGAGAGACATGATCAGAGAGACCTTCTCCGGGGACGCTTCCGACCTGTACTGGTTCAAGAGCAGCTACAGCGACAGCAGCAATCCCAGTGACTGCGTCGAGGTTGCCCTGGAGTGGTTCAAAAGCAGCCACAGCAGCAGCGCTGAAGCCGGTGACTGCGTCGAGATAGCCCCCACCCCCACCAAGATCCACCTCCGCGACTCCAAGAACCCCCAGGGCCCCCGCCTCACCTTCGCCCCCACCACATGGGCAGCCTTCCTCCCGTACGCCGCTCAGGTATGAGTCAGGAGAACAGCTCGCAGTGGTCTGCGCAGACGGACCACGTCCATGCGCCGATCTCGGAAACGGGACTCGGCTATGACGTGTTCGCCCCGCTGTGGGGGATTCTGGAGCTGGGCGCGGTGAGGGAATCGGGGGCACTGGCTCTGCGGGATGTGTCCCTCGCCGGTTTCGTGGCGGCTCACCGGAATGAGATCGATCGACTCCTCGCACTGATTCGAGACGTCGGCGACTTCTCTCCCGAGACGATGGCCATCTTCGAGGGTCAGGGAGGATGGAACGACGGCCGCGAGGTGACAGTCGAGTACCTGACGATGTACTCGGGATGCATCGAAAGCTACCCTCCCGAGATCGATGCCCCAGCCGTACTACGGCGCATGGTTCGCATGGGCGGGGACCTCCAACTGGTCACCTTCATGGACGCTTTGGTGGGAACTGCCACGGTGAGAGGCCCTGGTCCTGACGCGGCTGTGCCTCTGGTCGTCGATGCCGTGCGGACGGCGGGATCGTTGCTCGGTGTCCAGAGCGACCGGGCCGCGGCGGACGCCTTCCGGATGTGGCGCGTCACGTTCTTGCCGGACATCATGCGCCCCGACTCACCTTCGAGCGCTGAGGACAAGGCCCAGCTGAGGGCGTACGCCCATGGCCTGGAGGACGCGATCGATCCGTATGCGTGAGTCGCGTCCGACGTCGAAGCGGTCCATGGAACAGCCGAGTTGGGCGCCGGGCCCAGCGGCGACCTGATCCCCGCATGTCGTCGCCCTCGGGTAAATTCGCTGATGCGTACGAGAGTTACTGAGGCGAACGTGACGGGGGTTGCGGCGTGGCGGGGAATCGGCCGACGGATTGGCATGTCCTGGATCTGGACAAGGACCCCACGCCGGGGGACCCGGACCGGGTGCGGAGCCTGTCCAAGAATCTGCACGACTTCGCCGACGACGTGTCAGACGCGCTCCGTCTGATCAAGGGGATGGCGGACGAGGACGCGGTTCTGCAGTGGGCTGGGAAGTCGGCGAAGGCGTTCCAGGACGAGTTCTCGAGTGTGCCGAAGCAGCTGAAGAAGCTGAAGAAGTCGTACGAGATGGCGGGGGACGCGCTCGCCGACTACTGGCCGAAGCTGGAGCGCGCGCAGGCCCTGGCGGACAAGGCGCTCGCCAAGGGCCGCGAGGCCCAGTCCGACCTGACCTCCGCCAAGTCCCGTCTGTCGTCGGCTGATTCGTGGGTGACGAAGGCCGGCAAGGAAGCGGACAAGTACAAGGACGATCCGACCGGCAGCAAGGACGCGGAGAAGCCGGACGAGGCGAAGGTGCGGGCCGCGACCCGGGACGCTCAGCACGCGAAGTCGGCGCAGACCTCGGCTCAGTCGGATGTGACGAACGCGAACAGTGCGCTGGACGCGGCGAAGAAGATGGCGGCGGATGCCCGCAAGATGCGGGAGGAGGCCGCGCGGGACGCGAAGTCGAAGATCGACGAGGCGTCGGACGCCGGTATCCACAACCGGAAGTGGTGGGAGGAGGTCGGGGACTGGTTCTCCGACAACTGGGACACCATCGTCGCGGTCTGCAAGGTCGTTGTCGCGGTCGTGGGGATCATCGCGATGATCATCGGGGGGCCGATCCTCGGCGCGATCGTGCTGATCGCCGCGCTGGTCGTCCTCGCCGACACGCTCAATAAATACGCGAAGGGCCAGGCCTCCCTATGGGACGTGGGCTTCGCGGCGCTGGACTGCATACCCATGATGAAGGGGATCACTACCCTCGGCGGGCTGGCCAAGGGCCTCAAGGGCGGCCTGGCGGCGATGAAGGAGCTCAAGTTCGGCCTCAAAGGCATGGGACTTGCAGCGCGTGGCCTGGGCAAGAACGGCGCGCAGCGCATGAAGGACCTCTTCAAGGGGCTGCGTTCGGGGGCTGAGGACGAGGCCAAGGCGGGCAAGGCCATGGAGGGCCGCTGCAAAGGCGGCGACCCCGTCGACATGATTACCGGCGAGATGCTGATGTCCCACACGGACGTCCGTCTGCCGGGCCTGCTCCCCCTGGTGGTCGAGCGCCACCACGTTTCGAGCTTCCGCTCCGGGCACTGGTTCGGTCCCGCGTGGATGTCGACCTTCGACGAGCGCCTCGAACTCGATGGCGAGGGTGCCGTCTGTGCGAGTGCGGACGGCATGCTCCAGGTCTACCCGGTGCCGGAGCCCGGCAGCCCGGTACTGCCGAGCCATGGTCCGAGGCGCCCACTGACCTGGGACGGAACCCCCGGCGGCACGGTTACGATCAGCGACCCCTTCACGGGCCTGACCCGGCACTACGGTCCCGCGCTCGTCACGGATTCCCCCGATGCCAGCAGCGGAGCGGCGGTCGTGCTCCCGCTCAATGCCGTCACCGACCCCAACGGGCAGCGGCTCGACTTCCGACGAACTGTCGAGGGCACGCCCGTCACGATCCGTCATTCCGGCGGTTACGAGCTCGCCGTCGACACCGAAGACGGCCGGATCACGACTCTGCGTCTCCTGGACTCCACCGACAGCGCGACGGGCCCCCGCCCCGGCACGGTCCTGCGTAGGTACCTCTATGAGGATCCCGAGCGTCATCTCACCGCGATCGCCGACTCCGCCGGCCGCCCCTACCGGCTGACGTACGACGAACTCGGCCGCATAACGTCCTGGACCGACCGGAACGACCGCTGGTACCGCTACGCATACGACGGCGCCACCGACCGCGTGGCGCACGGCACCGGGCAGGACGGCGCCATGTCCGCCCAGTTCGCGTATGACGACGTGTGGCGCGTCACCACGATGACCGACAGTCTCAGCCACCGCACCGAGTACCACTACGACGAGCGACTCCACCTCACTCGCGTCGTCGACCCGTTGGGCTTCGTAGTGCAGACCGAGCACGACGACTACGGACGGCTGCTGTCCCGTACCGACGAGCTGGGCAACACGACACGCTTCACGCTGGACGCGCACGGCCAGCCGGTGCGCTTGGACCGGCCGGACGGCACCAGCGTCCACGTGGCGTACGACGACTTCCTGCCGGTCTTCGTCACGGAAGCCGACGGCGCTCGCTGGGAGCGGGCGTACGACGACCGGGGCAACCTGCTCACCCGTACCGACCCGCTGGGCGCGGTGAGTTCGTACACATACGACGAACGCGGGCACAGGATCGCGGAGACCGACGCGCTGGGCAACACGTTCCGGTTCGACACCGATGGGACTGGGCTTCCGGTGCGGGTCGTCGATCCGCGTGGCAGCGTCGTCACCGTACAGAGGGACGCCTGTGGCCGCGTCGTGCGCATAGATGACCCTGTTGGCGGGACCGTCCGCCAGGGCTGGGACTCGGAGGGCCTGCTGCTGTGGCGGGAGCGCTCCGACGGCGGCCGGGACACCTGGTCGTACGACGCGGAGGGCAACCTCACCGAGCACTGTGCCGCAGGCGGATTCTCCACCGCCTTCGAGTACGGGGCGTTCGACCGGCCTACTGCCAGGACCGACCCGGACGGCACCCGCTACCGCTTCACTCACGACACCGAGATGCGGCTCACCACCGTGACCAATCCGCTTGGCGACGAGTGGAGTTACCGCTACGACGCGGCGGGCTGCCTGATCGGTGAGACGGACTTCAACGGCCGCACGCTCACCTATGTCTGCGACCCGACCGGCCGCCAGGTCGAGCGGACGAACGGCAGCGGCCAGACGGTGCGGATGATCCGTAGCGTTGAGGGCCGAGTGGTGACGTCGCGCACCGGCGACGGCGCGGTGACCTCGTTGCGCTACGACGCGGCAGGACGCCTGGTCGAGGCCGCGAGCCCCGGCAGCACGGTCACCTACGGGTACGACGCGGTGGGCCGGATTCTCGCCGAGACCGTCGACGGCCGGACCGTCACGAGCGCATACGACCAGCTGGGCCGACGGCTGCGGCGGACGACGCCGTCCGGCGCGACTTCGCACTGGTCGTACGACTCCGCGGGTCTGCCCACCGGGCTCGTCACCGCGGGAGGCGAGTTGACCTTCACGCACGACGCGGCCGGCCGGGAAACCGCCCGCGGCTTGGGCCGCGGCGCCACACTGACGCAGTCCTGGGACTCCGGCCACCGTCTCGTCGAACAGATCATCCGGTCGGGGACCGCCGGCGACGGCGAATCCGGCGTCGCGACCGTGCGGCAGTCCCGCTCCTACCGCTACCGCGCGGACGGTCACCTGACCGAGATCGCCGACAGGCTCGGCGGCACCCGCAGGTTCGACCTCGATCGCGCGGGCCGCGTCACGCGGGTTTCGGCCGAGACCTGGACCGAGTCCTACGCCTACGACGCCCTGGGCAACCTCACCGCCTCCGGCCACCCGGCCCCTGGCGGAGAGGACGCTCAGGGCCCGGCACGGCACTCCGGGACGATGGTCGATGCGGCGGGCCGCACAGCGTACGAGCACGACGCCCAAGGGCGCGTCGCCCGCGTGATCCGGCGGACGTTGTCCGGGCTGCGCCGGATCTGGACGTTCACCTGGGACGCCGAGGACCGGCTCACCGAGGCGGCGACGCCCAACAGCGGTGTATGGCGGTACCGCTACGACGCGCTCGGCCGGCGCACCGCCAAGGTCCGTGTGGAAGCGGACGGTTCGGTCGCCGACGAGATCCTCTTCACCTGGGACGGCACCAACCTCGCGGAGCAGCAGTCGCTCCGCGCCGACGTGGTGGAGACCGACACCTGGGACTGGGAGCCGGGCACCCACCGCGCGGCCGCCCAGGTCCGCAGCCGGTGGTGCACCGACGACCCGGACGACGTCGACCGGCAGTTCTACGCGATCATCACCGACCTGGTCGGCACGCCCAGCGAGCTAGTCGGCGAGGACGGGACGATCGCCTGGCGGGCCGCCACCAGTCTGTGGGGAAGGCCCCTGGCCGGCGCCGACGACGGCCTGTGCCCTCTGGCCTTCCCGGGCCAGTACCGCGACCCGGAAACCGGGCTGCACTACAACCTGTCCCGCTACTACGACCCGGACACCGCGAGCTACCTCTCACCCGACCCACTCGGCCTGGTCCCCGCCCCGAACCACCACGCCTACGTCGACAATCCCTTGCGCTGGAGCGACCCGCTCGGCCTGGAGGGCGACGAGCCGGTTCGTATCTATGACGACTCTTCATACACCAAGCATGGTTCGGGCAGCAGTTCGTCGGCTAAGGGCGAGATCGGGCGGGCGCCCGCGAACGGTCAGGCTGCGTTGGACCGATCCATACCGTTGGGAGACCCGAACAATCCGGCCAAATTCCGGCGGCTTGGCGTGGATCATGCCAACAACGAGATCGTGGTTCTCGATCGGCACCACTACGAGACCAACAAGGACGGCAACATCGTCAAGGAGATCTACCATGGCCATGTCCAGGGCAAGTACCCATCGGACAGCATCACGGAAGGTGATCTGAACAAGTTGAAAAAGAAGGGAATGATCAACAACACCAAGAAGCAGAAAGTCCTCCCGCCACCGTGCGACTGATTACGGACAGAAGGAAGTCGGACATGGTGTCGAAGTGGGACTGGGAAAGCGGCGAGGGCGTGGCACATATAGACGACCCCGCCGAGGTTGACGCCGCGTTCGAGCGGGGTGAGTGGCCTCTGGGATCAGCGGTGATCGGGTTGGCCTTCAACTGCACTCTGGAGGAGGCGTCGCCGCGGATCGTCAGGGCGATGCAGCTGCCGGATCTCGCTCAACGCGGGTTCGCGTTCACCGCGGCCGCTGTCGCGGCGCGGATCAACGGCCGACTGACCCCCGAGCTGTACGCCGCACTGCGCGCGGAGGGCCCCAGGAGCATCGCCGAGTACGCCATCAAGGACACCTTGACCTTCGTGCCGTTCCGGGAGCTGCCTCCGCGATTCAAATGGTGGAAGGTCCGGTCGCGGGTGCGGAACAAGCTGGAGAGTTGGTGGCTGCGATCGGCGGAGACAGTCGAAGACGCCTGGCGGGCGCTGCGCCGGCGGCGCTGACAGGGGGGAGTCGGACATGGCACCGGAGTGGGACTGGGAAAGCGGCGAAGGCCTGCTGCGGATCGACGACCCCGCCGATTGGGACGCGGCGTACGAGCGCGGCGAAAGCCGTCTTGGTACGGCGGTGATCGGGTTGGCCTTCAATTGCACCCTGGCCGAGGCCTCGCCGCGGATCATCAGGGCGATGCGGTTCCCGGACCGTGCTGAGCAGGGGTTCGCGTTCACCGCGGCCGGTGTTGCTGCCCGACTCAACGGCGCGTTGACACCGGAGCTGTACGCGGCCCTGCGGGCGGAAGGCCCGGGTCGCATGAGCATCGCCGTGAACGCCGTCGACGACACCCTCGACTACGTGCCGTTCCGGGATCTGCCGCTGTGGCTCAAGTGGTGGAAGGTCGTGTCCAAGGTGCTGGACAAGCTGGCGACCTGGCGGCTGGAGTCGTCGTACGCGGTCAGTGACGCCTGGAAGGCCCTGCGTCGACGGCGCTGATGGAAGGGGAGAAGCAGATGGTGGTCATCTGTTCCGGTAGTCAGCGATACATCGACGGACTCCTCTTCGCCAGCCAGGGGTATGTCGGTCGGGAGAGGGCGGAGCAATGGGCGGCAGCGGTCCCCGAGCCACGCACCCGCATCCTCGATCGGCTGCGGTTCGCCTCCGAAAACGGAGACTGGCGGAGGTTCGAGCGGCTCGCAGGTGCGGCTGTTCATCTGCGTCCCGAGGGGCTCGCCCCGATCCTGGTGGCGGTGCTTGCTTCGGGCGTGCAACGGGTGAACGCGGAGGATCTGGTCGACATGCTCGGCGAACTGCGCGCCCCCGAGGCGGTGGACGCGATCAGCGCTCTCCTTCGGGAGCGGAAGGGTTCCGACGGGCCGTTCTTCCCTCTGTGCGTGAAAGGGGTCCAGTCGCTCGGAGAGATCGGCACTCCTGACGCGCTGGCACTCCTCAGAGGCATTGCCACGAGCGCCCCGGAGGAATGGCCCGACCCACTGAGGTGGCACGCCGCGGAGCAACTGGGAATCGAGGACGAACTAGGCTTCGACGAGGACGAGATGCTGGGGGGTGGGTAGCCGTCGTGGGGATGTCAGGTTCCGGCGCTGCCGGGGGGCGGCGCGACGCCGGCCCGGCCGAACACGTCGCCCCGCGCCCCGAGCAGGCGTACGCGCGGGAGGTTTTCGCAGCCCTCGGCGGGATCGTGGAGATCGGCGCTGTGGTCGCCACCGGGACCTGGGCTGTCGCGGACGCCTCGGTTGGGCGTCTGGTGAGCGCGCGACGGGCCGAGGTGGACCGGCTGCTCGCCGTCGTCCGCGCGCTCGGCGGCTTCAGCGATGCGTCCATGGCCATCGTCGACGAACTGGGCTATCTGCGCGAGTACCCGGTGACCGCGCCGTCCCTGCTCCTGTGGTCCGGCTGCATCGAGGAGATCTCGCCCCGCCTCACGGAACTCGAACGTCCGTCGGCCGTGCGTCGGATGTGTCACATGGGGGCGGATCTCCAACTCGCCCGATTCCTACAGGCGTTGGTCACGGCCGCCATCGCCGGGGGGACCGAAGTGGCGCAGGGCGCGGAATGGGTGGCTGAGGCTCTCACCACCGCGGTCGCCCTGGCGGACGATGCGGGACGAGCCAGTACCGCCGCCACGTTCCGGGCCTGGCGGGTCGCCTTCCTTCCGGGCATCCTCCGCCCGGACTCCAGCGCTCCGGAGTACGGCAGGGCAGGCTTCCGCGCCTACGCCCACGCCTTGGAGGAACTGCTGGAGCAGGTCGACGGTGACGGTGGAGGCGCTGGGCGGCGGTGCGGCGACTGGCCGGGGGATGGCTGAGGCGAGCCGTTCGCACAGGGCCGCGAGACCGGCGAGGGGCTGCTGAGCCTCTACGACCCCGGCCCGGAGATTCCGGGAGGGGCAGCGGGCTCGGCTCGGGCAGTGGCTGCAGGCCCTCGGGGAGCGATGTGGCCGACCCTGGGGGAGTCACGCGGCAGGCCAGGGGCGGCGGGCCCGCCCGGTGAAGGGGCTGTGGCTCCCCGGTGGGCCAGTGATGCGGGGGCTCCGGAGCGGATGCGGGGCCTCGGCGGGCCCGGGGGAGAGGGTCGGTGGACCGGTGTCGGGATCCAGGTCGTGCCGGAGTTTGACCTCCGTCACCTTAGGGGTACGATCTCCGGCTCGATTGGCCAGCCCCCCGTCCGGTATGGCAGACTAGCGGGGTTGCTCGGTCGAGTGCCGATGCTGCGCGCCTCCCGTCGGGAGGACTGGAAGCGAGTCCCACAGTACTCGTCGCCCAATCTGTCGTGAGGCAGCGCTGGGGCGGACGTACGGGAATCTTCCGGGAAGTGTCAGCGGGGTGCAGACCAGGCACCCGGTGGGTGTTTTCGCCCCCGGTCCTGCGGTTGCTTTCGGGCGGAGCCGCGTCCCTCGTAGGGAAATCCGTGACGGATATCCCTGTCGGCAGGAGCGCGACACACCCGACCGCGTGGGTCGGAGGTCAGGACGCGAACCCCCGGGTACCAGAGCGTTTTAATCGAGACAAAGGACTACTGAGTAGCCATGGCGGGACAGAAGATCCGCATCCGGCTCAAGGCCTACGACCACGAGGTCATCGATTCGTCGGCGAAGAAGATCGTCGAGACGGTGACGCGCACTGGTGCGTCGGTCGCGGGCCCGGTGCCGCTGCCCACTGAGAAGAACGTGTACTGCGTCATCAAGTCGCCGCACAAGTACAAGGACTCTCGCGAGCACTTCGAGATGCGCACGCACAAGCGCCTCATCGACATCCTCGACCCCACGCCCAAGACCGTTGACTCCCTGATGCGACTCGACCTCCCGGCCGGTGTCGACATCGAGATCAAGCTCTAGGGATCGGTGATCTGAGAATGGCTAAGCAGATCAAGGGCATCCTCGGCGAGAAGCTCGGCATGACGCAGGTGTGGGACGAGAACAACCGTGTTGTTCCCGTCACCGTCGTCAAGGCCGGCCCGAACGTCGTGACCCAGGTCCGTACGAACGACGTCGACGGCTACGAGTCCGTCCAGATCGCGTTCGGCGAGATCGACCCGCGCAAGGTGAACAAGCCCCTCAAGGGCCACTTCGCGAAGGCCGACGTCACTCCCCGCCGCCACCTCGTCGAGATCCGTACCGCTGACGCCAGCGAGTACACCCTCGGCCAGGAGATCACCGCTGAGGTGTTCGAGGCCGGCATCAAGGTGGACGTGACCGGCAAGAGCAAGGGCAAGGGCTTCGCCGGTGTCATGAAGCGTCACAACTTCAAGGGCCTCGGCGCCGGACACGGTGTCCAGCGCAAGCACCGCTCCCCCGGCTCCATCGGTGGCTGTGCCACCCCGGGCCGTGTGTTCAAGGGCGTCCGCATGGCGGGCCGCATGGGCAACGAGCGGGTCACCACCCAGAACCTGACCGTTCACGCCGTTGACGCGGAGAAGGGCCTGCTCCTCATCAAGGGAGCGATCCCTGGTCCGAACGGCGGCCTCGTCCTGGTCCGTACCGCGGCCAAGGGGGCCTGAGGACATGAGCACCATTGACATTCTGTCGCCCTCCGGCGACACCGCCGGGACTGTTGAGCTCCCGGCCGAGATCTTCGACGTCGAGAAGATCAGCATCCCGCTGCTCCACCAGGTTGTCGTCGCGCAGCTGGCCGCGGCCCGTCAGGGCACGCACAAGGTCAAGCGTCGTGGCGAGGTCCGCGGTGGTGGCCGCAAGCCTTACCGCCAGAAGGGCACCGGCCGCGCCCGTCAGGGTTCGACCCGCGCGCCGCAGTTCGCCGGCGGTGGCGTCGTTCACGGCCCCACCCCGCGTGACTACTCGCAGCGGACCCCGAAGAAGATGAAGGCCGCGGCCCTGCGCCACGCCCTCACCGACCGGGCCCGCAACGCTCGCATCCACGTCATCACCGGCGTGATCGAGGGCGAGACCCCCTCCACCAAGGCCGCGAAGAGCTTCCTCGGCAAGGTCAGCGAGCGCAAGAACGTGCTCCTGGTCATCGAGCGCTCCGACGAGGCCGCGCTGCTCTCCGCGCGCAACCTGCCCCAGGTCCACATCCTGGAGCCGGGCCAGCTGAACACGTACGACGTTCTCGTCTCGGACGACGTGGTCTTCACCCAGGCCGCTTTCGAGTCCTTCGTGTCTGGCCCCCAGGCCGCTGACACCGAAGGGAGCGAAGCCTGATGGCTACGCGTCACCCGAGCATTGCCTCGAAGGCCGCCAAGGCCAAGAAGGTCGCGCGCGTCGCCAAGGCGAAGCGCCACGAGGCCGAAGGCAAGAACACCGTCGAGACCCCGCTGAGCAAGAGCTTCACGGATCCCCGTGACGTCCTCCTCAAGCCGGTCGTCTCGGAGAAGAGCTACGCGCTGCTCGACGAGGGCAAGTACACCTTCGTCGTGGACCCGCGGGCCAACAAGACCCAGATCAAGCAGGCCGTCCAGGCGGTCTTCTCGGTCAAGGTCACCGGGGTCAACACGATCAACCGTCAGGGCAAGCGCAAGCGCACCAAGACGGGCTTCGGCAAGCGTGCCGACAGCAAGCGCGCGATCGTGACCCTCGCTGAGGGCGACCGTATCGACATCTTCGGCCAGGCCTCCTAACGGAGTGCCCTGGTCCGAATATCGGACGAGGACTGAGAAATGGGAATCCGCAAGTACAAGCCGACTACGCCGGGCCGTCGTGGCTCCAGCGTCGCCGACTTCGTCGAGGTCACGCGGTCCACGCCGGAGAAGTCGCTGGTTCGCCCCCTGCACAGCAAGGGCGGCCGTAACAATTCCGGTCGTGTGACCGTTCGCCACCAGGGTGGCGGACACAAGCGCGCCTTCCGAGTGATCGACTTCCGTCGTCACGACAAGGACGGCGTGCCGGCGAAGGTCGCGCACATCGAGTACGACCCCAACCGCACCGCGCGCATCGCGCTGCTGCACTACGCGGACGGCGAGAAGCGCTACATCCTCGCCCCGCGCAACCTGTCGCAGGGTGACCGCGTCGAGAACGGTCCTGGGGCCGACATCAAGCCGGGCAACAACCTGGCCATCCGCAACATCCCGGTCGGTACCACGATCCACGCGATCGAGATCCGTCCCGGTGGCGGCGCCAAGTTCGCCCGCTCCGCCGGTGCCTCGGTGCAGCTGCTCGCGAAGGAGGGCACCATGGCCCACCTCCGCATGCCGTCGGGTGAGATCCGCCTGGTCGACCAGCGCTGCCGCGCCACGGTCGGCGAGGTCGGCAACGCCGAGCAGAGCAACATCAACTGGGGTAAGGCCGGCCGTAAGCGCTGGCTGGGCGTTCGCCCGTCCGTCCGCGGTGTGGCGATGAACCCGGTTGACCACCCGCACGGTGGTGGTGAGGGCAAGACCTCCGGTGGTCGCCACCCGGTCTCCCCGTGGGGTCAGAAGGAGGGTCGTACTCGTTCGCCGAAGAAGGCTTCGAACAAGTACATCGTCCGCCGCCGCAAGACGAACAAGAAGCGCTAGGAGCGGGTTTAGATGCCGCGCAGTCTCAAGAAGGGACCCTTCGTCGACGGACACCTTGTAAAGAAGGTGGACGTACAGAACGAAGCCGGTACCAAGAACGTCATCAAGACCTGGTCCCGTCGCTCGATGATCATCCCGGCCATGCTCGGCCACACGATCGCGGTGCACAACGGCAAGACCCACATCCCGGTGTTTGTCACCGAGTCGATGGTCGGCCACAAGCTCGGCGAGTTCTCGCCGACGCGCACCTTCCGGGGTCACGTCAAGGACGACCGGAAGTCGAAGCGCCGCTAACGCGGGGTGGAATCGACCATGACAGACACTGGAAGGACAACCATGGAAGCCAGGGCCCAGGCGCGGTACATCCGCGTTACGCCCATGAAGGCCCGCCGAGTGGTGGACCTTATCCGTGGCATGGATGCCACGGAGGCTCAGGCGGTCCTGCGTTTCGCCCCGCAGGCCGCGAGCGTGCCGGTCGGCAAGGTGCTTGACAGCGCCATTGCCAACGCCGCGCACAACTACGACCACACCGACGCCGACAGCCTCTTCATCTCCGAGGCGTACGTCGACGAGGGTCCGACCCTGAAGCGGTTCAGGCCGCGCGCCCAGGGCCGTGCCTACCGGATCCGCAAGCGGACCAGCCACATCACCGTGGTCGTCAGCAGCAAGGAAGGAACCCGGTAATGGGCCAGAAGGTTAACCCGCATGGGTTCCGGCTCGGCATCACCACGGACTTCAAGTCCCGCTGGTACGCCGACAAGCTGTACAAGGACTACGTCAAGGAAGACGTCGCCATCCGTCGGATGATGACGTCCGGCATGGAGCGCGCCGGCATCTCGAAGGTTGAGATCGAGCGCACCCGTGACCGCGTGCGGGTGGACATCCACACCGCGCGTCCGGGCATCGTCATCGGCCGCCGTGGCGCCGAGGCCGACCGCATCCGCGGTGACCTCGAGAAGCTCACGGGCAAGCAGGTCCAGCTGAACATCCTCGAGGTCAAGAGCCCCGAGACCGACGCTCAGCTGGTTGCCCAGGCCGTTGCCGAGCAGCTGTCCTCCCGCGTCTCCTTCCGTCGCGCCATGCGTAAGAGCATGCAGGGCACGATGAAGGCCGGCGCCAAGGGCATCAAGATCCAGTGTGGTGGCCGTCTCGGCGGCGCCGAGATGTCCCGCTCGGAGTTCTACCGCGAGGGCCGTGTGCCCCTGCACACGCTCCGCGCGAACGTCGACTACGGCTTCTTCGAGGCCAAGACGACCTTCGGCCGTATCGGTGTGAAGGTCTGGATCTACAAGGGCGACGTCAAGAACATCGCCGAGGTCCGCGCCGAGAACGCCGCTGCCCGTGCCGGCAACCGCCCGGCCCGTGGCGGCGGCAACGACCGCCCGGCCGGCCGTGGTGGTCGTGGTGGCGAGCGTGGCGGCCGCGGCCGCAAGCCGCAGCAGGCTCCCGCTGCCGAGGCCCCCAAGGCCGAGGCTCCGGCTGCCGCTCCGGCTGAGAGCACCGGAACGGAGGCCTGACCGACATGCTGATCCCCCGTAGGGTCAAGCACCGCAAGCAGCACCACCCGAAGCGCCGTGGTCAGGCCAAGGGCGGTACGCAGGTTTCGTTCGGCGAGTACGGCATTCAGGCCCTCACGCCGGCGTACGTGACGAACCGTCAGATCGAGGCCGCACGTATCGCGATGACCCGCCACATCAAGCGTGGCGGCAAGGTCTGGATCAACATCTACCCGGACCGCCCGCTCACGAAGAAGCCCGCCGAGACCCGCATGGGTTCCGGTAAGGGTTCCCCCGAGTGGTGGGTCGCGAACGTGCACCCGGGCCGGGTCATGTTCGAACTGTCCTACCCCAACGAGAAGATCGCCCGTGAGGCCCTCACTCGCGCAGCCCACAAGCTGCCGATGAAGTGCCGGATCGTCAAGCGCGAGGCAGGTGAAGCGTGATGTCGGCCGGTACCAAGGCGTCCGAGCTGCGCGAACTGGGTGACGAGGAGCTTCTCGCGAAGCTCCGCGAAGCCAAGGAAGAGCTGTTCAACCTCCGCTTCCAGGCGGCGACCGGTCAGCTCGAGAACCACGGGCGGCTCAAGGCCGTCCGCAAGGACATCGCGCGGATCTACACCCTGATGCGTGAGCGCGAGCTGGGCATCGAGACGGTGGAGAGCGCCTGATGAGCGAGAGCAACGTGACTGAGCAGAAGACCGACCGCGGATTCCGCAAGACCCGTGAGGGTCTGGTCGTCAGCGACAAGATGGACAAGACCGTCGTCGTCGCTGTCGAGGACCGCGTGAAGCACGCGCTGTACGGCAAGGTCATCCGCCGTACGAGCAAGCTCAAGGCCCACGACGAGCAGAACGCCGCCGGCGTCGGCGACCGCGTCCTCCTGATGGAGACCCGGCCGCTGTCCTCGACGAAGCGCTGGCGCATCGTCGAGATCCTCGAGAAGGCCAAGTAATTACCTGAGGGGTATCCCTCAGGTTCGTTCCGCCAGGCTCGGGGCGGGACCGTCCTAGACGGTCCCGCCCCGGGAACCGGCAGACAATCAGGAGATAGACGTGATCCAGCAGGAGTCGCGACTGCGTGTCGCCGACAACACTGGTGCGAAGGAAATCCTTTGCATCCGTGTGCTCGGTGGCTCCGGTCGCCGCTACGCGGGCATCGGTGACGTGATCGTCGCCACCGTCAAGGACGCGATCCCCGGCGGCAACGTGAAGAAGGGTGACGTCGTCAAGGCTGTCATCGTTCGCACCGTCAAGGAGCGCCGCCGTCCGGACGGCTCGTACATCCGCTTCGACGAGAACGCCGCCGTCATTCTGAAGAACGACGGCGACCCTCGTGGCACCCGTATCTTCGGCCCTGTCGGCCGTGAGCTGCGCGAGAAGAAGTTCATGAAGATCATCTCGCTCGCGCCGGAGGTGCTGTAAGCATGAAGATCAAGAAGGGCGACCTGGTTCAGGTCATCACCGGTAAGGACAAGGGCAAGCAGGGCAAGGTCATTGCCGCTTACCCGCGCGACGAGCGCGTCCTGGTCGAGGGTGTCAACCGGGTCAAGAAGCACACGAAGGCCGGCCCGACCGCCAAGGGTTCGCAGGCCGGTGGCATCGTCACGACCGAGGCGCCCGTCCACGTCTCCAACGTCCAGCTGGTCGTTGAGAAGGACGGCAACAAGGTTGTCACGCGCGTCGGTTACCGCTTCGACGACGAGGGCAACAAGATCCGCGTTGCCAAGCGGACGGGTGAGGACATCTGATGGCTACCACCACCACTCCGCGTCTCAAGACGAAGTACCGCGAGGAGATCGCGGCGAAGCTGCAGGAAGAGTTCTCCTACGAGAACGTCATGCAGACGCCGGGCCTCGTCAAGATCGTGGTCAACATGGGTGTCGGCGACGCCGCCCGTGACTCGAAGCTCATGGACGGTGCCGTCCGTGACCTGACCACGATCACCGGTCAGAAGCCGGCCATCACCAAGGCCCGCAAGTCCATCGCGCAGTTCAAGCTGCGTGAAGGTCAGCCGATCGGTGCCCACGTCACGCTCCGTGGCGACCGCATGTGGGAGTTCCTGGACCGCACCCTGTCGCTCGCGCTTCCGCGCATCCGCGACTTCCGTGGTCTGTCCCCCAAGCAGTTCGACGGCCGTGGCAACTACACCTTCGGTCTCACGGAGCAGGTCATGTTCCACGAGATCGACCAGGACAAGATCGACCGCACCCGGGGTATGGACATCACCGTGGTGACCACGGCGACCAACGACGCTGAGGGCCGCGCCCTTCTTCGTCACCTCGGCTTCCCCTTCAAGGAGGCGTAAGCGAGATGGCGAAGAAGGCTCTGATTGCCAAGGCTGCTCGTAAGCCCAAGTTCGGTGTGCGTGGCTACACGCGCTGCCAGCGCTGCGGTCGTCCGCACTCCGTGTACCGCAAGTTCGGCCTGTGCCGCGTCTGCCTTCGTGAGATGGCTCACCGTGGCGAGCTGCCGGGCGTGACCAAGAGCTCCTGGTAGTCCCTGTAATTCAGGGATCCAGGACTCTCGGTAAGTAAAGGGCTCTGTCAGGCGCCCGTCTCTCCATGGCTTAGGCTAGGAGGGTTGGGCGCCTGACGCCCAAACGACTTACTACGCCGTAGGTCCCCGCACCGCACCCGTCCCGCCCATGAGTGGGGAGAGGGATGGCGCATACAGGAAACCCCGGCGAGAGAGGCCGAAGGCCAATTCATGACCATGACTGATCCGATCGCAGACATGCTTACGCGTCTGCGTAACGCGAACTCGGCGTACCACGACACCGTGGGTATGCCGCACAGCAAGATCAAGTCGCACATCGCGGAGATCCTCCAGCAGGAGGGCTTCATCACGGGCTGGAAGGTCGAGGACGCCGAGGTCGGCAAGAACCTCGTTCTCGAGCTGAAGTTCGGCCCGAACCGTGAGCGCTCCATCGCGGGCATCAAGCGGATCTCCAAGCCCGGTCTCCGGGTTTACGCGAAGTCCACCTCCCTGCCCAAGGTGCTTGGCGGCCTCGGCGTGGCGATCATCTCCACGTCGCACGGTCTCCTCACCGACAAGCAGGCCGGCAAGAAGGGCGTAGGCGGAGAAGTTCTCGCCTACGTCTGGTAGCGGAAGGGAACGGAGGAAACAGCTATGTCGCGTATTGGCAAGCTCCCCATCACGGTTCCCGCCGGCGTGGACGTCACCATCGACGGCCGTACGGTTGCGGTGAAGGGGCCCAAGGGCACCCTCTCTCACACCGTTGCGGCGCCGATCGAGATCGCTAAGGGTGAGGACGGCGTTCTGAACGTCACCCGCCCGAACGACGAGCGTCAGAACAAGGCCCTCCACGGCCTGTCCCGCACGCTGGTGGCGAACATGATCACCGGCGTGACCACGGGTTACGTGAAGAAGCTCGAGATCAGCGGTGTCGGTTACCGCGTCCTGGCGAAGGGCTCCAACCTGGAGTTCTCGCTCGGCTACAGCCACTCGATCACTGTCGAGGCCCCCGAAGGCATCACCTTCAAGGTCGAGAACCCGACGCGGTTCTCGGTCGAGGGCATCGACAAGCAGAAGGTCGGCGAGGTTGCGGCCAACATCCGCAAGCTGCGCAAGCCCGACCCGTACAAGGCCAAGGGCGTCAAGTACGAGGGCGAAGTCATTCGTCGCAAGGTCGGAAAGGCGGGTAAGTAAGCCATGGCATACGGTGTCAAGATTGCTAAGGGCGACGCTTACAAGCGTGCTGCCATCAAGCGTCGTCACATCCGGATCCGTAAGCACATCTCGGGTACGGCTGAGCGTCCGCGCCTGGTCGTGACGCGCTCCAACCGTCACATCGTGGCCCAGGTCATCGACGACGTTAAGGGTCACACCCTCGCGTCGGCGTCGACCCTGGACACCACGATCCGCGGTGGCGAGGCCGACAAGTCGGCTCAGGCGAAGTCGGTCGGCGCCCTGGTCGCCGAGCGCGCCAAGGCCGCCGGTGTCGAGGCTGTCGTATTCGACCGTGGTGGCAACCAGTACGCCGGGCGCATCGCCGCCCTGGCGGACGCCGCCCGCGAAGCCGGACTCAAGTTCTGAGTCGCCCGTCGCGCTAGCGACTTGATTGTCGCTGCGTAGCTAGCGGAAAAAGAGAGAGGTAATCCAATGGCTGGACCCCAGCGCCGTGGAAGCGGTGCCGGTGGCGGCGAGCGGCGGGACCGGAAGGGCCGTGACGGCGGCGCTGCTGCCGCCGAGAAGACCGCGTACGTTGAGCGCGTTGTCGCGATCAACCGCGTCGCCAAGGTTGTGAAGGGTGGTCGTCGCTTCAGCTTCACCGCGCTGGTCGTGGTGGGCGATGGTGACGGCACCGTCGGTGTCGGTTACGGCAAGGCCAAGGAGGTGCCGGCCGCGATCGCCAAGGGTGTTGAAGAGGCCAAGAAGCACTTCTTCAAGGTCCCCCGTATCCAGGGCACCATCCCGCACCCGATCACGGGCGAGAAGGCCGCGGGCGTCGTCCTGCTCAAGCCTGCTTCCCCCGGTACCGGCGTTATCGCCGGTGGCCCGGTGCGAGCTGTCCTGGAGTGCGCCGGCGTTCACGACATCCTGTCGAAGTCGCTCGGTTCTTCCAACGCGATCAACATCGTGCACGCGACCGTGGCGGCCCTCAAGGGCCTGCAGCGTCCCGAGGAGATCGCGGCTCGCCGTGGTCTGCCCCTCGAGGACGTCGCCCCCGCAGCTCTCCTTCGTGCACGTGCCGGGGCGGGTGCGTAATGGCTCGCCTCAAGGTCACGCAGACGAAGTCGTACATCGGCAGCAAGCAGAACCACCGTGACACCCTGCGTTCCCTTGGTCTCAAGGGCATCAACACGCAGGTCGTCAAGGAGGACCGCCCCGAGTTCCGCGGAATGGTTCACACCGTCCGCCACCTCGTGACGGTCGAGGAGGTCGACTGATCATGGCGGAAAACAACCCGCTCAAGATCCACAACCTCCGTCCCGCCCCGGGCGCCAAGACCGCCAAGACCCGTGTTGGTCGTGGTGAGGCGTCGAAGGGTAAGACGGCTGGTCGTGGTACCAAGGGCACGAAGGCCCGCTACCAGGTTCCGGAGCGCTTCGAGGGTGGCCAGATGCCCCTCCACATGCGTCTTCCGAAGCTGAAGGGCTTCCGTAACCCGTTCAAGACCGAGTTCCAGGTCGTGAACCTCGACAAGCTGGGCGCGCTGTACCCGGAGGGTGGCGAGGTCACCGTCGAGGGTCTCGTCGCCAAGGGTGCCGTTCGCAAGAACAGCCTCGTCAAGGTCCTCGGCCAGGGCGAGATCTCCGTGGCGCTGCAGGTGACGGTCGACGCCGTCTCCGGCTCCGCCAAGGAGAAGATCACCGCCGCCGGCGGTACTGTCACCGAGCTCGTCTGATTTCAGCAGGCGTCTCGATGACCTGAACGATCCCGACCGGGGATGCCCCACAAAAGGGGCATCCCCGGTTGGTCGTTCCTAGGGGGGCAGTGTCGCCGGTAAGGTGGCCTGCACTGTTAATTTTCGTCCGGCGTGCCTCAAGGGAACTCCGGACGGGCTTTGACTGTTGGTTAGCTGTCAGTCATCCGTCGAACCTCAAGACCGTCACCTCTGACGCAGTAGCGCGGGGGTCGCAGGAGGCACCGTGCTCACCGCGTTCGCCCGGGCGTTCAGGACGCCCGACCTGCGCAAGAAGCTGCTCTTCACGCTCGGCATCATCGTGGTCTACCGGGTCGGTACCCACGTCCCGATCCCCGGCGTGGACTACAAGAATGTCCAGTCGTGCATTGACACGGCCGACACGAACCGCGGGCTGTTCAGCCTGATTAACATGTTCAGTGGCGGCGCGCTGCTGCAGATCACGATCTTCGCGCTCGGCATCATGCCGTACATCACAGCGAGCATCATTCTTCAGCTGCTCACCGTGGTGATCCCGCGGCTGGAAGCCCTCAAGAAGGAGGGCTCGGCCGGTACGGCGAAGATCACGCAGTACACCCGTTATCTGACGGTCGCACTCGCCATCCTGCAGGGCACGGGCCTGGTGGCCACCGCTCGCAGTGGCGCACTGTTCTCGGGCTGCCCCGTGGCCAACCAGATCGTGCCGGACCAGTCGATCTTCACCACCATCACGATGGTCGTCACGATGACCGCCGGTACCTGTGTCGTCATGTGGCTCGGTGAGCTCATCACCGACCGCGGCATCGGCAACGGCATGTCGATCCTCATGTTCATCTCGATCGCCGCGACCTTCCCGAGCGCGCTGTGGACCGTCAAGGTCCAGGGCAAGCTGGCCGGTGGCTGGATCGAGTTCGGCACGGTCATCGCGGTGGGGCTGTGCATGGTCGGCCTGGTGGTCTTCGTCGAGCAGGCGCAGCGCCGGATTCCGGTCCAGTACGCGAAGCGCATGATCGGCCGCCGTTCCTACGGTGGCACCTCGACCTACATTCCGCTGAAGGTCAACCAGGCAGGTGTGATCCCTGTCATCTTCGCCTCGTCGCTGCTCTACATTCCGAGCCTGGTCGCCCAGTTCTCGAAGAGCAACTCCGGGTGGAAAACGTGGGTCACACAGAACCTGACCAAGGGTGACCACCCGATTTACATCGCGCTGTACTTCCTTCTGATCGTTTTCTTCGCGTTCTTCTACGTGGCGATCTCGTTCAACCCCGAGGAAGTAGCCGACAACATGAAGAAGTATGGTGGCTTCATCCCGGGCATCCGGGCTGGCCGGCCGACCGCTGAGTACCTGAGTTACGTACTCAACCGGATCACCTGGCCGGGTTCGCTGTATCTGGGGCTGATCGCTCTCGTGCCGACGGTAGCGTTGGTTGGTTTCGGGGCAAACCAGAACTTCCCGTTCGGTGGTACCAGCATCCTGATCATCGTGGGTGTCGGTCTCGAGACGGTGAAGCAGATCGAGAGTCAGCTTCAGCAGCGCAATTACGAAGGGTTCCTCCGCTGATGCGAATCGTCCTCGTCGGGCCGCCCGGTGCCGGGAAGGGAACGCAGGCTGCGTTCCTCGCCAAGAATCTGGGGATCCCGCACATCTCAACGGGCGACCTGTTCCGCGCCAACATCTCCCGGCAGACGGAACTCGGCAAGCTGGCGAAGTCCTACATGGACAAGGGTGAACTGGTACCGGACGAGGTCACCATCGCCATGGCCAAGGACCGCATGGAGCAGCCCGACGCGGAGCACGGCTTCCTGCTCGACGGCTTCCCGCGCAACGTCTCGCAGGCCGAGGCGCTGGACGAGATGCTGAGCAGCGAGGGCATGAAGCTGGACGCGGTGCTGGACCTGGAGGTCCCCGAGGACGAGGTGGTCCGCCGTATCGCGGGCCGTCGCATCTGCCGGAACGACTCGTCGCACGTCTTCCACGTCTCGTACAAGATGCCGAAGCAGGAAGGCGTCTGTGACGTCTGCGGCGGCGAGCTGTACCAGCGCGACGACGACTCCGAGGACACCGTCCGTACGCGGCTGGAGGTCTACCACACGCAGACCGAGCCGATCATCGACTACTACAAGGCCCAGGGCCTGGTCGTCACGATCCTGGCGCTCGGCAAGGTGGAAGAGGTCACGGCGCGCGCGATGGAGGCGCTGTCCCGCGAGGACGCCTAGTCCGTGCGGGGCCCGCTCCGCGGTACGCGGGTATCGCGGGGTGCGTGAAGCAGTACGTCGCGTCGGCCGCGGCACCCTCACCGGGTGTCGCGGCCGACGCGCGAGGCGGGCGGGGCGAAGGCCCTGTGCGCGTGCCTGGGGTCCCGGACCCCGGGCGGGGTGGGTCGAGTCCCCCGTATCGTTGGAGTAGTCCGTAGTTCCGGTCCAGAAAGGCCGCAGCCACCATGGTGCAGATCAAGACCCCCGAGCAGATCGCCAAGATGCGTGAGGCGGGGCTGGTCGTCGCGGCGATCCATGCGGCCACGCGGGAAGCGGCGGTGCCCGGTGCGACGACCCGGGACCTGGACGAGGTCGCGCGCAAGGTGCTCGAGGAGCACGGCGCCAAGTCGAACTTCCTCGGGTACGGCGGTTTCCCCGCGACGATCTGCACCTCGGCCAACGAGGTCGTCGTCCACGGCATCCCGGACGAGAAGACCGTCCTGAAGGACGGCGACATCATCTCCATCGACGCCGGCGCGATCGTGGACGGCTGGCACGGCGACGCCGCGTACACCGCGTTCGTGGGTTCCGGCCACGCCCCGGAACTGATCGAGCTCTCCCGGGTGACCGAGGAGTCGATGTGGGCGGGCATCGCGGCCATGAAGGCGGGCAACCGCCTGGTGGATGTCTCGCGGGCCATCGAGACCTACATCCGCCGGCAGCCGAAGCCGGGCGGCGGCAAGTACGGGATCATCGAGGACTACGGCGGCCACGGCATCGGCACCGAGATGCACATGGACCCGCACCTGCTGAACTACGTCGAGCGGAAGCGGGGGAAGGGGCCGAAGCTGGTCCCCGGGTTCTGCCTCGCGATCGAGCCGATGGTGTCGCTCGGCACACCGCGGACCGACGTGCTCGATGACGACTGGACCGTGATCACCACGGACGGGACCTGGTCCTCGCACTGGGAGCACTCCGTGGCGCTGACGGAGGAAGGGCCGCTGGTCCTCACGGCACCCGACTGCGGCAGGGCGAAGCTCGCCGAGTACGGGGTCACGGCGGCGCCCGATCCCCTCGCGGGCTGAAGCACCGCCCGCAAGGACGTTCGCAGATTCCCTTGATATCGATCTTGCGTTCGATATCTTCCGCGCCTTTCCCGTCACTCCCTTTCTCCGTCGACCGTGCTATCGGTCAGCCCCGCCCCTCGCGCATACGGCGTCGATGGGCGGGGCATCGTCATGAGTGGCGGAGGAGGGCGGAGCTGAATTCGTCTTTCCGGGGGCCCTGACGTAGACTGACTCGTCGGCTCTCGTGCACCCGCATGTCTGCATGCGCTCGCACGAAGTCGATCAAGGTAGTCGATTCGAAGGGCAAAGCGTGGCCAAGAAGCAAGGTGCCATCGAGATCGAGGGCACTGTCGTTGAGTCTCTTCCGAACGCGATGTTCAAGGTGGAGCTCCAGAACGGCCACCAGGTCCTGGCGCACATCAGCGGCAAGATGCGCATGCACTACATCCGCATCCTCCCTGACGACCGGGTCGTGGTGGAGTTGTCTCCGTACGACCTGACGCGCGGCCGGATCGTCTACCGCTACAAGTAGATCTTGCCTTGCTCCGTGTCCCGGTCCCGGGACACGGGGGGTGGCACTGACCCGGAGAACCTCACCTAATGAAGGTCAAGCCGAGCGTCAAGAAGATCTGCGACAAGTGCAGGGTGATCCGCCGTCACGGTCGGGTCATGGTCATCTGCGAAAACCCGCGCCACAAGCAGCGCCAGGGCTGACGCACGACCGCACCTTCTGCACCCGCAGATACTTCGCGCGACGCAAGCAGTACATGTTCATACGCAGGATCCAGGGCTGAGTCTCATCAGGCCTGACACCCCCGGTCGGAGGCCGGGGACCCGGTTCGTACCGAATGCTCGATCCATTGGATCAGAGGACGACGGCGGGCGGGATCCGGTTCTGCGGAAGACCTCCGAACGACAACTGGAGCCATTGAATGGCACGCGTTTCCGGTGTTGACATCCCGCGCGAAAAGCGTGTGGAGGTCGCCCTCACCTACGTGTTCGGCATCGGCCGGACGCTTTCCCAGCTGACGCTGGCCGAGACCGGCGTGAACCCCAACACGCGCGTTCGTGACCTCTCCGAGGAGGAGCTGGTCAAGATCCGCGAGTACGTGGACGCCAACATCAAGACCGAGGGTGACCTCCGTCGCGAGATTCAGGCCGACATCCGCCGCAAGGTCGAGATCGGTTGCTACCAGGGTCTGCGCCACCGTCGTGGCCTGCCCGTCCACGGTCAGCGCACCAGCACGAACGCTCGTACCCGCAAGGGCCCGCGTCGCGCCATCGCCGGTAAGAAGAAGCCGGGCAAGAAGTAGTCCTCAGCGGACAACGCTTCATCAGCGGTCTTCGCTGTAGGACCGACCACCTCCCCGTAGGAGAAATAGATGCCCCCCAAGGGTCGTCAGGGCGCTGCCAAGAAGGTGCGCCGCAAGGAAAAGAAGAACGTTGCTCACGGGCACGCTCACATCAAGAGCACGTTCAACAACACCATCGTCTCGATCACGGACCCCTCGGGCAACGTGATCTCCTGGGCCTCCGCCGGCCACGTCGGCTTCAAGGGCTCGCGCAAGTCCACCCCCTTCGCCGCGCAGATGGCCGCCGAGTCGGCCGCCCGTCGCGCGCAGGAGCACGGCATGCGCAAGGTTGACGTCTTCGTGAAGGGCCCGGGCTCCGGTCGCGAGACCGCGATCCGCTCCCTCCAGGCCACTGGCCTCGAGGTCGGCTCCATCCAGGACGTCACCCCCACCCCGCACAACGGCTGCCGTCCGCCGAAGCGCCGCCGCGTCTGACGCACGGCCGCTCGGTCGTCGTTCCTGACGGCCCTGTGCTGGTTTCGAGGTTTCCGGGCGGTACGGCTCCGTAAAAGGGCCGTATCGCCCGTACCCTTGCTGTACCCGGCCTCTTGTGAGGCGCGGTTCCGTCGGGCGTCAAATAGCGGGCGTCCACGAAAGAAGGATCTGATCACCACATGCTGATCGCTCAGCGTCCCTCGTTGACCGAAGAGGTCGTCGACGAATTCCGCTCCCGGTTCGTGATCGAGCCGCTGGAGCCGGGCTTCGGCTACACCCTCGG
>NZ_JBVHQB010000034.1:0-68779 GCF_055567635.1 Streptomyces sp. NPDC026500 | reverse complement strand
AGCGGGTACTTCCTCGGGGCAGGCATCTTCTGGGCTCCTCTCATGAGACCCATCTGACCTGCTGTCACCTTTCCCCGCATCTCGGGGGAACCTCAGGCAGGATGCTCCTCAGGGTTGTGATGACCGTTGCACGGGCGCGTGGCCGACGACGCGGAGTCCCGTGCCTCAAGGTGCCGATCCAGACGTCCAGCTCAGTGCGGACAGCTGGGGCAAGGAAGGACAGGTGTTCCTCAAACCAGGCGTCGAGCGAGTCGGGCCGGTCGTCGAGGAAGATGTCGAGTTCCTCGAACACCTCCAGAACGTGGTTGGCCGGCACTGCCGTGTGGGTGAGCTGGGTGATGGTTGAGGCCCGGATTCGCTCTCCTGCCCGGTGAACCGCGCAGAGAATGCGGATGCCGCGTCGCACTGAGCCGAGAGTGCGGGGCGGCCAGCCACGCAGTTCCGCGATCCGGGCCGCCTGGGCGCTCAAGGATGCAGACAGCTGGGGGTCGAGTGGTGGAGCCTTGCTGCTGATTCCACGAAGCTCGCGCGGCATCTCGAACAGCAACAGTTCCGTCCAGCGCACCGGAACACGGTGCGGCCGCGCTAACCACGGTTCCGACGGAACAGGCTGAGGCCTGGGACCGCCGCGCGGCCGCAGGGTGCCGATGATGAAGAGCTGCTGTCCCGCGCGGGCCGCTACTCTCAGATCGACACGGGTCTTGTTGCCCGGGCCAGCGATCAGGCTGGCCTGACGGCGGCAGAGGCGGCAGATCCCGTTCATCGGGGCGACCTCGCGTGTGCAGACGTCGCAATGGCTGCTGGTGGCTTTCGAGGTGAAGCCCCAGCATGCTTTGCAGCGAGGACGGTCGATCCAGCCCCATCCAAAACAGTCCCGGCAGCTGCGGGTGGCCCAGGGGCGTGATCGCCGGACGGGCATGCTCATAGCGGCGGCCCCGAGCGGCCCGGCCGGCGCTGGTGGGTGATCGGGCTGCCGCCGACGACCTGCTTCTCCGCCTCCAATGTCGTGGTCGCCTGCTGGACGCTGGCCTTCTCCGGGACGAGGAGGTCGGAGGCGTGCAGTCCAGGACCTCGCAGATGATGTCGAGGTCGGCCAGGCGGACGGTCAGAGGCCGTCCGGACCACAGGTGGGACATCTTGCCGGCCGAGATCACCAATCCGGCGTCAGCCAGCATCCGTTGGAGTTCGGATGCCTTCCAGATGTCGCGCTGTGCGGCGACCATCCGCAGGTTCCACTTCATCGGCGTGCCCCTCCGAATCGAGTCACCGGCGGCCTGCAGGCCGATGACGAGCGCTGTGGTCCCCGAGGACACCGCGACCACATCCTCGACCCCGAGGTAGGGGGCGAAGGCCTGCTCGAACCTCTCGGTCAGCGGACCGTGTCCGTACTGGCCGGTGGGCAGGACTGCGGCTATCGCCGCCGCCTCACCGCCGTGCAGGAAGGGACTCGCGTTCCGGCCGACCCCGGCTGGAAGGGTAGTCGTGTGCATCTCTGCCTTTCCCTCGCTGATGGCTGACGGCCTGACGCCGACGGCGCGTTCACACACGCTCGGGGACGTTGGGGCCTCGGTGGAGAGCACCGCCACGTACTTCGTCAGGTAGACGTCCCGCTCGTACTCGAGGCGGTCGTGGTCGACGTCGCGGTGGAACAGGGCGTTCACGCTCTGCCTGACCAGGTCCGCGCCGGCTGCATCGCTCAGCAGGAACCCGGCGGCGAACCGCAAGTAGATCTCTGTCATGACGATGCGGTCGGAGCCGTCCTGGGTGATGAAACCCTGCACGTCGGCGGGTCCTACAGCCCCCACGGCGGCCAGGACGTCCTTGACCCGTGCCGTGGCCTCGTCGTCGTGGAAGGTGGCCGCGACCAGCGACAGTCCGCCGTGCACCATGAGCCGCTTGCGCAGCACTACTGAGGCCCGACCCTGCCGGTCTACGAGGCAGTCCGCGGAAAAACTCCTGGCCCTCGACCCGCTTCTGCACGATCGGGTCGGTGACCAGCTCGCAAAGGATCTCCGCCTGCGCCTTGGTGGAGCAGAAGTACAGGTCCTTGGAGCCCTGCCAGCGACGCGGCTTGACGACGAGCCCGCAGCCGTCGGGGACCTGGTCGATCTCGTCCGGCAGGAACGTCGCCGGAGTGGGGATGCGGTACTTGCTGACCACCTGGTCGAAGACCGCCTCGTCGATCGAGGCCTTTGCCACGGCCAGCGGCGGGAGCAGCGTGCTCACCCCGAGGCCCGTCAGTTCCTCCTGCATCGCGATGAGCGGTGGCAACGCGTCCCTGGTGCCATGGAAGAAGGACCAGGCCGTCTGCGAGTTCATGCACCAGACACGGACCGAGCTCCCCTCTGCAGCCTGAGAAGGCCGGTCCCGGTCCGTTGACAGAAGCCACAGAAACCGTCTCCCCGCAGGAGCCAGGCAGGTGGCTCGGCGCTGCCCTGTTTGCCTTCGAGACCGGTGACGGGCACTGCTTGGAACAGCGCTGTCCGCCGGCTCGGCGGGGCTTGGCACAGGCCCTCGGAACGAGAAGGGTTTCCCCCGGGCGGATCTCTCTCGGTCGCAGCTGGCGTCCCGGCTCAGCCCCGTTTGTGCCTGTGGTCGGGAAGAGCGCCTGACCTGCCTGTTCTTCTGTGTCCGTCAGGGCTTGAGCAGGTCGGCGAGTTCTGTTCGGGAGCTGATGCCGAGCTTGGGGAACGCGCGGTAGAGGTGGTGGCCGACGGTGCGTGGGCTCAGGAACAGGTGCGTGGCGATTTCACGGTTGGTGGCGCCGGTGGCCGCGAGGCGGACAACTTCGCGCTCCTGGGCGCTCAGGCGGGTCAGAGGGGAGGCGGTAGGGTCGGACGGGTCGTGGGTTTCGCCGGCTGCCTGGAGTTCCGTGCGAGCGCGGTGGGCCCAGGGCCGGGCGTTCAGCTGATCGAAGATTTTCAGTGCGGTGCGCAGTTGGTCGCGGGCGTCGATTTTGCGGCGCGAGCGGCGCAGCCATTCGCCGTAGAGGAGTTGGGTGCGCGCCCGATCGAAGTCGTTGACATCGGTGTGCAGGTCCAAGGCGGCCAGATAGTGCTGCTCGGCCTGTGTGTCCGGGCTGGTCAGGGCCGTGCAGCGGTGCGCTTGGGCCGTGAAGTGGAGCTGTCCGAGGTCGGCCGCCCATGTCATGAGCTGGTCCGCGGGTGCCCGCGCCCCTTCCGGATGTCCGGCGCGCACGGCCGCCTCGATCAGATCCGGCAACAGGTGCCGGGCCAGGAAGGGGTGGCCCGCAGCCTGCCGGGCCGCCTCCAGATGGCGTAGCGCGGCCTGCGCCCGCCCGAGGCCGAGGTCGAGCAGCCCCAGCGCCCACAGCGCCTCCGCCGAGCCCCGTCCGACCTCGCGCGGGCGGGTGTACTCCAGTGCCTGTTCGGCCATTTTCAGGGTCTGCGTCTCCTCCCCCTGGACGGCGGCCAGCACCGCCAACAGGGCGCGCAGATGGGCTGCTCGGTGGTCCAGGTCGTAACCCTCGGCCAGCCGGAGCGCTTCGGTGGCGTGTGCGTGCGCATAGTCGGGCCGGCCGAGCGCCAGCTCCACCTGGGCGCGCAGATGCAGCGTGGTGGGCAGCCATCCACCGATGCCCTGCTCGCGGCATTGGGCGACCGCCGCGGCGGTCAGTTCGTGCGCGGTCGCGTGATCGGCCATCAGGTGGCAGTAGATCGCGGTCACCAACTGGTCCATGAGCCCAACGTCGGCGAGGCGTCCGGCCCTGACGAGAGTGTCCAGGGCCTGGCGCGCGCCGGGCAGGTCGCCCGCCAGGAGGTAGGCGGGCACGGCCAGGATCGGCAGATGGGGTGTGCGGACGCCGATCTCCACCATGAGGGGTGCGTCGCCCGCGCAGAAGGCCGCGTGGATGGCGTCGGTCAACAGTGGCGCGAGCTTGTCCGGGCGGTCGGCCGAGATCGTATCGGCGCAGTCGGCCAGGATGCGGGCGGCCCGGCCGGGGCTGCCGTAGCCGAGCTCGACCACGGAACGGACGCGGGCGAAGTCCGCCGCCATCCCTGGGTCCCGCAACGGCAGTGGCACCTGGTCGGTGAGAGCGCGACACCGTTCGTCCTGGCCGGCCTCGCTCGCCTTCTGCGCGGCGGTGATCATGCGGCGGGCGTGCCGGTGCGGATCGGCTGTCAGGCGGGCGGCCCGCTCGTACGCCGCGGACGCGGACGCCATCGCCTGCCTGCTTCCGGCCCACTCGGCGACCCGTTCCAACTCCGCGGCGACCTCTTCGTCCGGGCCGGTCGTCGCGGCGGCCAGGTGCCAGGCGCGCCGGTGCGCGTGCTGGGCGCCGTCCAGGTCCGCCGCCAACGCCCGGTGCGCTGCGATTCGCCAGGCCAGCGGGGCCTGTTGGTAGGCGGCGAACCGGATGAGGGGGTGCCGGAAACGTAGTTTCTGCGCGGAGACGAAGACCAGTCCGGCACGCTCGGCGGGCTCTAGATCGCTGACCTCCCCGTCGAGCCGGCCCGCGGCTGCCAGCACGGTGGGAAGGTCCCCGATGTCGTCGGCCGCGGCCACCGCGAGAATGCGTTGGGTCGCGGCGGGAAGGCGGCGGATCTGCTGTGCGAACGCGTCCTGGAGCTGATGGGGCAGCTCGGGCCGCGCCTCGGCCGGCGCCAGCGGCCCCAGCTGTCCGGCGCGCTGCGCCGGGGTCAGCGCGGCGGTCAACTCCCGCAGTGCCAGTGGGTTTCCCTGCGCCTGGTCGAGGATGTGCTCGGCGACCGGGGGAGCCAGGCCGGGCAGCAGCGCCATGGCCGACCGCCGGTCGATGCCGGTGACGTGTACCCGCGGCAGCGCCCTCGATCCGCTCTCCGGCGAGGTGCCGCGGGTGGCGAAGAGCATGACGATGCCTTCGTCCCGCAGCCGCCGGGCGGCAAAGGTCAGCGCGTCCCCGGACGGCCGGTCGAGCCATTGCAGGTCGTCGACCAGGCACAGCAGGGGGTCGTCCGTGGCCGCCTCGGACAGCAGCGACAGTGTGGCGAGCCCCAGGGTGAGACGGTCCCGTACGGGCTCGTCGCTCAGGCCGAAGACGGCGCGCAGAGCCCCAGCCTGCGGTCCCGGCAGCCGGTCGAGTAGATCGAGCACCGGCAGGAGGAGCTGGTGGAGCCCTCCGAATGCGAGCTCCATCTCCGACTCGATGCCCTCGACCCGCAGCACGCGCATGCCGTCCGCGTGGGCGGCCGCATGCTCAAGGAGAGTGGTCTTGCCGATGCCGGCCTGGCCGTGCAGCAGCAGTGAACTGCTTGCTCCGCGCCGAGAGTTGGCGAGCATCCGCTCAATGTGGCGTCGTTCTTCTGCGCGCCCCTGCACCGTCCGCTCCCCCGCCAGCAACCGAGCATCATGATCGACACTGTACGTCGGGGAAGGGGCGATGCCGCAACGGGCCGTCCTCAGGCGCCTTCGAGCACCGGCCAGATCTCGATGGTCTCCAAGGTGCGGAGCTCCTTGGCGAGTTCCACGGCTTCCTCACGGTCGGCCACGTCGATGACGAACCAGCCGCCCAAGGTCTCCTCGCCGGGGTGTGCGGGCCCGTCGGTCACCGTGGCGGGCGCTGCTTCGGTGGTCTTGCGCACGGTCGTCGCGGAGGCCGACTGGGTGTCCAGGGCATCGCCACTGATCAGTTTGCCTGCCGCCGCGATCTTGCCGATCCAGGTCTCGTACGCCGCTCGGTGAGCGGCCCGGTCGGTCCGGATCCGGTGGCGCGACTCATCGGTCTCGAAGATCACGAGTGCGTACTTCATGAGCGTTCCCTTTCGTTCCCTCGTTGTTCGTTGCTTGGTTGCGTGCCGACACGGACGCGGGCGAGTGCGCCGATTTCCAGCGCTGTCCACAGAGCTCCGTCCGGGCCCAGGGTGATCCCGTGCGGCTCCGAGCCCGGGGTCGGCAGGTCGTACACCGTGACAGTGGCGTCGAGGGTGAGGGAACCCACCCGGTTGCCGGCCCACTCGGTGAACCACAACGTGCCGTCGCTGCCGGGGGTGATGGCATGCGGCCGTGACGTGCGGTCGGGCAGCGGGAACTCGGTGATCCCGCCGTCCGGGGTGATCCGCCCGATCTGCCCTGCACCGATCTCGACGAACCAGACCGCCCCGTCGTGCCCGGCCGCGATGCCCACCGGGGCGGCGGACCTGGTCGGCAACGGGTGCAGAGTGACGGCTCCGTCCATGCCGATCCGCCCGATCGCGTCGGCCTGGTTCAGGGTGAACCACATCCCGTCGTCGGCGCCTGCGGTGATCGCGGAGGGGTAGGTCCCCGTGGCCGGCAGCGGGAACTCGGTCACTCGGCCGTCGGTGGTGATCCTGCCGATCCGGTCGGCGGCGGTCTCGGTGAACCACAGCGCTCCGTCCGGCCCGGCGGCGATTCCGAACGGACCGCACTCCGCAGTCGGCACGGTGAATTCCTCGACCTTGCCGTCGAGGGTGATCCGGCCGATGCGGTGCGCCCGGTGCTCGGTGAACCACAAGGCGTCGTCCGGCCCGACAGTGATGATCGCCGGCCCGCAGTCCGGATCGAGTTGATGGTGCGTGAGTACCCCTCCGGGCACGAGACGCCCGATGCCCCCGCTGTGAACCAGCGTGAACCACAGCGCTCCGTCCGGGCCCGTGGTGAGTGCGTAGGGACCGCTGTCCCGCCAGGCCAAGGTGAACTCTTCGATGAAAACCGGCATCAGACCGGCTCTCCTCTCTTCATACGGCTCATACGGCTCTCTTCATCCGGCGCGACCGCTGCCGCCCTTCATCAACCGTCCGTCTCCTTCGGACGAAGGGGCCTCCGTCTCTCCGCCCTTCGCCACCGGCGCCGAATACAGCATGCGGATCTCCGAAGTCCGGTAGCCGGCGCGGGCGAAGGCCGCAGCCATGGGGGCGTTGCCGGTGTCCGTGGTGGCTGTGATCAGTTCGGCACCGGATTCCGCATGGATGAGGGTGATCTCGGCGAGGAGGTCGTCCACGTACCCATGGCCGCGCAACTCGGGGACGACGCCCAGGTAGCCCACATTGCGGGCATACGGTGTCGCGGAGGGGAGGGCGAGGCCCGCGACCTGCCCGTCCGGGGTGTGGGCCACGCGCCACCACTCGCGCCGACCAGGGCAGCCGAGATAGAAGTCCATCTCGTCCCTGGCCGTGACTTCGGCGCCCTTGACGGCGATGTTCCTGCGGGTCTCGTCGTCCAGGCTGCCGACGGCTATCCGACGGAACAGCCGGACGAACTCCTCGTCCGAAGCGGGGGCGAACGTCAGCCGGCCCCTGGACGCGGGGAGGCCGATGTCGGCCGTCCATTGCAGGCGCAGCCGTTCCACCTCGTGTGTGAGGGCTGCTGCCACGGCGGCCCGGCGCCGCCACTCCACGGCGGCCACCGCGGCCGGGGTGTCACGCCAGCCGAGGGGCAGCGTCAGGTTGTACAGCGGAGTTTTGGGCGCACCGGCGTCGGCGAATGCCCGCAGCGCGGCGGTCAGCAGCCCGGCCGCCACCTTCGCACGGTCGGGGAGCGTCGGGTCGACATGCAGACAGTCCAGGGCGACGGGGTGAGCGCTGTCCTGCTGCCCCCACCACAAGGACCGGCCCACGATCCGCCCGTCGTCCTCGGCGATCCAGGTCCACTCCGACCGGTACATCCCCTGCTTCCACTCATCCAGGTAGCGGTCGGCGTCGATCCAGCCGACCGGTTCATCCACGATGACCGCTGCGACACGCTCTTGATCGGCCTCGGTCGTGGGGCGAAACAACACGGGTGCTCCTACTGCTTGGTGTACGTAGTGACAGTCGCGCCGGCAGCGAAGATCCGGAAGTCGGTCAGCGTGAAGGCGGCAGGGTCGAATGCCGCGTGGAACAGCGGAACGCCGGCCCCGAACACCACCGGGTGGTGATGGTCCACGAGCTTGTCGACCTCGCGCAGCAAGCGCCCGGCCAGCACCGGGCCGCCGCACAGCCAGACGCCCATGCCCGGCCGCCGCCTCAGTCTGCGGACGAACTCTGCCGGGTCCCCGGCGACGACATCGACGCCTGACGCGGGCCGTCTCAGGGACGAGGAGACCACGTACTGCCGCAGCCAGGGATACGGGCTGTCGGCACCGGCCGCCCGAGCGGATTCGTAGACGCCGCGCCCCATGACGACCGTGTCGAAGAGTCTGTTCGGCGTGCTGACGATGCCCAGCGGACTGCGGACATGGTCCGGGACGGTCTCGGAGTACTCGGCCAGAACGGCGTCCTTGAGACCGCCGTCGAAGCCGAAGGGGTCGCACTGTCCGTCAGGAGCGGCTGTGAAGTCGTCGACACTGCAGCCGACGAGGTAGGTGAGCAGACGCATGTGGGTCCGATTCCGATCCGTTGCCACCAGGGACGTGATGACACTAGGCACCTCGATTCAGGAGGGCATCGGTCATCGCTACGTAATGTGACCCACCTCGCCCCGGACGGCATCGGTAGCGGTGTCGGGGTCGGTACCGGCGGGCTGGGGTGTCAGGGCCGCCCCTTCTCCCGGTCCCCTGTGTGCCGAGGGCGCTCCGCGACGATCGACCAGGTCTGTGCCATGCCACAGCCCCAACCAAGACTGGATTCCTGCCGGTCAGCCAGGACGCGGCCCAACCCCGCTCATCCTTTCCGCAGGCGCATCAAGGGCACAGATGCCAGTCGCGCCACGGAGGAGACCAGCCCTGGAATGAGGAACCATGCCGGCAGATTCTCCGCCGGCATTCTGACGGAGAGGGTCACTACGGACAGCATCAGCTGCGCCGCTGCCACGAAGCAGCCGAACGTCCGGTTCGGAGGCAGCCAGGGTAGTGCCGCCCAGACGACGGGCAGCAGGAGCCATAGAACGAGCGCGAAGACCATCAGTACCTTCTGTCTGCTGAGTTTGTCGTCGGCTGCGGTTGGCCGGTGGCCGGTGCCAGCGAGATGTTGCTGGGCTTCGAGACTGCCCAGCGCGGCCGGCGGCGGATGCGTCTCCTTCATTCGGTGGCGGAGCGCATCGGCGGCGATCTGGACATGCGCGTATCGCGGAGGAACTCGCGGACTGCCTGGTGAGCCAGGGGTTCGCAGACTTGGCCGCCGTGGATCTGATGGAGGCTGTCCTGCTGGGCGCGCCCGGGGTGCAGGCCACGGTTGTCTGCCGCTCCCGATGGTCAGAATCTGACCGAGGGCACCACGTACACCGGGACGAAGCCGTACGGGCAGGCCGACGCCGAACTCACCCATGTGATCGTCTCCGAACTGCGCTGGGCCTGGACAACGCACGCCACTTGTTGCCCGTCACGGTGCCACCGACGGCGATCTGTCCCTCAGGAACGTCCACGCACGGACGAGAACAGCCTTACCGTCGCGATAGACGCGGACCAAGGCACGCGGCGTCGCCTTCTTCTGGATCTGGAAGACCTGGCCGACGAGCGAGACGCTTGCACGCTCGTGCCCTGCTGCGCATCGTTGCGGGGCCGGCCTGGAACGAGGTGCCAGGTCGGAAAACGGTGAACATCGAGCAGCGGCGTGCCGAGGGACTGCCGGTCGGTTCGGCGGCCGGCGCGCTGTCGGAGGACCGGCGCAAGCAGCTGGAGGAGATCGACGCCTCATGGTGCCCCACCTGGCCCGTGGAATGGCAGCGGGCCTGCCACCTCACCCGGCAGCACCTGGACAACGGGGGCGAGCTGCCGGCCGAGCCGGGTGACATCCTGCGCCAGGGCGAGGACCTCGGGCGGTGGGTGCGTGCCCAGCGTCTGGGCTGGGACAAGCTCACTGGGGTGCAGCAGTGGATGCTGGAGCAGGTCCTGGGGATCGAGCCCGCGACCGAGGACGAGAAGCCGAAGCAGCGCCGTACCCAGGCCGAGAAGTGGGCCGCCAACCTGGCAGCCGCAGCTCAGTTCTACGAGCGCGAAGGCCATCTGATCGTTCCCCGCAAGCACGTGGAGACGGTGCTCTCCGAGGACGGATGGGAGCTGCAGTTCCGTCTCGGGGCATGGATCGGCAACCAGCGCTCCCGTGAGGCGACGCTGCCGGAGGACCGGCGCGAGCAGCTGTCCGCGATCGGGATGCGGTGGGCGTAGCGCTCGGGCGCGACAGTGGGCTGGGCAGGACTTCTGCCCAGCCGAGTGCCGCCGATGAATATCTGCTGGGACGCGGCTGGTGACCCGACCAGCACCGCCAGAAGTACTTGGAGTGCCCGGTGCTCCGCGGCCACGAACGCGTCGAGATCCCCGGCCGGGATACTGATCCTGGCCAGTCGGTACAGGTTGGCCAGCCTCTTGGCAGCACGGGGAGTCGGCAGCAGTGCCCCGAGGACGGTCATGAAGTCGCACTCAGCGGTGTGGAGTTGAAGAGTGTCGGGGCGTAGATCTCGCAGCTCCGGAACCGTCACCGGAGGCCGCTGCACATCGACCGTAGCGAGGCAGCATCCGTATCGGACGGCGGCGAGCTCTCATCATCAGCGCCCGACTCTGCCGTCGCTCCCCCTTCCAACAGGCCGGAAGAACCAGCGTCGCCGGCTTCTCCGGCAGGCTGTCCTGCCTCAGCACCTCGTCCGGTCGGCGCCAGCAGCGAACGAAGATAACGCGCGGTGGCGTCCTCACTGGATCTGGCAATGGTGAACGGAACCTGGAAGATCTTGTCGAGATAATCCAGCGGACCTGTGTTGGGGCCGTCGGCAGTCACCTCGCCCGACGTCGGCGCCGGGCCAAAGAAGTCCTGGTGGTACACGTGCAGTGACTTGATGAGCCACTCCGGATCCACCGCCACCACCACGACGAAGAGCTCAAGCGCAAGCATCAGGTGAACGGCAGCGAGTACCTCCACCACGCGTTGCGGGGCACACCGGTCCAGGTCGTCGATGTAGAGGATGACGCGCTGCAGCGGGGGCGGCGCAGCAGCGCTCTTGAGTGGTGCTGTCCGACCCCGTAAGCAAAGCGGCCGATGATCGAAAGACCCGGGGAGCGGTCAATGCTGCGGGCTGCCCATCTCCGCGGTGAAGACCACCGGGTCGCTGTCGAAGCCCCTGATCATCTCCCGCATCTCCCAAACTCCAGCGGAGTCCCGGGTGAACTCGGCCACCGTCGCGGCCGTGGCATCGGCGACCCGGGCGAGGTCGTCCGCGATCAGCTGCCGGTATCCCTCAACGACGACCACCCCTGCGTTGGAGATGTCAGCGAACGTGCGGGGGCCGCCGTCCTGGTGGATGGCCACCCCGACCACCACCCGCCCGTACAGGGGTGAGAGCCGATCCAACTCCAGGACCATCACCTCGACGAACCCGAAGCCCATGCCGGTCTGGCTGTGCCGGCTCATGTTGATGGTGCCGTCCGGCGACCGACTGTCGTAGTGCACGACATACGCCGGCGGCCCGTAAGGGGCGTCCGCCGGATACGTCGTCGCGATGATGTCGAGGTGCCGAGGCGGCTCCCCGTACGGACTCGGATCCCACTTCAGCCGCACCTCGACCTTGCCCAGCCCCTGGACTCCGCCACTCACCTTGCCGCTCCCCCTCAGGATCACCGCGAGAACCTTCCCGCACGATCAAGTATGTTCCCCTGATGACCCTTTGACGCATCCTTGGCGGTCAACATCCGACGCAGACCCAGGTCCGACCTGCCGGTCGCGAATGCCGCGAACCCGTAGCCCCTCCACCAGGATGGCGCGCGAGCCGCGTGCCGTGCATGATCAGTTCCCGAACTGGTCGTGCGCAACCGAGGTTGGAACTACGGGGGAATCAACATGAGACGTCGCTGGGTGAAGGTCCTCGCGATCACGGTGGCGGTGCTGGCCGTACTCTTCACCATCGCGGACCGCGTCGCCGTGCACTTCGCAGACAAGGAAGCCACGCACCTCGCAGCAGAGAAGTACGGCTACCAGAACACCACCGACGGCCACCTCAACGTGTCGGTCGAAGGATTCCCCTTCTTGTCTCAGGCGCTCAGCCAGACATTCGACCACATCAAGCTGACAGCGGGGCAGTTCACCCTCGACACCACGAACAACGCTCAGGGCGGCTACCTGCCCGTCAAGCAGCTCCAACTCGACCTGCATGGCGTGCAGGTGACCTCCCTCACCGCACGCAGCGCCGAGGCGAACCTCGCCACAGGCACACTGACCCTCTCGTACGAAGCACTGTCCGGCGTGGTCACCCGTCTGGCGGGCAACGGCGGCCCCATCCACATCTCACAGGCCCCGGGTTCGACCGGGCAGGCCGCGCGGCTCAAGGTCACGGGCACCGTCGGCGGGCGGGAGCTGAACAGCACGGGCACCCTGCTCGCCCAGGGAACGGAGATCTCCCTGAACCTCCCCGGTACGGAACAGCCAACGGCCACCTGGCGGGTTCAACTCCCCGAAAACGTGGACTTCACCGAGGCGCGTGCCACTTCGGACGGAGTGCAGATCAGCATGGTCGGCCACCTGGTGAACCTCGGCTCTTCACGCTTCACCAGGTAAGCCGGCCTGACCTTCCCCTCGTAGCGTAGAGAGGGAGTGTCTAATAAACGGCGGATCTGTTGATCATGGAGACGCCAAGTGAGTGAGAAGACGGTCGAGCACGAATCCGCGGCTGAGTCGGTCGGTGTGGCCACGTCGGACGAACAGTTGATCGCGATCACGGGAGCGCGCCCGGAGTGAGGGCATGCAACTGACCGGTGCGGGCGGGCTGCTGCAGCAGTTGACCAAGCGGGTGCTGGAGTCCGCTCTGGAGGGTGAGATCACCGATCACCTCGGCTATGACAAGCATGATCCTCATGGGAAGAACAGCGGCAACAGCCGCAACGGCACCAGAGCGAAGACCGTGCTGACCGACGTCGGGCCGGTCGAGGTCAAGGTGCCCCGTGACGTCGAGGGCAGCTTCGAGCCGCAGATCGTCAAGAAGCGGCAGCGCCGGCTGACGGGTGTGGACGAGATGGTGCTGTCACTGTCCGCGAAGGGTCTCACCCACGGGGAGATCTCCTCGCACCTGGTCGAGGTCTACGGCGCCGAGGTCTCCAAGCAGACCATCTCTACCAGCACCGACCAGGTGATGGAGGGCATGGCCGATTCCGTCTCGTCACCCTTCCCCGCGTCGAAGAACTCGCCGACGCGGTAACGCGGATCGCCACGTTCCTCGACGGCTACAGCCAGCCCTGACGCCAGGGCTGATTCAAAGTCCTGGTGATCACGGGAGTGCGCAGGTCGCAGCGGTGTGACGATCCGGCGGAAGGCCGCCACGCACGCAACGAAGTCCGGTTGACGGGGTGACCTTGCCAAGTCGCCCTGCCCATCCGGAGCTTCGTTGTCTGCGTGGCGGGTCACCGAGACACCGTCGTACTGATGGTGTCCCGCCGCGTGGTGTAGGCCGTGAGCATCTCCGCGGGGGTCCGGTACAGCACACACTGGCGTAGCGGCCCTTCGGGCACGCTCGGATCCTCGAAGTCGTCGGCCGGGTCCCAGGTCATGCCGATCCGGCGCATCACCGCCTGGGAACGAAGGTTGTTGACGGTCGTCGACGCAACCACCTCCGGCAGCCCGAGGGCCTCGAAGCCGAAGGCAAGGCACGTCAGGGCGGCCTCTGTGGCGTAACCCTGACCCCACGCAGAACGCATCAACCGCCATCCGATATCCACTCCCGCGAAGGGCATGTCCTCGTCCACCTCGTCCAAGCCGACGCGGCCGATGAACTCACCGGTCTCCCTTGCTTCCAGCGCCCACCATCCAAATCCTCGGTCGTCGAACTCGGCCTGCATGACTGCCACCGTGGCATCGCTTTGCTCCCGCGTCAGCAGATCCCCCAGGTGTTCTCGGACTTTGGGATCGGCGTTCATCGCCGCCCACGGCTCAAGGTCGGACTCCCGCCACCGGCGGAGCAAGAGACGATCAGTGCGCAGTTCAGGCATGCCCCACAGCTAACGCGATCAGGATCCGGGTGGCGATCGCTTATATCCAGCCGTGCAGTCCCCGCCAATGCCAGACCCGCTGCGTAGATCCTCACGGCCTGCACCACACGGCGGGACGCCATCGTCGTACTGCCGTGACCTGCACAGATTCATGAGCACCAGGACTTTGAAACCGACCTGGGCCTCCAACTGCCGGTCCCGCTCGTCGGGATCTGCGGACGGTACCGCCTCCCGGCGTGGGGAGACCGGCTTCGCAGCCGCGGCGCCGGCGTCACGGCGTTCGCGGTCCCGCGGCCGTGGGGACTGCGCGTCGACGACCGACCCGAATCGCAGACAGCTCACTCGGTCCAGTTCGAACTCTCGCAGCACCAGGTGCCGGCCGGCGTCGGCATCGTGTCGACGGACGCCTGGAATCCACCCTCGGCGGATTCCGGCAGTGTGGCACTGCGGGGCTTCAAGGCGCTCCTCTCCGTACTGGGCCTGCTGACGGCGACCGCCGGAGCCCTCTTGGGCATCGTTCGCACCTGCGTGTCTGCCTCAGTGCGCCGACGCGGCGCGTGGACCGTCTGGCTGTCCTACGCCCTGCTGTCGTGCGCGGCGCTGGCCACGACGGCGTGGGACGTGTACCAGGCTTCGTGGGCCGAGGTGTCCTGGCTGTTCACCCGCGGCGCGTATTACGGGATCTATCCCGAGGATCCGTCCTCGCCGATGGAACTGAAGATCCAAGGCGCGCTCCTCGGGGCCTTGTTGTTCGCAGTGCCCAGCCTCACGGTTTCCGCCGTGTACGCACTGCGCGTCGGCAGACCGCTACGGGCAACGCGCGTGCTGATGGTCACCGCGCCCGCACCCGTGCTTGTGCTCACGGCGTGGGTGATGGGCGGGCCGGACTGGACTTCGCCGGTATCAGGTTGTCTGCTGGCGGCATCGCTGGCGGCCATTCCGGTTTTCCTCTCCGTCCGGCTGGGACTCGCCGGACGCGCGGTACGCGGCTGGGCAACCACACTCGCGGCCACGGTCTGGGCTGGCGTGGCCTCGACGAACGCCCTGCAGTACGTGCCCTGGGAGTTCCAGCCACTCGAATCAGGTGTGCCGGCAACCTTCGTCTATCGCGCCCTGCTGGCGTCCTGGCCTCTGTCCTTCCTCTGCCTCACCCCATGGGCGGTGGCCCTCCTCCTGCTCCCGACGACGCTGCTGCCGTGGTGGTCACCACTGCGCCACTACCTTCTCGATCAACCGCCCACCGCCGTGCTGCTGGCGCATCTCGTCGGGCAGGACCCGGGCAATGTCTTCTTCACCGGTGTGGACGTCATCGCTCCTGCTTTGCAGGTGATGTGGCTGGCCACCGTCGTCGTGGGCAGCAATGTGCCCGGTGCAACTGCTGCTTCCGTGGCCGCGGTTGCGCCTGCCTTTCGACCAAGCCGCGCTGACCGCCTTCCTGCTGCTCGCCCAGGGAGCGGTGATGACGCTCGGGCTCGCGCTGTACTGGGAAATCCGGCTGGTCCACCGTGCCGACCTTCTGTGGTGACACATACGGAACTTCCGGCGGCTTTCCTCATTGGCCGCCCCGGTGAGTACCGTGCTGGTAGCGGCCGTGGCCGCGGCGGTCACTGTGCTGGTCGGCGCGTGGGCGGACAATCTCACGGCCCCCGCAGAACCCCGCCCGTCATCGTCTTCGAGCACACAAGCTCCCTGACCGTGCCGTCTGGGCCGTTTCTAATGGCTCTTGGACTGGCCGTCCGGGCGGCCGACCATGCGGGCGTCCAGGGCACGACCGCAGCGTCGCTGCAGACTCACCAGGCCCGTGTCGGCCCCTCCCCCACGAAGGGCACCACCAGGCGCCCCAGGATGTCCCCTTCGCAGCATCCCTGCCGGATACACCCTCCTCCCCCTGACCACTGGCCATGCGCAACCGAGCATCCTTGCTCTGCCTCATCGCAACAGCGAGCCGTATCGGCACACCATGCAGGAAGCCACCCATCCCGATCCTCCGCTCGGGGTCAGCTCACCAGGTCAGCGTCGACAACCACCTGTTCGTCCCCCACGATCAGAACGGCAGCCCCGGGCCAACTCGCCCTCCAACAACACGAACTGTGCATCGGAAAGCTTGGGAAGCTTCGCGGGCACCGACGACTTCAGGGCCGCTGTCCCGCCCTCGCGCCAGGCCCGGCGCCACAGTTCCACCGAACGTTCGCTCACCCACAGATCCCTGGCGATCACCGCAGTCTTCTCACCTCGGGAGAATCGCTCCCCCACCTCCATCCGGATCCCCTCACGGACAACCTGCCAGCACGTTCCCGAAACCAACGGCTGCCGGCCGCCTGCGACGCGCCGACCGCGATCGCGGTCTCATCGCTGGTGAGTCCCTTGCCGATCTCACGCCAGAACAACCGCTCCGCGTCGCGTCGCAGTGACGGCGTGTCCGGCGACTTCATCGGTGACCTGCCGGTCGACTCCGTCATCCAACCCGCTGGCCTGCCCATCAACACCTCCATGACCGAGGTGTTGCGACGACCACTCGAATTTGCCCTGTGACCCGCGTCGGAGTGATGTATCAACTCACCTCTCCGATAAGGGTGTTCTTCTCGTTCGCCTTGCCACAGGGCCGTCTCAGGGGTGTCCAGGACGAGCGGTGTCTCCTTCGACGTGGCTGCTGACCAGCCGACGATGCGGGGGGAGAGAGAAAGGGTCCACGACGAAGGAGACGTTGGCCACAGCCGCGAACGTGGCGACGTGGGTGAAGTCGGCGCCCCAGCACCGGTTCGGGGCCGGGGGGTTGCCACCTTTCCGGCGTGCCCTGCGATGTAGCGGCTGGGACGTCAGCCTCCTCGTCGGGCCACCCCGGCAAGGATCCATGCCTCGACCGCCTCGTACTGCCGGCGCTGTTCCTCCGCATTCCGCCGCCCGGAAAGCATGGTTCCTGCCCAGCCGAGCGCGAAGCCCAGAGGTATGGAGACCAGGCCGGTGGTGGTGAACGGGAACCAGTTGAAGTCGGAGTGAGGGAAGGCGGAGAAGGGGGAACCGGAGACCAGGTTGGTGCCGGTCATGAGGACGATGGTGACGAGCGTGCCGCCGATCAGGGTCCACAGCAGGCCCGTACGGGTGTAGCGGCGCCAGAAGAGGCTGTAGACCAGTGCCGGTGCCAGTGCCGATGCGCCGAGGGAGGCCGACAGCAGGGCCAGCGGCTGCAGGTTGTGGTGCTGCACGAGGGTGGCCAGCAGGATGGTGGGGGCGCCCACCGCCAGGGCGGACACCCGTGCGAGGGTCATCTCTCGGCGAGGGGTCGTCTCCTCGCGCCGGCTGGCGAACACGTCGTGCGCGAGGGTGTTGGCGCAGGCCAGGATCATGCTGGCGACCGATGCCAGCAGGGTGAGGAAGAGCGCCGTCGTGACCAAGGTGAACAGGAACGATTCGGCCGACGAGACGTCGGCCCCGAGCGCGGCACGCGACCCCAGAAGATAGGCGGTCCTGCCCGTAGGGTCGGCACCTGCGATCGTCGCGCGCCCGATCAACGCCGTCGCGCCGAAACTGACGATCATGGTGATCAGCATGAAGAGGGCCACGCACGGCACCGCCCAGGACATCGACCGGCGCACCTGGCGGGCAGTGTTCGCGGTGTACATGCGCATGGTGACATGCGGCAGGCAGGCGCCGCCGAGGACGACGGTCATCTCTGAGCTGATCATGTCGAGCCGGGGGTTGGGCCCGTCGGCGAACTCGAGACCGGAATGCAGGAAGGACAGCCCCACCCCGCTGTGTGCCGCTGCGGCGGAGAACAGCTTGCCCATGTCCCAGTCGAACTGCCGCAGGATCAAGGCGGCGACTATCGCACCGGAGCCGAACAGCATCACGATCTTCAGAATCTGGATGAGAGCGGTGCCCTTCATCCCGCCGATCGCCGCATAACTGATCATCAAGGCTCCGACGCCCACGATGCACCCGGTCTTGAGCGAGTCGCCGGAGAAGCCGAGGATGAACGCCAGCAGATCACCGGTGCCGGCGAGCTGAATGAGCATCATCGGCACCAGCGCCGCGATGGTCGCGGCGCACGCGGCGATGCGAACCGCGCGTCCGGGCGTCCGCCGCGCAAGCACGTCACCCATGGTGAACCGGCCCGCGTTGCGCAGCGGTTCGGCCAGCAGGAACATGAGCAACATGAGGGAGAGGGCTATGCTCAGCGCCAGAACCACGCCGTCGTACCCGTCGAGCGCGATGACCCCGCCCGTGGAGAGGACCGTCGCGGCGGAGATGTAGTCACCGGCGATGGCGAGGCCGTTGCGCATCGGCGACAGCGATCCGTACCCCGTGTAGAACTCGTCGAGGTCGTCTCCGTCGGGACCTGTCATCACGCACAGCAGCAGGATGATCGTGGCGACCGTCGTGAAGGCCATCAAAGACATCGCCTGCGCCGAACTGCTGAAACCGGTCAACGTCCGGCTCCCCGCTGGGCGTCCAGCTCGGCCTGCTCGCGGATCCGGTCCGCGATCGGGTCGACCCTGCGGCGCGCCGTGGACTCGTAGAGCCCGATCGCCACGAAGGTGACCGGAACCTGGATCAGCCCGAGCAGCAGCCCCGTGGACAGACCGCCCGAGACGGTGCCCCTCATCAGCGAAGGCGCGAAAGCGGACAGGACGAGGAAGAGGGTGAAGTACCCGAGCGCCGTGCACGTTGCCACGCGCCGGAGGGAACGGTAGGCAGTGCGCAGGACACGCAGGTCGCTGTGGTGGCCGAGTGCCGGATAGCGCGGCGTCGTTCCCCTGTCGGGCTCCGGATGCGGCTGCCAGGGGTAAGTGAGATACGAGGGGGACAAGTAGGGCGCGGGGCCGTGCGGCGCTGCCCGGTGGTGCGGCGGGTAGTCGGGGAATCCGAACTCGTCTGGCATCCCGTTTCTCCTTGTGTGACTCAGTGCGCGTGTGGGACCGAAGGGAAGCGGGGGTGAGCGCACGCTACTGGTACGCGTCAGGTTTTGGCGAGAGTAAGTACAGACCAATTGGCCATGGGGTGCCCGTGGGTTCGGTCGGCTTCCGGGCCGCGGTTCGGAAGCCTCTGGCGCGGGCTGCCGCCGAACGCGAGAGGCTGAGCTCGGGAACCCGGTGCAGCAGCCGGGAGCTCTCTGCAGCTGCGCAACTGTCGACGGCGAGGACGAGTGCGGTGGCGGGTGCCCTGCTGGTTTCGGCCGGCCCGTTCTGAGGCCGGCCGCTGATCATCAGGGTGAGACCTCCTCCAGCGGCTTGTGCTCCGACTCGACGCCTGGTGGATGACGCCGGCATCGCTGCCCCGCTCGTACTCAATGATGAACGGCGAGCCGTCAGGCGCCTGCCGACGACTGTGTCTCGGCCGCCGCACGGTACAGCCGGCGCAGCCGCACCACGCCCAGGTCGTGTTGGTACAGGTTCTCCCGCCGGTCGGCGTCGCCCGGCATGGACTCCAGCATGACGCGGTCCTGCTCCAGGACCTCCCAGTGGCGCTTCTCGATCAGCGTTCGGTAGAGGAAACGCCAGGAGGCGCGCTGCCAGTCCTCGACCCGGCGATAGCGCCAGAAGAAGACGCCACTGCGCTGCTCGTCCACCGGGCAGACCATGCCCACGATCCCGAATGGCCCGCCGGGGCCGGCCGACGGTGGGTACGGGATGGACAGGTCGGCCCAGTCCACGCCGGTGCGGCACAGTTCCACCCAGTCGAAGTTGACGCCGCGCTGGTCGGTCTTCTCGAAGAAGTAGCCGCGCCCGGTCTCTCGGATACGGAACTTGGCCGTCGTTTCACCGTCGAACATCGTGTGCGAATCATGATGGAGGAAGGCGCCGTGCATCGGGTCGAGCAGGTTCTCCACGGCGTAGCGCCATGGTGAGTTCCACTCGGCGTAGCAGAGGAATGCGTCCACTTCGGGATCCGTCAGTGGCTCCGGGAGCACCAGTTCGGCCGGCTCCGGGTGCTCTTCGTCGCCGAAGTAGGCGAGGATCGCGCCCGCGACCTCGCGTACCGGCAGCGAGGTGACCAGCTTCTTGCCCTCCAGACTGCAGCCCGGCAGCCCGGGGACGGAGGAGACCATCCCGTCGGGCTCGACCTCGACACCGTGGTACCAGCACGCCACCCGGTCGCCGAGGTGCTTTCCGAGCGACAGCGGTGCCCCGCGGTGCGGGCAGCGGTCGGCGAGCATGGACAGGGCGCCGTCGGAACGGCGGAAGAGCAGCCACTGCTCACCGAGCGCGGTCACCTTGCGCATCGCGCCGGGGGCGACGAAGTGCGAGGGGACGACGGGGTGCCACTGGTTGCGCAGGCCGGTGGCGTAGATGTGGTCAGCCGTGGCGGAGGACGACAGCGTCATGGTCAGGCTCCCAGTCGGTTCATCTCGGCGCGGAAGGATTCCTCGGTCCACGGTGTGCCATCGCCGGCGTGGACCTGGCGGGCGTTGAGTCCGCGCACCACGTCGCTCAGCTCGTGGCCCGCTTCGGTGAAGACTTCCTCGAGGGTTGCGGCCAGCTTGTACTCGTACGGGGTCGGCTCGCAGGTACGTGACTGGTGGACGTCAAGGTACGGCCAGGTGTCGCTCACGGTGTCTCCTGAAGGTGTGGGGGAATGTGTCACAGGTCGAGGACGAGGCGGCTCTGTGAGGCGCACCGCGAGACACAGATCATCATCGTGGCGCAGGTGGCGCGTTCGGCCTCGCTGAGCAGGAAGTCGCGGTGGTCGGGGGTGCCCTCGATCACCCGGGTCTCGCAGGACCCGCAGATCCCGTCGCGGCACGAGTTCGGTGCGTCGATCCCGGCGCCCTCGACGGCGTCGAGGATCGAGGTACCGGCGCCGACGGTGAGGGTCACGCCCGAGGTGCGGCACTCGACCTCGAACTCCTCGTCGTCACTGGAGCGTTCCACCATCGGTGCGGCGAACCGTTCCAGGTGCAGCAGGTCCTCGGGGCAGCGCGCCTCGACGGCGGCGAGCAGGGGTTCGGGACCGCAGGAGTACACCAGCGTGCCGTCGGGCAGGTCCGCGAGCGCGGCGTCCAGGTCGATGTGGCCCAGTTCGTCCTGCGGGACGAGCGTGACATCACCGCCGAGCGCGGCGAGTTCCGAGGTGAACGCCATGGACGCCCGTCCCCTGCCTCCGTAGACCATCCGCCACTCGGTACCCCTGCGGGTCGCCTCCCTGGCCATCGCCAGCAGCGGAGTGATCCCGATGCCTCCGGCGACGAACAGGTAGGCGTCGGCGTCCGCCAGCAGGAAGTGGTTGCGCGGTTCGGAGACCGTGACCGGCTGCCCGGGGCGCAGCTGTGTGTGCACGAACCGCGAACCGCCCCGCGAGGCGCGTTCGTTGAGCACGCCGATGCGGTAGACGTCCGGCACGCTCGGGTCACCGCACAGGCTGTACTGGCGTACCTGGCCCCCGACGTGGACGTCGAGATGCGCACCGGGCGTCCAGGCGGGCAGGGGTTTGCCGTCGGGGTGGGTCAGTTCGACGGAGATTACGCCGTCCGCCTCCCAGGTCATTCGATGGACGACCAGCTGCAGCGAATGCTCGCTCATGGCCTGTTGCCTCCTTACCGGCAGTACACGCGACCGGGCTACTGGCCCGGGATCCTCACGGGCGGGGTGAACGGGACCTTCATCGGTCCGAGTGCCGTCAGATCGACCTCGACGAGCGTGGGTCCTCCGGAGGCGATGGCTTCATCGAGCACCGGGCCCGCGTGCTCCTTGGAAGCGATCCGCAGATACGGCAACCCGCAGGCGCTCGCCAGCAGTTCGAAGTCGGGAGTGGCGAGGTCGACCCCGGAGCGGCGCTCGCTGTAGCGGTCCTGCATGTTGCGCAGGACTCCGTAGCCGCCGTCGTTGAAGACGATCAGAGTCAGCCGGGGCCGTTCCTGGGCAAGGGTGAGGAGCTCGCCGAGGTGGACGGCGAGTCCGCCGTCGCCGGCGATGACGACCGTGGGCGCGTCGGGTCGTGCGAGCGCCGCACCGATGCCCATGCCGAGCCCCTGTCCGATGCCGCCGCCGCGCGGGAAGACGTTGTCCCGCGGGTCGTACATCTCCAGCAGCCGGTTGCCCCAGCTGCTGGAGGGGATCGTGACGTCGCGGGCCACGACCGCCTCGCGGGGCAGCGCGGCGCGGATCGCGTCGCAGATCGCGGCCTGCGGTCCGACGTTGTCGTGCAGGAGCGCCCGCACCTCGGTGCGTACGGCGCCGACGCGGTCCGTCCAGCCGCTCTCCGCGGGCCGGGCGTGCGGCAGCAGAGCAGTCAGAGTGGCGGCGGCATCGCCGTGCAGCCCGTGGACGACGGGGTACACCCGGCCCAGCGCGTCCTCCTCGATGTCGATCTGGATGTGCGCCCCGGGGAGTTCCAGCGTGTAGTCGGCGGTCTCGTTCGAGCGGAAGTGCGTGCCGATGGTGAGCAGCACGTCCGCGTCGGCGAGCAGGGAGCGCACCGCGGGGGTGGTGGCGAAGTTTCCGATGACCTGCTCGTGGTCCTCGGGCACCGCGCCGCGCCCGGAGTTCGAGGTCAGCAGTCCCGCTCCCGTCGCCTCCAGCAGCCCTGCCAGCTCGCTTCCGGCGGTTGCCACACCGCCGCCTGCCCAGATCAGCGGGCGGCGGGCGGTGGCCAGAAGGGCTCCGGCTGCGGCCAGTTCACCTTCCGCGGGAGCCGGGACGGCGGCTGTGGGGAGCTCGGCCGGCTCATCGGTCTGCGCCGCGAACTGGAGGTCGATCGGCCACTCCACGCTCGCCGGGCCGCCCGGCGCGGTGAGCGCCGCGCGGGCCGCCTCGCGCAGGATCCGGCCCGCCTGCTCTGCGTCCGGCACACTCGCGGCGTAGGTGGAGACCGCGCTCAGCATGCCGAGCTGGTCCTTGGTCTCGTGGATGAAACCCCGTCCGCTGCCGAGGAATTCGCTGTCCACCTGGCCGGTGATGTGCAGGACGGAACTGCCCGCGCTGAGCGCTTCGATCAGCGATCCGGCCGCGTTGCCGGCTCCCGTGCCGGTGGAGGTCAGTGCGCAGCCGAGGGTGCCCCGGGCGCGCCCGTAGGCGTCTGCGGCGTTCACGGCGGACGCCTCGTGCCGCACCGGCACGAAACGCAGTTCGCGGTCGACGGCCTCGACGAGCGGCAGGTTGTGCACGCTGACGATGCCGAAGACGGTGTCGATGTCGAGTTCCCGCAGGACGGTGACGAGGAGATCGCCTCCGTTGTCGTAACGCATGGTGTCTCCTCAGAGGATGGAGCGGCCGACTCCGCCGCAGACGTCGATGCTGGTGCCGGTGATGTACGAGGCGAGGGGCGAGAGCAGTGTGAGAACCGCGTACGCGACCTCTTCGGCCCGGCCGAGGCGGCCGAGGGCTATGCCCCGGTCGGCGGCCAGTTCTGCCTGCCATTCCTCGTAGGTCTTCCCGGAGTCCGCGGCTGCGTGGCGCCTTGTCCACTGGCCGGTGTCGATGAGGCCGAGGCAGACGGAGTTGACCCGGATGCCCTCGCCGGCGAGTTCGGCCGACAGGGACTTGGAGAGGTTGAGAATGCCCGCCCGGGCGGCGCTCGTCGTGATCAGCCGGGGCTCGGGCTGCTTGGCGAGCACCGCGTTGATGTTGACGACGCTCGCCGCGCCGGAGGCGGCGAGATGGGGGCGCGCGGCCTGCAGGGGGTTGAGTACTCCGGCGAACTTCAGCTCCAGCTCGTCGCGCCAGTCCTCGGCGGTGGAGTCGTCGAGACCCTTCATCCGGGACTGTCCGGCGTTGTTGACGAGTCCGTCGACGCCGCCGAACTCCTGGGCGGTGCGGCGGACGAAGTCGGCAACGGCGCCCGCGTCGCGGACGTCGCAGACTCCGGTCAGCAGACGGTCGTGTCCGGCGCCGAGGTTGGCTGCCACCTTGGCGAGCCGGTCGGCGTCACGGCCACAGGTGGCGACGCGGGCGTCCTCGTCGAGCAACGCGCGGACCGTGGCCAGGCCGACGCCCGAGCTGCCGCCGGTGACCACGATGGTGCGGTCGGCGAGTCCCAGATCCATAACTCGTCTCTCCTGCAGTTCAGTTCATGGTGAAGCCGCCGTTGACGGCGATCACCTGTCCGGTCAGGTAGCGGGATTCCTCGCCGAGCAGGAAGGAGACGATCCCGGTGAGGTCGTCCGGCTGCTGCGGCCGGGAGATGGCCCGGTTCATGCGGTAGAGGTCGTGCCGTTCGGCGGGCACGGCCTCGGTCGCCTCGCACTCGGTGAGTCCGGGGGCGACCGCGTTCACGGTGATCCCCTTGTCGCCGAGTTCGCGTGCCATGGCCCGGGTGAGCGCGATGACCGCACCCTTGGAGGCGATGTAGTGGGCGAGGCGGGGAGATCCGTACAGTGCGGCGTCCGATGCGATGTTGACGATCCGCCCCGGCGTCGCGAAGAGCGGGTACAACGCTTTCGACACCAGCCAGGGGCTGCGGGCGTTGACCGCCATCAGCCGGTCCCACACCTCGATGTCGAGGTCCTGGAACTCCTTGCCGCCCACTCCGTTGGCGAGGGCCGCATTGTTGACCAGGCCGTACACGGGGCCGATCTCGCGTACGGCGGCCGCCAGCGCGGCCACTGAGGCGGGGTCGGCGACATCGCAGCGCACGAAGTGCGCGTCGATGCCCGCCGAGCACAGTTCCGAGACAGCGTGCTCGCCCCGTTCCCGTTCCAGTTCGGCGACGACGACCCGGAAGCCGTCGGCGCCCGCCCGTCGGGCCATGGCCAGTCCCAGGCCACGGCCGGCGCCGGTGACGACGACAGTGCGTGCGTCGGCTGGGGGCTGGTCAGCCACGGGTGACGCCGTGCATCGGCGAGTACTCGGGGTAGGTAGGCACCTGCGGCTTCTGCGTGCCGATGACGACGCAGAAGAGGGCGTCGGTGTCGCCCTCGTTCTTGAGCGAACGAGTCACACCGGCGGGGACCACGATCATGTCGCGGTAGCCGAGGGTGCGGTACTCGGCCTCGTCGGGGCCGCGGTGGATACCGACCTTGACCTCGCCCTCCAGGACGAAGAAGGCTTCTTCGACATCGTGGTGGGTGTGGGCCGGGCCTTCGGCGCCGGGCGGCAACAGCATGTTGGAGAAGGTGAACCCGCCGGACGGGAGGATCCGGCTGTCGCTCTCGTGGTTGCCGGTGGCACCTGAGCCGACGTACCGGATCTGGCCGCGGCGGAACTGTGCGCCGGCCTTCTCCTGGAAGGAAAGGGTGTCGAAGTCCGCCACACGGGAGGCCTTGGTGGCGATGAGGGAGTCGGTGTACGCGGAGAGGTCGTCGCCGTTGTCGTACGCGTCGGTGGTCAGAGGCATGGTGGAGGCTCCTATTCGGGGATCGATGCGGTGATACGGAGGTGGGAGAGCACCCAGGCGTTGAAGTGGCCCGGCTGCTCCTGGTTGGCCAGGTGACCGGCGTCCTTGACGATCACGTAGGCGGTCTTGTGGATGGCGCCGGCGATGACCTGACTCGCTTCGATGCCGGTGACCCGGTCCTGCTCGCCGCACAGCACGAGGGTGGGCGTGGCGATCGAGGGGAGTTCGGCGCGCAGGTCGGCGGCGGCCATGGATTCGGCTGCGTACGCGTAACCCGGCAGGCGTACCGAGGCGGCCATGGTGTCCACGACCCGGCGCACCAACTCGTCGGGGGCGCCGGGCGACACCAGCCGCGGTCCGCGGGCCTCGGCGAAGGCGCGCGGGCCGAGCTCTGCCAGCTCGGTGGCCCGGGCCCGCATGCCCTTCGCCTTCGTCTCGTCCGTGCCGGAGCCCGCACTGGAGTCGGCGACGATCAGCGAGGCGACGAGCTCCGGGTGGCGGGCGGCGAGCCGCAGCGCGATCACGCCGCCCCAGGACACCCCGAGGACGTGCGCGGTCGATGCGCGCTCACGGATGAGAGCGGCTGCCGCGTCCGCGAAGTCGTCCAGGCCGAGCGGGCCCTCCGGGTCGGGCGACTTGGCGTAGCCGGGCGCGTCCCAGGCCACGACCCGCACGTACGAGGAGAGTTCGGCCAGCTGCGGGGCGAACGCCACCGACGACGAGCCGATCCCGTGCAGGCACAGCAGCAGGGGGCCATGGTCACCGGCCTCTTCGACATGGACGTCGAACCGGACGACGTCGGCGCGGGCGTTCATAGGATCTGGCCCGTCTGTCCGGCGAGCGCGGCGAGACTGCGCAGGACCGCGTACGGCACCACCTGGCTGGTGGCCGGAGTGCCCGGGTCAGGCAGGTGGGCGACCTCGAAGCGGTACGCGCCGTGTGCGCCGGACGCTTCGATCACATGGCGTGTGTGGTGCGCCGCCGGGTCGGCTACGACCTGGACCCGCACAGTGTCCAGGTCGCCGACGGCCAGCGCGACCGACGCGGCCACGTTTGTCGACTTGGGGAACTTGACCGGGATCTCACGGGCGGTGCCCGTCATGACCACGACCGGTCCGGTCGCCGACCGCATCCGGGCCAGCAACTCCTCTTCCATCCAGGGCTGTTCGAGTGTGGAGGGAAGCTTCGTAGTGGTGAGGCGCACCTCGTCGAGCGGCCCCAGGGAGCGTGCCGCCTGGAGAAGGTCGAGACCGCCGACGGCACCGCTGGTGAAGTACACGCGGCCGGGTCCCGCCGCGAGCAGCCGCTTCGCGAGGTCCTCGTCGGTCAGCGCCCCGGTGGAGGCGATCAGCAGATCGGTGCCGGATTCCAGCACCCGCTCGCCCCACTCCCGTACGACGCCCTGCCCCGCGGCCTCGACGATCAGGTCGCAGGCCTCCAGGGCCTCCTCGAAGGTGGCCTGCCGTGCCGGTGCGGCTTCGCCAAGCGGGCGGTTGTCGACGACGCACACCAGCTCGGCGCCACCTACCCGGCCCTCGGCGAGGGCGGTGCCGACGACCCGGCCGATCGCGCCCCAGCCGACGATGCCTACCTTGCGTACGGTGCTCATGCGGTGGCCTCCTGCGCGTCGAGGGGAGCGAGCGGGCCGGGGTCCGGCGCGCCCGCCATGTGGCAGCGGATCTCCTTGGACGGCGGTCCCGCCGTCCCCCACAGGTCGGACAGGTCCGGCACCCGCCGCCAAACCCTGGCTATCCAGGCGTCCTCGACGACCTGGGCGACCTCGGAGGTGTACTCGCAGACCAGCCCGGACGGGTCGGTGAAGTAGGAGAAGGTGTTGTTCCCGGGGCCGTGTCGGCCGGGGCCCCACTGGGGGGTGATGCCGTGGTGGCGGAGCCGGCCGAGGCCCCGCATGAAGTGGTCGACCGAGGTCATCTCGTAGGCCACGTGGTTCAGGGAGATCCACTCGGCCTGGTTGAACGCGATGCAGTGGTGGTCGCTGTTGCAGCGCAGGAATGCCATCTGGTGCTCGGACCAGTCGGAGACGCGCAGCCCCAGTACCTCGCAGTAGAAGGTGACGGCTGCGTCGATGTCGGTGGTGTTGAGCACGGCGTGCGTCACCCCGACGGGCACAGCGCCGTCCCGGCCGCGCGGGACGACCGCCTCGACATGGGCGCTGATCTCGATGAGGCGCCCCTCGGGATCGGTGAACCGCAGCCCGTAGCCGCCGCCCGCCTGATGCAGCGGACCGGGCCCGAAGACAGGGACGATGCCGCGTGCCTCGAGGCGCCGCGCGGCCTCGTCGACCTCGGCAGGGGTCGCGACGGCGAACGAGAGGCGGCCGAGGCCGACCCGCTCCCGCTCGGCCAGGTGGAGGACGTGGTGCTCGTCGCCCGTGCCGCGCAGCCAGCGGGCGCCGGTGTCGGACACGACGGTCTCCAATCCCCAGACCTCCTCGTAGAAGTCGGCGGTCTCGGAGAAGGTCGGGGTGTGCAGCTCGACGTAGCGCAGTGAGCGGAGCCGGGCGATCGGACTGGGGGGTGGTTGGTGCATCAGTCTCTCCAGACGGACGGACGTGCGTGCGTGCCGGGTCAGTTGGCCCAGGGAAGCGGGTGGCCGGAGGTGCCCCAGTAAAGGGACTTCTGGCGCTGGTAGGCGCGGATCGCGTCGCGGCCCTTCTCCGTACCGAGGCCGCTGTCCTTCCAGCCGCTGAACGGGGTGGAGGCGCTGAACTGCTTGTACGTGTTGATCCAGACCGTGCCGGACTCGATCCGGCGGGCGATCCGCCAGGCGGCCTGGAGGTCACGGGTCCAGATGCCGCAGGCCAGCCCGTAGACGGAGTCGTTGGCCTGGCGGACCAGGTCGTCCTCGTCGTCGTAGGGCAGGGCGACCAGGACGGGACCGAAGATCTCCTCCTGGCAGGTGCGGGAGGTGTTGGGCAGTCCGTCCAGGACCGTCGGCAGGTAGTACGCCCCGTCCTGGTACCGCTCCCCCTCGGGCGCCGAGCCTCCGCAGAGCACCCGTGCGCCCTCGGAGCGGGCGAGGTCCACGTAGGCGGCGACGGAGTCGCGGTGGCTGTGGTGCACGAGGGGGCCGACCTGGGTGCTCGGCTCGGTGCCGGGGCCGACGCGCAACTTGCGGACGCGTTCGACGAGTTCACCGACGAAGGAGTCGTAGATCTCCCGGGCCACGAAGAGCCGTGAGCCGGCGATGCAGGACTGGCCGCTGGAGGAGAAGATCCCGAACATCACGCCGGCCAGGGCCTGCTCGATGTCGGCGTCGGCACGCACGATCGTGGGCGACTTGCCGCCGAGCTCCAGCGAGGCGGGGACGAGCTTCTGGGCGGCGACCATGGCGATGGACCGGCCGGTCTCCGTACCGCCGGTGAATCCGATGCGGGCGACGAGGGGGTGGCGTACGACGGCGTCACCGACCACCCGGCCGCTGCCCGGCAGTACCGACAGCAGGGCGGTGGGCAGGCGGAACTCGTCGAGGGCCCGGGTGATCAGTCGGCCGAGGGCGAGGGAGACCAGAGGTGTCCAGGCCGCCGGCTTGAGCAGAATCGCGTTCCCGGCGGCGAGCGCGGGCGCGATCTTCTGCGCGTCGCTGGCAACAGGAGAGTTCCAGGGGTTGATCGCGCCGACGACGCCGAGCGGCTCGTACACGCTCATGGTGACGTAGGAGCCGCGGGACGGCGTGACCGAGTCCTCGGCGCTCTCCAGGACTGCCGCCATGTAGCGGAAGGTGCCTGCCGCACTGAGCGCGAGGGCGCGGGTCTCGGTGAGGGTCTTGCCGGTGTCGGCGGTCTGCACCGCGGCGAGCTCGTCGGCCGACCGTTCGGTCAGCTCGGCTATGCGGTGCAGCAGCCGGGCGCGCTCGTGGGCGAGCAGGTCCCGCCAGGCCGGGTCCGCCGCTGCCTTCGCCGCGGCTTCGGCCGCTTCGTCGACCTCGCCCGCCGAGGCCGTGTGGACGGTGACGAGGACACGGCCGGTCGCCGGGTCGACGGTGTCGAGGGGCTCGCCCGCACCGCGTCGCCACTGGCCCGCGATCAGGATGTCGGTGGGGAAGTGCGGCACGGGTGTACCTCCGGGCGAGGTGGTGGGGGTGGGCTGCGGGTGCGAGCGAACTGGCGTGTGCCGTCACCCGGAACCGTCGAAGTGCTAGAAATCTAAGCGCATAACTATTCTTCCGCAAGGGCGCAGGCTGAAATCGTTGCCATCCACGCCTTGAGCAAGCCATCCGTCGCGTCGATGATGGACACCAAGTTGCCGGAAGCGAGATCCCTAAGCCCTTAACCATTGACCACCTAGATATCGGAACCTACTGTCTCCGCAACTGCTCTGCCCGCGGAAGGAACCCCTCCATGACGACTGTGGCCGGCAAGCCAGCCCTCGGCTCCATAGCCGCGAGACTTGAACGACTGCCGCAATCGCGCTGGCACGTCAAAGTCCGGTTCCTGATCGGCGCCGTGACCTTCTTCGAGGCGTTCGACCAGCTGCTGGCCGCCTCCGCACTGCCCGCCCTGATGAAGGAATGGCACCTGACCACCGGCCAGGCCACCTTCGCCGTGACCTCCGCCTCCATCGGCATGCTGCTCGGCGCCGTGGCCGCGGGCTGGCTGGGCGACCGGATCGGCCGGGTGCGCACTGTCGCCCTGGGCGTCGCCGTCACCGGTCTGGCCAGCCTCGCCGTCGCCTTCTCGGGCAGCATCGAGACCTTCTCGCTCTTCCGGTTCCTCCAGGGTCTCGGCATCGGTGGTGTCGTGCCCGTCGCGGCCACGTACATCAACGAGATAGCCCGCTCCGACAAGCGTGGCCGTTTCGTCCTGCTGTACGAGATGATCTTCCCGGCCGGACTGGCGGCGGCCACCCTGGTGGCCGTGTGGGTGGTCCCCAACTTCGGCTGGCGCGCGATGTTCCTCCTCGGCACTCTCCCGGTACTGATCGCCGCCGTGCTTCCGCGCCATGTCGCGGAGTCCCCCCGCTGGCTGCTGGCCCGTGGACGTACACAGGAGGCGGAGGAGGCCATCGCCCGCATCGAGGCCGAGGTCGTCCGCGCCACAGCCGAGCCGCTGCCCGCACCCGCCGCCGACGCGCCCGAAGAGGTCTCCCAGGGCCGCCTGCGCGACCTGTTCCGGGGCCGCTACCTTCGGCGTACAGCGGTCCTGTCGGGCCTGTGGTTCGTTGCCTACTACGTGAACCACGGCATCTCCACCTGGCTGCCGTCGCTCTACACGAAGCAGTTCGGCCTGGATCTGACCACCGCACTCCTCTTCACCCTGCTCAGCAACATCACCGGTCTGCTCGGCACGTTCGTCGTGGCCCTCCTGGTCGACCGTATCGGCCGGAGGCCCGCCCTGTTCGGCGCGCTCGTCGGCACCGTGCTCTCGCTGGGCGTGCTCGCCCTGCTCGGTGCGACCTCGGGCGCTCAGGTTGCCGTCTTCGCCTCGTGCACGACGTTCTTCCTCTATGCGATCAACGCGGGGCTGTACCTGTACTCCCCCGAGCTGTACCCGACGTCCAACCGTGCCAAAGGGGCGGCGTTCGGCGGCCTGTGGAACCGGCTCGGCGTCATTCTGGGCCCGGTGACCGTAGGCGCGATCATCGGATCCGGAGGCAGCCTGGGCCTCGTCTTCGCACAGCTCGCCGTGGTGGCCGCGGTAGGTGCGGCGATCGCCTGGTTCGCCGTCGAAACCAAGGGAAAAACGCTGGAGGAGCTCAACTCCTGACGCGCCCGGCAGCCCAGGCCAGGGGCCGGTGCCCCGGAGCAGTGATCACTGCTCCGGGACACCGGCCCCCAGCGTTTGCCCCAGGGCGCCGAGAAGCCCCGACAGCCGGCGCCGGTCTGCCGGCCCGAGCCCGGCGAGCAGCTCACGCTCCTGGGCGGACCGTGCGGCAAAGACCCGCCCGGACAGCGCGATGCCCTGCGGGGTGAGGCACAGCCAGACGATCCGGCGGTCATCGGCGTCGCGATCCCGCCGGATCAGGCCCACCGCCTCCAGTCGGTCCGCGTGCTGGGTGAGGCCGCCCGCGCGGACCTTACCGGCGGCCGCCACCTCGCCCATCGTCCGTTGGTAGGGTTCACCCGCGTCGCGCAGAGTGGCGAGCACCTCGTAGGCGGGCAGGCTGATGCCGTACTCGCGGACAGTCCTGCCGACAAGCCCCTGATAACGCTGGGCGCACTCGCTCAGCATGTCGAACAGGGACGAGGCGGAGTCGTCCGCACCGGGGGGCGTCGGCGCGGACCGCCGGGATTCCGGGCGCTGCGCTTCCGGGCTCTCGGCCTCCAGGCTCTCAGGGCGAGCGGGTACGCCCTCGCCCGTACCCTCGGTGCCGCGCACCTGCCGGCGAGCCGGATCCAGGGCATCACCGAAGGCGGCGCTCAGCACGTCCGTCAGCGCGGGAGCGAGTTCCCCGGTCGGGACTCGGAGCGGCCGCGCTGCCCGTGCTGCTCAGGAAGGTTGCCGTGCCGACGGCGGCAGCGCTGGTCGCCGTCGGGGTGATTCAGCGGCTGAGGCGACGTTCCCCCAGGTAATTCGGGCTGCGCAGCCCCTCCCCCGGTCCGGCCTATCACTTCAGCGGTAAGATTCTCAGTGCCATGAGAAGGTGGCGGGCGCTGTACGAGGGGATGGGCATGGCTGCATCGAGGCCGGCGGACCGGGACGCCGTCGCGAACGTGATCGAGGACTGGGCGCGCGAACGCCCCGAGCTGGACACCAGCCCGCTCGAGGTCCTCGCGCGCCTCCACCGCTCCTTCCTGCGCTACAACACGAGGCTGACCACATCGATCGAGCGTCATGGGCTGTCCGTGGCCGGCTTCGACGTGCTGACCGCCTTGCGGCGGTCCGGCGATCCCTACCGGCTGACGGCCGGACAGCTCGCGGACACCGGACTGGTCTCATCGGCAGGGGTGACGTTGCGGATCGACCGTTTGGAGAACGACGGTCTCATCGTCCGCGAACGGGACGCCGGTGACCGCAGAGTCGTCTACTCACGTCTCACCGACAAGGGCCTGACGACGGTGGACGCCGTCTTCTCGGAGCACCTCGACAACGAACGCCGGATGCTCAGCGGACTCTCGCCCTCCGAACGCCGCCAACTGGCGCGACTGCTGCGCAAGCTGGAGGTTTCGATCCTCCGTTCCGACGAGGAACCGAGCGACGCCACGGCGTAATCAGCGGTGAGCCGCCCATCATCCGATGAAGGCCGCAGTGGCCGCCACGAACGCGTCGGCATCGTCCAGCCACGGGAAGTGCCGTCCCCCGGACTGAACGACCACCTCGGCGTGCGGAAACAGACCACCGAACTCGGTCACCGCGGACGGACGCGAATTCAGATCGACCTCTCCCACCAGCAGGAGGACCGGCGCGGTGAACCGTGCGAGCGCCGCACGCGTGGCGTCCGAGTCGAAGGCACCCTCGGCCGCGAAGATGCCAGACGCCGACGACTCCGCGGTTGGTGTCGAGGTAGTCCACGAAGTTCCGTACGGCCGGGGTGCCGGTGCGGGTGAAGGGCCCGGTATAGGAGGTGGCGCCGCAGTTTCCCGTGACGGAGACGTCGGGGGCTCCGTCACCGGTGACGTCGCCGACGGCAGGGCCAGCCGCGGACCGGTCGGCGTCGGCACGCCAAGCCACACCGCACCGGACGGTCTGCGACCGGCAGGCGACACATCGCCGACAAGCCACCGCGCACGGGGCAGCGAAGAAGCGAGTCAGCCCTCCGGTGGCAGGATCCTGCCACCGGAGGGCGACACATCAAGGACGAATCACCAAACGCGGCATCAGCCCTTGTCCACCCACCGATCGGCAACAGCCTGACATTGACGCGAAGAAAGGCGCCGCGGCCTCGAGGATGTCGTTGGCCCGCGTCAGCTCAGCGTTCTCCGCCTCCAGCCGCTTCAGCTCGGCCGACTCCTCCGTCGTGGTGCCCGGACGGGTCTCGACGTCGATCTGGTCCTGCCGGACCCACTTGCGCAGCGTCTCGGTCATCGACAAGTCGACCGCGGACCGCTGGCGGGCCCGGTTCATCGCGAAACGCCTCGATGGTCTGCATGACGAGCCCCGCTCAGGCCGGCCGCCTTCGATCCTCCTCGACCAGGTCGAGGAGGTCGTCCTGGCCACCCTGGAGTCGGTCCCGGGCCAGGACACGCACTGGTCACGGGCCTCGATGGCCCAGCGCACCGGCCTGTCGAAGCCGACGATCGGGCGAATCTGGAAGCGGTTCGACCTCAAGCCCCACCTGCAGGACTCCTTCAAGCTGTCCACCGATCCGCAGTTCGTCGCCAAGGTCGTCGACGTTGTCGGTCTGTACCACCACCCGCCCGAGAAGGCGGTCGTGCTCTGCGTGGACGAGAAGAGCCAGATCCAGGCGCTGGACCGGTCCCAGCCGGTGCTGCCGATGATGCCGGGCATGCCCGAACGCCGCACCCACGACTATCTGAGGCACGGCATCACCAGCCTGTTCGCCGCCTTCAACATCGCCGACGGCACCGTCATATCGGCACTGCACCGCCGCCACCGGGCCATCGAGTTCAAGAAGTTCCTGATCCGGATCGACAAGGCGGTGCCCGCCGGGCTCGACGTGCACCTCGTCTGTGACAACTACGCCACTCACAACACCGCCGACATCAGGACGTGGCTCGGCAGACACCCCCGCTTCCACGTCCATTTCACTCCCACCGGCTCCTCTTGGATGAACCAGGTGGAGCGGTGGTTCGGCCTGCTGACCGACAAGCTCATCCGCCGCGGCGTCCACACCTCCGTGAAGGCACTGGAGGACGACATCACTGCGTGGATCAACGCCTGGAACGAGAACCCACGGCCCTTCACCTGGACCAAGACCGCCGACGAGATCCTCAACTCCCTCGTCAAGGTCGGAACCACCGGCCAGAAGACCGAGCAGAACTAACCCTCAGGATTTCTGGCGCATCACACTAGCCGCTGTTGGGACGGGACCGCTGACGAGCGCTGGCATTACGCCAACGCGCAGTGCGAACCTCTGACGTGCCTCTGAGTCTGGCCATCTCTTTCGTCCCCTGAACGAGCCGGCATGCCCCGGTGTCCTGGTCGACGAGGATGGGCCAGTTCCCCCCCCGTTACCTTTTTCGTGGCTCCGCAATGGGGCCTCCGGCCTTCGGGTCCGGCATGACTTCCCCCTCCTGTTGTTCATGATCCGGGGGGTGGTGTCACCGGACCCGGAGGCATCGACGGACCGCTGATGAGGGGCTTGAGCACCGGCTTCACCCAGGCTGGAAGAGCTCTCCGTAACGTGGATGTGGCAGCTCGGTGCCCAGGCAAGGCCGGACGAAAGCGTGATGGAGGGGCCTGCACGTGATCGACACCGGCGACATCGACGTCTTCCTCGGCCTGGACGTCGGCAAGGGCGAACACCACGCCACCGCCGTCACCCCGGCAGGAAAGAAGGCCTTCGACAAGCGCCTGCCCAACACCGAACCCAAGCTCCGCGAGCTGTTCGCCAAGCTGAAGGCCAAGCACGGAACGGTGCTGGTCGTAGTCGACCAGCCGGCCTCGATCGGCGCCCTGCCGCTGGCCGTGGCCCGGGACATGGGCTGCCCGGTCGCCTATCTGCCCGGCCTGACGATGCGGCGGATCGCCGACCTCTACCCCGGTGAGGCGAAGACGGACGCGAAGGACGCGTTCATCATCGCCGACGCCGCCCGCGCGATGCCCCACACGCTGCGGGCGATCGACGGCGAGGACGAGACCATCGCCGAGCTGGAGATGATCGTCGGCTTCGACGACGACCTGGCGGGCGAGGCCACCCGGGTCACCAACCGGCTCCACGGCCTGCTGACCCAGATCCACCCGTCGCTGGAACGGGTGCTGGGGCCGCGGCTGCAGCACCCGGCCGTCCTCACGCTGCTGGAACGGTTCGGCTCCCCGACCCAGATCCGCAAGGCCGGCCGACGCCGCCTGGTCACCCTGCTGCGGCCGAAGGCCCCGCGGATGGCCGAGCGACTCGTCGATGACATCTTCGCCGCGCTGGACGAGCAGACCGTGACGGTCCCCGGCACCGAAGCGGCCGCACTGATCGTCCCGAGCCTGGCCGCCTCACTGACGGCCGTGCTCGACCAGCGCAAGCTGCTGGCCGGGCGGATCGAGGAACTGCTGGAGGCCCACCCTCTTTCGAAGGTCCTGACGTCGATGCCGGGAGTCGGCGTCAGGACCGGAGCCCGGATCCTGATCGAGGTCGGCGACGGCAGCACCTTCCCGACCGCCGGCCACCTCGCCGCCTACGCCGGACTCGCCCCGGCAACCAGGAGCTCAGGCTCCTCGATCCGCGGCGAACAGCCCTCCCGGAGAGGAAACAAGCAGCTCAAACGGGCCTTCTTCCTCTCCGCGTTCGCCGCCCTGGGTGACCCGGCCTCACGGGCCTACTACGACAAGAAGATCGCTCAGGGCAAGCACCACACCCAGGCCCTGCTCTGCCTCGCCCGACGCCGGGCCGATGTCCTCTTCGCCATGCTCCGCGACGGCACCTTCTACGAACCGCAGCTGTCGGCCGCAGTCACCTGACCTGCGGGTCTGCGAGGAGAACGACTCGATCAGCCTCGACGTCGAAGCCGAGCACCGAATGGCCGGAGTCGCCCTCCGGGTCCATCAGCACCGGCTTGCCCAACCGTCGTCCGATCGCCCGGAGAAAGCCGCAGAACACGTCAAGCCGATCCTGGCCCTGCAACTCCCGCAGGTCGACGTCGAAGTCGACTTCATCCTCGGCATGGAAACGGAAGATCGCCAACACATCGTCCGTCAGCCAGACCCGCAGATCCGGGCACTCGGCATCCGCCGGGCGGGACAGCACGGCCTCCGCCCGGGGCACCGGAAGCACCATCTCTCCCTCGGAGTACTGGCACTTCCAACCCTTCTCCGCGACGAGATCGAGGACCGCCTGCCAGTCCTCCACCGAGGCATCCGGGACACGCACGTCCGGCAACGACCCCACCAAGTCCGGATCGAAGAAGCACTTCACGTCATCCCACAGCCGGTCAGTCACCCCGCCATGTTGCCCGGCCCCCGGGTTCAACGCAGCCCTGTTTCCCATGACCAAAGACATAGGGGCACCCCCCCCGATGCGGATCTGGCGCCCTTGTTCGTCTTTCGCCGTGGGATACGAGGTGAAGCCATAGATGCCCGTAACAGCCGGGGTCGCCCACAGGCCGAGATTGAAGGCCCACTCGTCCCAGCGGTCGGTCAGAGTTCGGCCGAACTCTTCCGCACGTCTCCGTGCTTCGTTCTCTTCCAAGAGATCCCCCTCACTGCTCTCCAACTCTTGAGAGAGAAGACGCTACGGGACTGAGCCAGGCAACGGAACGAGACCTACCTCTGTGCACATATCTCTGTACTTGGCGGTGCACAGAGAGCGCGGACACCGCGAACGCTTCCCGCCGGACATCGTGATGCAGCAGACTCATTCCCCCACGGCCTTCGCGCTGGTCAAGTGCCTCTTTGTCGGACCACAGGATCAGACGGAGGCCGTGTTCACGTCCCCGGAATCCCCGTACGAGCGATCACGTTCGGGGCATCGTTCGAGGTCAGAGCATAAAGAAAAAGCTGCTGCGCTGCGAAGCTGGCCGACGCCTGCCTGCAATCAGGACTTGCGGGCCAGCCCCGCGGCGATGAGGTGTTCCCAGACGGTGAGTTCCCTTTCGGCGCCGTCGTTCCACGGCCTACCGACCCGTTCGGGGCGCCATAGCGTGGCGGGGACGACTCCGGGGTCGAGGATCTCCAGACCGTCTAGCAGGTGCGCGATCTGCTCGTCGGTGCGCCAGCGGCCACGGCCGAATGTCTGTTGGAGGACTTTCTCCGCCTCGGCCGTCTCCGGGTTGTTGCCGGAACGGAAGTGGCTGACGAAGAAGTAGCTTCCGGAGGGTACGCGGTCACGCCAGTAGCGGACGATCCCGGCAGGGTCCTCGTCGTCGTTGACGTGATGAAGGACGGCACTGAACACGACAGCCACTGGGCATTCGAAGTCGATCATTTCCCGGGTTTCCGGGTGATTATAGACGGCCTCGGGATCGCGGACATCGGCCTCGACGACCCGGGTCCGGTCGTTCTCCTCCAGCAGTGCACGTCCATGGACAAGTACTTGGGGGTCGATGTCCACGTAGACTCCGGCGCGTGCCGTTGCGCGACTTGGTGAACGTTGTTGGCGGTCGGCAAACCACTGCCCAGGTCAATGAACTGGGACACGTCGGTGGTCGTCGCGATCTCCGCGACTGCCCGGGTCAGCGCCGAGCGGTTGGCGGAGGCGATCGCCACCGAGCCGGGAAGGTCGCGTTTGAATACATCGCCGATCTCCCGGTCGACGGCGTAGTTGTCCTTGCCGCCCAGCAGGTAGTCGTAGACACGGGCGATGCTGGGCCTGGTGGCGTCGATCGAGGTGCCTTCGCTCGTCATGACGACCATCCTCCCTTGCGAGAGGACCCGCTGCCCAGCACTTTGTTCCATCGAACGGGTAAGTCGATGTCGACGTTCAGCCCGGTTTTCACCCCGCTGCCGATGGACGGAGCTGCTGTCGGTCCGGGTCAACGCCTCCACCGCTTCCTGAGTGGCGCGGTCGTGTTCGGTGCGCTGCCGGCGGCGATGCTCGGCCAGCATTTCCCGGGCAGCCCTGGCGTCCGCTTCGTCACCATGGCCGGTCAGCGGTCGATGAACCCGCTTGAGAGGTCGTTTTCTCGCGATGTTCTATTAGGACTCCGTTAGGTCTTTCTAGTCGGTGCGTGATGCTGACCGGCCGGGTCGGGGTCACGTTCCTGGACACCAGTCCGCGGGTCTCCAGGTCCGCGAGGCGGCTGGAGAGCACTCGGTGGGAAATGCCGGCAACGGCTTCCTGGTACAGGCTTGTCGGGCGGTCGCATCGCGACAGCGCGCCATCTGATCTGGAGGAACGCCCCAGAAGTCAGTGTCCGGGGCCCTGGCGGATCAGCGCTACGGGCGGCGTTGGGGCATGACCACGCAGGCGAGGCCGCCAAGGGCGATGTCGACGATAGGCTCTGGCTTCGTCCAGCTGTTCCGCGTTCATCTGACCTGCCGGCCGTCCGGAGTCGTGCCGGTGACGGTAGTGCGTGCGTGTCGCGTTCTCATCAGCACGTGGTCACAAGGGACCGCAGTGCCGGCAGTTGCCGCCCGGGACGCGGTGCGCGCCGACGCCCGTCTCCTGGGTCGGGCCGTTGGTTCAGACGTGACCGACGCAGGCAAGACAACCTGTGCACTTGGCTGGGGCAAGTCGCCCTTTTGGCCAGGCGGGCAGATTTCCGCAAAGATGCACCAACTATGCATTCTGGCCCCTATCCTGACTCTCCATCCGTTTGGCTCAGTGATGGTGTGTACAGGCGTGTTTGGGTACGGGGGGTCCGATGCCGCTGGTTTTCGTTCATGGGGTGGCCAACCGCTTCGGCGGAGAACTCGTGGCGGAGAGCGCGACCCGCGACGCCTATATGAGACGTTTTCTGCTGAGGCCGCCTCTGTGGCCCGAGGGCGTCGAACCCACGATCCACAACCCGTACTGGGGAGGACTCGGCGCCAGGCTGGCCTGGGGCGGTGCCAGCGTTCCAAAGCCCGGAGAAGCAGTCGAGGAGCTGGGCGTGGACGAGTCCGCGCGGATGGCTCTAGCAGCAGCGGTCGCGGCGTTCGTGCCGGCCGGGTCCGACGAGGACAATCCGCTTCTGGCCACCGCGCAGGTGCAGTTGACCGACGCCGTCGACTTCCTGTGCACCGCTGTCGCGCTTGAGTCAGACACCGGTGCGCTGGGTGGGGTGAGTGCTGCATCGCTCGCGGAGACGTCGGCGGCCGTCATCGGGTACGCACTGCGCCATCCTCGGCCCGACTGGCTGGACTCCACAAGGGACGACACGCAGTTCCTGACTCGGTTACACCGGGCCGTGACGCAGGATGCAGCCGAGCGGGGCGACGCCCCGGTCACGGCACTCAGCTCGGCTGACGGCGACAGTGCGACGGGCTGGGAGCAGCTCGGGGTGGACAAGGTCTGGGGCGGCTTTCGTGAGATAGGAAACCGCATCCGCCGACGCGGAGTGAACCGTGCTGTCGAGCAGCCGGCCGACCGTCTGCGTACCGCCCTGGTGCCGAAGATTACCGAGTTCCTTGGCGACGTCTTGGTCTATCTCGGACAGCAGGGGCGGACGGCGTCCAAGGACACGATCGCGACCGGGATCGCGCGGGTTCTCGCGGATGCCTGGGCCCAGAGGCGCGATGACGACCCGCTCATGGTGATCGCGCACAGTATGGGCGGCAACATCGTGCACGATGTGCTGACGCACCACCCCGCCGCGCGTGAGGTGGTCATTGACACGCTGGTCACGGTCGGTTCTCAGGTCGGCTTCTTCGAGGAACTGGGGCTGTTCGGTACACACCCTGGCGTTCCCGGGCCCACGGCGGTTCGGCTTCCGCGACCGCGTTCCGTGCGTCGTTGGATCAATGTCTTCGACTACAACGACCTGTTGTCCTTCAGGCTCGCGCCGATCATCGACGATGTCGAGGACTGTGCCTACCGCACCGGGCAGGTGCGGGCCCACAGCGCCTACTTCCTCCAGCCGCGGTTCTACGCGCATCTCGCCGATCGTCTGGGGCAGCAGCGGTGACGTATTTGGTCGAGCCGCCGGCAGCCGGCCCCCATGGGCCGCTCGTCCATGCCCTGATCATCGGGGTGGGGGGATACCGTCACTTGCCCGGTGGCTCGGAAGAGGTCGACCATGACACGGTCGTGACCAGGCAGCTGCAGTCGCCACCGCGGTCGGCTCTGGCGTTCGCACGCTGGGTGCGCGACGAGATGCGTCATCCCCGAGCGGCCCTGGGCAGCGTCGACGTCCTTCTGTCCACCCCCAAGCCGCTGGAGGACCTCGACGCCACGGAGCTGGAGTTGCCGGACACGGACGCGGTTGTCACAGCGGTCAAACGCTGGAAGAACCTGTGTTCCAGTGATCCCTCCAACGTTGCGGTGTTCTTCTTCTGCGGCCACGGGATCACGTTGAACAGCCAGTTGCTGCTCCTGGAAGACTTCGGCGGCGATCCAGACCGCCTTCTGTACTCAGCTATGGACCTCGACCACCTGGTAACTGGCATGAGTGCCTGCCGTGCCTCGACGCAGTACTTCTTCATCGACGCCTGCCAGGAGATCCCGCGTCAACTGCGCGGCTTTCTACCGGGGCAGACCGTCCCCCTCCTCAACGCCATCCTGACGGAGGACGTGCGAGAGGAGTGGGGCGTGGTGAGCTCCACCCGCTTGGGCCATGTGGCATACGGCCGGCACGATCGCCTGACCCTGTTCACCGAACAGGTCCTGGCAGCAATGCGCGGCCAAGCGGCCATGGAGCGGAACGGCCGCTGGCTCGTCTCCTTCAGCGCGCTGCACGAGGCCGTCAGCACGCTGACCAGTCGTCATTCCCCCAAGCAGCGCACACCGCAGTTTCCCGATTCCCGTCTATCGGGTACGCGGCCCCTACATGTATTGCCCGGGCCTCCGCAGGTGAACGCCGGTGTCTGCTGTAACCCAGCGACTGCCACACCCCGGGCCCGCGTGCGCATCGCGCCGACCCGCGCAGCGGGCGCTGCAGGCGAGCGCACGGCGCCGGATCCCGTACTCAGCGACGGCTGGTGGAGGACGCCGCTCACAGCAGGCATCCACGGGGTGTCCCTCACATTCCCCGAGGGGGGATACGCCATGACGCCGCCCTCTCCCAACTGGGTCTCCATCACGCCCTTCAACCCCGACCACACCGTCGACGTGCGGGAGAGCTGGTGATCCGGTGAGCGTGCTGCACATCTCTGTGGACGCCACGGCCGCCCGGACCGGCGCCCTGATCCCCGTCGAGATCACCGGTACGGCAGAAGGGCAGCCGGACCGCAACCTGGTTGTCACCGCGGGCCGGAGCCAGAAAATTCAGCTGCCTCCCGGCATGTATGTCCTCCGTGCCACCGCCCCGTCGGGTGGGCGCTGGTCCTCGACGGTGGTCCTGGATGCCCGCCTGTCGGTCAGCCTCCTGGAGCCCGTGGCGGGAGAGAGCGCCGCAGATGCGTCGTTGCGCGCCGCTCCCACTGGCAACCGCCACCTGCCAGGTCACCCGCACCAGGACGTGAAGGGGGCGCTGGCCGATATTCAGACGCAGCCTGTGAACGTCGTGACGGCCTTTCTGTGCGACCTCGACCATCTGCTCGCACCCGCCGAGCAGGTCGTCCCGGGCGACAGCGCGTCGTTCCGGGTCGCTCTAGCGGCGCAGCAGCGCCCCGTCTACTGCGCCATGGCGTGCCGTGGTCGTCCGGTGTCCTTCGTTGCCGTGCCGCCCGAGGCTGCTGTACGGGTGCAGGAGGACGGCTCGGGCGACACGTCACGCTGGCGTTCGACGGTGCAACTGGCGGACGCTGGCGCCCAGACGCTGCTGAATCACATGACCGGCCAACGCGCGTTGACGGCCAGCCAGGTCGCTGGCGTGGTGGTGGAAGCAGCACTGCGGCAGTCGGGCGAGCGGGGCGCGGATCCCAACGTGGCGTGCGTGGCGGGCTATTACGCGCTGACCGCCGAAGTACGTGATCTCGATCTGAGCTGGTCGGCGACGGCCGTGGCCTCGTTCGCATGGTCCGCGGACCTCCTGGTGATCCGGGCGGCGCTGCTTATCCGCCGCCGTGGTGCCGAGGGCGTCGCCGAGGCGCGGACCCTTCTGCTGCAGGCGGGCGAGCTCCCGCTCGGCCTGCCCCGCTTCACACAGGGACTGCGACTTCTGTACAGCCTGCTCCGACGGGTCGTGGCGCATGAGGAAGCGTCAGCGGTGATCGATCCCGCCGCGCACGCGACCCTGATGGTGGTGGAGCGATACCTGCGTGCCGCCGACTGGAGCCGGTCGTTCACCACCTTCGAGGGGGCCAGCCCCGCCCGTCCTCAGGCGCGTGAGGACAGGCTGCCGTTCGCTCACAACGGCTCGGAACTCGGCGTCATCGGACGGCGCGAGGTCAGGCACGTGTGGGCCCACTCCGCGGACGCCGTGGCGAGAAGCGACCGCGGCCTCGCCCTGCGGCATGTGGATCGCATGGAGTACCGCCAGGCGGCCGCGGATTCCACGTCGGCTGTCGTGCAACGGGTGAGTGCCGGACAGCTCACCTTCGATCTGTCGGAGCACAGCGACCGCGACGACGGCACCTCTGTATGGCTGCTGACCGCCCGCGCGCGTACAGACAGCGGTGGCTGGGCCGTGGTGTTCGTAGGCGACGGAAGCGGTCCAGAGCCAAGGTATGCGCAGTACATCATTCCTCTGGAGCCGACCCCATGGACTCGCGGCGCGACAGGATCCCTGGTCATGGGCACAACCAGCCAGCGCCTCGACTGGTACGCCGCCGAAGAGCTGGTCACCGACCTGGACACAGTCGGCAACCGCACCGCACTGGAGCGGTCTCTGGCACGGGCCTCCTCTCCCGCGGTCCGCAACCGGCTGCGCGACGCCCTGGCGGAGTGGCCCAATGAATGAGAACGAACATGTCGCGCCAGCACGCCGTCGTCTCCCTCGCCTGAGGCGGGCGCTGGCCACCGTCTACAGGGCCCTGCGAGCCTGGGTGCCCAGTACGTGGCGTCTTCGGCACACCGTACGGCTCCCGGTGGTGACCGTGGGCCAGCATGAAGGCATTCACGCCACCGTCGGAACACTGACCCTGCGCCGGGTCCGCGGCACACGCCAACGTGCGGGAACACCGGCGCTCCTGGTGAATGAGGGCGGGCTCACCTCGACGGATGAGGCGTTCGAGGTCGCCAAGAGCAACGCCCTCGCGTGGTCTACCGGACCGCGTCCGCGTCGGCGTCGTGGCACCGTCGTATGGACTTGGACCGACGCGCACGGGCAGCCCGTGCCCTCTGTGACGGGGAACTCAGCCGGTGCGGCGTTCGCCGTCGGCCTGGCCTTTCTCTATGGGCTGTCCCGCGGCGCCCGCAGGCCGGTCGACGGCCGAGCCGTGATCAGCGCGGCGGTGACTGAGGGCGGCCTGCTCAGGACGGTTGCCGGACTGGATCACAAGGTACCTGCGGTGGGGGAAGCCGGCCATCGCCTCGTCGTGGCGCACGACGACGGGCTGGCGGCCCATGCGGCCCGGCACGCCGGCCGTCCCCACACGGACACCGCCGTCTCCGTGCACGAGGCGGTCGGACAGGCCGTTCTGCGGCGCAGCCGGATCGTTCCGCTCCTGGCCCTGGCCCTCGTCGCCGCCGGCCTTGGCACCGGTCTGCTGCTGCGCAGCAACGACGCCGCCCAGCGCAGCGAGCGCGCCACCACCATCCAGCAACTGGCCGACCGGTCCCGGATCGCGGTGGGCGCTGCTCCCGACACCGCGGCGCGGCTGGCGCTGCAGGCCGCGGGGACCGACCCAGAGAGCATGACGGCACGCACCGCGCAGCTCAACGCGGCCTACTTCGATCCTCGGCTCACGGCCGTCCTCGACGCCGGTGCGTCCCCGCAGGCCGTCGCATACGATTTGGACGGAACCGCCCTGGCAGTCGCGTCGCGCTCCGGTGTGGCGCTGTACTCCACATCTGGTCACCGGCGCCTGGCCCGCATGCCCGCGATCCGCGGCACCGTGACTGCCCTCGCCTTCGCTCCCGGCCATCGCCTCCTGGTCGCCACCGACCAGGCCGTTGTGGGGCTTTGGGCACCGAGCCGTGGGCAAGGTGGCGCCCGGACACCCTTGAAGGTGCTGTTCCAGGGCGGGGGCCGGGTCCAGGCGATCACCGTGTCCCCCGACGGATCCCTCGCCGCCTGGGCCACAACGGGCGACGGCACCTACACGGCAAGCCTGGCCGGCACCGCCCCGGCAGTCCGGGCCGCGCCCGCCGATCCACGAGTTACGTCCCTTGCCCTCCCCACCGACGGCCAGCTCGTCATCGGGCGCATCTCCGATCGACAGAAACCCGCCCTGCTGCTGTACGACCTGGCACACCGTCAGGCCCAGCCCCGCGTGCTGCTCAGGCGGGGCACGCTGGAGCTGACGAATCAGGCCGCCACGGCGCTGGTCGTGGCGGATTCGGGCCACCGACTAATCAGCGCTCACTTGGACGACTCCCTCCGCATCTGGGACACCGCCACCTACAAAGTGCTGAAGGAAATCTCCGTCCCGGGCAGCGCCGTGGCACTGGCCCTGTCTCGCGACGGCCGTACGGCCACAGTGGCGGCGCAGAGTTTCCCGGCCGTCGGCACCATCGACCGCCAGGCTCCGGGAGCTGAAGTCGTCATGGTTGACCTCTCCACCGGCCGCCAGCTGGGCGCACAGTACGCCGCCGACTACGCCTGCCTCACGGCGGTCCTGGCAACGGCACCGGGCGGCGACGAGGCCGCCGTCGTCACGGTAGCCGGGAGGGTCACGTTCTGGCAGCGAACAACCCAACCGCCTCCTCGGGGAGCGGTCCACCGCATCGTCTCCGACCCGTCCCACCCCGCGTCCGTCCTTGTGCTGCACCGCCCCGGAACAGTGTTGCGCTACCAAGCTGCAGCGCTGAGCCGGTCACCCGCGCGGGTCGTCGACGCGAGCACATACGGTATGGGCCTGGACATGGCTCTGTCCCCCGACGGCCGTATCCTCGCCGTGAGTCACCAATCCGGTGCCATCAGCCTGTGGAAATACCCACAGGGCACCCCCCTGGGCAAGGCCCTGGACACCGGAGCCGAGCACGGGGCGAACCATCTGGTATTCGCACCGAACAGCCGTACCCTCGCCGCGGACGACGAAAGCGGCCACGCCATCCTGTTCGACCTGCGCAGCCATCGCCGCAAAGGCGCGATCACGGACTCCGACACCGCGGCAATCAACGCCCTCGTGTTCAGTGCGGACAGCCGCTCGCTGGTCATCGCCCGCGGCGACGGCGCCACGCATGTGATCGACTCCGCGACCGGACGGCCAGTGTGTGAGGTGACGATGAGTCCCGCCGCTAGCACTGTGACCCGCCACGGCGACGACTACCTCATCGGATTCACCGATGGCCATCTGGGCCGCTACGACCAGTCTCTGCGCCTGGTGGGCGCCCTTGGGGGTGCGCCTCCGCAGAATTACGTGGTCGAGGCTACCGAGAGCCCCAACCATTCCCTGATCGCCACTACCGGGCCGCAGCAGGACGGCGCCCTGACCGACACATCAACCGGCGCAACCGTCCTTTACCTGCCCGCCAATGAGTCTCCCGACAGCAACAGCGACCAGCTGTCCACGTCCTTCATCTCCAATGGCTTTTCCGCCGACGGCCGCTACGCCGTCTTCGGTTCGGCTCGTGGCCAGTTGACGTCCGTCGCACTGCAGGGCGCACGGCTGCGCGACCGCCTCTGCACCCTCGTGGCCCCTGCGGCGAAGGAGTGCCGATGACCGCTTCACTCGAGCAGGTCCGGGCCCTGTTGCGAGACATGCTCGAGGACGTCCTCGGTGCCGACCACACCACCGTGGCCGCCCGGCTCTGCGACGACGGCTGGTGGTTTGACGCCTGCCAGGCGGCAGTCCGCGACAAAGACCTTTGGCTGGACGCCTCCACAGCCGCCTCAACCGACCATGAGCCCCCTGCGACCAGCCCGCAGCCGGCAGCGGACCCCACCCGCGGCGGTAGCCTCGCCCTGCGTCTCATCGCACATGACCGCCCCGACTGTCTCGCCCGGGCCCGCGCCGTCCTTTACGCCGGACAGGCTGTGCGCGCTAGTCGCCGCGGGCAACCGGACGAGCAGCACCGTCAACTACAGGCGGCCACGCACGCCTGGAACGAGCAGCGCCCACCCGGACACCTGACGCCATCGAACCCCGCCCCAGCAGCAGAACCCCCAGCACCGCAACCGGACCTCACCCACACCGCGCGCTCACAGCTGTACATACGAGAACTCGTCCACCTGCTGGAACATGGCCCGCGCACCATCACTCGCAGCAGCCCCACAACATTACTGCTGGACCTCCCCACCGGCCCCGCTCTGCGCACCCTGATCCTGCACGACGTCGACGACCCCGATGAGACGATGCTGCCCGACATGACGGCGATGCTCTTCGCCGAAACCGGGGACCTGGCATCACACCTGCAAACCGCCTTCGACTGGATCCGCGCCCAGGAGCACTTTCCGCGCGGACATGGCGTGCGCTGGGCCGTGCGCAGCCCAGGAGGCAGACCGGTCCTCGACTTCTCCGCACCACATCCGGAAGCGGCCTCGGCGGTGGCCCTCGCCCGCCTGTTCCCGCCCCGGCGCCTCTTCATCGCCCGCCTGGGATGGGCCCCACAGGACGCCGATGCCCGGATCGTCGTACACGCGGGCATGACACCTGCCGGAACACTCATTCCGCCCGCAGACCCAGCGAACGCTGCCACGGCCCTACCCGCAGGGCACACCCTGCTCACCGCCGCCAACCCCGTGAACACCGACAGGCCCACCTCGCCGAACGTCCGAACAGCCCACACCGTCGCGCAGGCCGTACGGCAAAGCCGTCTGCTGTCACGGGGCCGCCGCTGGGCCGCGGTCGGCTTCGTACTCACCCTGCTCGCCGCCGGGCTGTCCACGGCGGGAGCCACGATCCTCTCCCGGCAGGACGACGACCAGCGCATCCACCTCGCCGCCGACGACTACAGCCAACGCGCGGTCCAGAACGCCGTGGACGCGCCCCGCACCGCGCTGCGGAACGCGTTGGCGGCCCAGGTCTTGGCCCCCGGTAGCGTGGCCGCCCGTTCGGGACTCATCAACGCCGTCAACCGCAACCTCAAGATCAAGCGCCTGTTGCCGGCCCGCACTTCCAGAATCACCGCGCTTGCCCTGGACCGGACCGCCCGCGACGCCGCCGCCGTCGGAGCCGACCGGCGTCTGCGCGTATGGGACACCTCGTCCGGCACGGAAATGACTGTGCCGCGGTCGGTCAGATCTGGTGTACGGGCCATCGCCTTTCCCGCCGTGGCCGGCCCCCTGCTCATCGCGACCGACCACGCCGTCACGCTCTGGAACCCCGCCACGCCACACGCACCCGCGCGCGAGCTGGCGAGCGCCACCCAAGTAAGCACCCTTGCGTACTCCTCTGACGGGCACACCGCCGCCTGGGGAAGCCGCGACGGCGACGTCACCGTGATCGACACCGAAGGCAACGCTCCCCCGCGCGTGCTCCCTGCCGCCCACGGGCACATCGACGCCCTCGCGCTGGACAGCGGCGGAGACACCGTCGCCTGCGCCGGCGCCGACGGATCCGTGGCCCTGTGGACCTGGCGCACGGCCGACCGCCCCGCTCACACCAGCACCCGTCTCCAAACCCCCTTCACCTCGCTCGCCTTCGCCGGCAAGTCCCACTTGTACGCGATCGGCCGCACGAAGCTCTACATGATGTCCGCGCGCAACGCCGAGCCACTCCACAAGCCGCTGAACGTTCCTCAAGGCACCACCGTCGCCTACCGCCCACAAGCACACACGCTGGTTCTCCCCAGCGACAACGGCGCGAAGGAAGTGAGCGAGGACCCGAGCAACAACCTGGGCCGCGACGACGACACGGACGTGTCCGACGCCGACGACTTCGTCAACTTCGGCACCCATCTGCAGTCCGTGCTCGCACTCAGCGGTGACGACAAATTGGCGGCCGTGCCCACCGGAGAAGGGTCGATCGCCGTCTACGACACCGCGTCCCACCCCGACTCCTCGGTCCAGCTGGGCGCCATCAAGGCGGTCCACGCCGTACCCGGGACCCGCAAACTCCTTTACGTGAGCGGCGATTCCGGCAGGCCCAGCCAGGTCACGGTGTACGACACCGGCCAGAAGAAGGCGGTGTCCACCCCTGTCACCGACCATGGCCGCCTGCTCACCGTGACCGGCGGCTCCGCCTTCAGCGCCCGCCACTCGCTCCTGGCGGTGGCGACGTTGGAAGGGAAACTGCTGCTGTACCGGTTCAGCCTGGGCCGACTCGGCTCACCCACCGTGCTCGACGGCCCGGCGGTCGAAGGCTCGGGGCGGCAGAACGGCGTCACCGCCCTGTTCGATGACAAGGCCGGGCGAGTCATCGGCGTGTGGCGCGACTCCCTGATCGTCTACACCATCGGCCGATCCGCCACCTCCACACGGACCCCCCATTACCAGATCGACTTCACCGAGTCCATCGGCTCCGGCGCGATATCCACTGATGGCACTCAACTGTTCCTCGGAGGCAGCCGAGGCCTGTGGTCCCTGCCTCGCCTCCGTCAACGCTACAGCTGGACCAACCGCAGCACTCTGTCCTCACGGTTCATACTCAACGTAAAACCCCTGCCCGGCGGGGCCGCTGCAGCCATGACGTTCAGCGGCTCCGTCGGAACGTACGAACGCGCCAAGGGGGCCACGACTTGGACCGAGAACATCCTCGTCGGCAAAGGCCGGACCACCGAGGTACTCGCCGTTGGCCCACAGACCGTTGCAGCCGCCGGCGTCACTTCACTGCGGCTCTTCGACTCCCGCCAGGGAGAGCCTCTGGCCACCCTTCGCATCGGCAACGTCTTCACGGAAGGCGCCTGGTACAACAAGCCGAATCTCCACCTCTTCGGAGACGTGGCGGGGGTGGGCGCCCAAATACCGCTTGATACAGGTGAGCTGTTCCGCCGGGCCTGCTCCCTCCTCGGAGGACAAACGGCAGCAGGCCGTGTCCACGACGTCTGGTCCTCAGCCCCCGATAAAGTCAAAGACCAACCTCTTTGCGATCCGTAGGACGGGTCCTGGTCGACGGCGCTCGCCACCACCTCGACCTGATCCAACGCGAGGCCGCCCGCAGCGGCCGCCCCGTCAACGTGCTCCTTGACTTCGTGCACGTCACCGAGTACGCCTGGGCGGCGGCGCACACGTTTCAAAAGCCCGGAACCGCTGAGGCAGATGCCTGGGTCGACGTCCATCAAAAGACGATGCCTGCAGGCCGAGCCGACCGCGCCACCAGGCACCGACCGCTTCTAGTCCGCTTAGCTCGGCTGTCTGGATCCGGTTCCGGAGCTGGGCCGTGATGGCGGTGAACCATGACGTAATCTGGCGCATCACGCGTCAGCCCTGCGGGTCGGCAGCTGGTGCGGCGACGGCTCGGGCTGCCGTCCGGCCGGTTCCGGGGTGGCTGTCGATCCTTGACAGGCTGCCGAGGTCGAGTCGGCTGCGGGCACGGGTGACGGCGACGTGGGCGAGGCGGGCGTCGGTGTCGCTCACAGGTTCCGGAATCGGGCGGCCCCGGTGGTCGTGCTGGTCGGTGTCTTTCGGCTCCGGGAAGTCGTCTGCGATCTTCACGGTGAGCCATTCGCGCCCCTTGGCCTTGTGGCGGTGGAGACAGTGACGTCGGCGGTCGACTCGTCGGCGAGTTCATTGACGGCAGCGAGGATGGCCTCCAGCCCTTTGTCGACGAGATCGACAAAGGGCTGGAGGTCACGGCCGGCCGGGTTGTAGGCCGCGTGCACGATGGGGTCGGTGACCAGTTCGCACAGGATTTTCGCCTGCGCCTTGGTGGAGCAGGAGTACAGGTCCTTCGAGCCCTGCCCGCGACGCAGCTTGACGACGAGCTTGCAACCGCCGGGGACCTGGTCGATCTCGTCCGGCAGGAACGTCGCCGGAGTGGAGATGCGGTGCCTGTTGACCACCTGGCCGAAGACCGCCTTGTCGATCGAGGCTTTGGCCGCGGCCGGCGGCGGGAGCAGTGTGCTCACTCCGAGGCCCGTCAGTTCCTCCCCACCGGCCTACTGCAGCTATGACCCGCCGTCAACAAACCACCGCTAGTTCGGAGGCTCCGGGACTCGCCGCTGCACGTCGTAGGGGGCCTGTCGATGCCAGACCCGTCCCCACTCCCGGGCAAGAAGTACACCGACCACGAGAAACAGGACCGATCCGGGCCAAATGAGGTGGGGCACCTCTACAAGTGTGGAGATCGGGGCGGCCACCCAACCGCAAGGCGCCAAGGCAAGCACAACAATGCGCCCTGCTCGCCCAGGGAACCTGGCCACATCCGCCAATGCCGTCGTCCTCCATGTTTGCTCCTCGAACTGCGAGCGGCAGTGTACGCGCGGTTGGCGGAACGGCTTGGAGGTTGGCCTCATCCTTATCAGGTCGATCGCGGTCCCCCTGGAGGTCCGAGGGATGTCAGCCTTGCGAGGATGGGGTGACCGTTGGAGGCCGCGCTCGTCCGGGTCGGTCCGTCGCTGTTGGTGTCAGTTGCTGATGTCAGGCGCCAGGGCCTCTCTTGACAGACCGCCCATCGCGCCCAGGTACGTCGGAAGAGCGTTCTGACAAACTGCCCGCTTTGTGAAGATCGTCCTGCGCGCGTCCTTTCCGGTCTGGTCGCTTAACTGTCACGTGCCAAGGTCAAACCCAGCGCCGAGGCACGATCACCCACGGGCTCTGGGACCACGTCACGCACGACGGGCTGGCCGGGACGTCACTGGGCTTCGCCGTACTCGGGAGGCCGATGGTGCCCGGCATACCGTGGTGGATCGGCCCTGCACAGGCGTCCACGCTGGTCGGAATCGTCGGCTCGGTCTGGGCGACCGTCCCCGTCGGGGGTCGCGGGCTGCTGAGGCGCTAACACGGCTCGCCTCCACTGGGCATCGTGCGGCCCGTACTGTTCTGGGCGCCGGTGGCGGTGAAGACGACGCTGGGCGCCGTCGCCTCCGCCCTGTTCCCCGATGGGCGTATCCCGGTCGTCTTCTTCGAACGGTTCCTGTGCGTGTTGCGGGCCCGTTGGTGCTGACCGCGACTGTCGTCGTTCCGCTTGCGGATTACGTAACCAGATACGTGGTTCTACGGAGGTCCGTTCCCTCCCGGCCATCTATGTTCGACGAGTCGAATGGCACGGCGGTGTGAGGGGACTGAGTGACAAGCAACGCCCATGGGATGCGGGGCAGTTGGATGACGCTGCTGGTCGCGGGGACTCTGCTGGCCGGGTGTTCGGCCCAGGGGACGGACAACCAGCTTTCGCGGCAGAGCGATTCGCCCTCGGCCGGTACTTCGCCGCGCGCCTCGGCCAGTTCCTCGCCGGTCAGGGGGGAGACCCCGTCGGCCGGCGCGTCCGCCGCCTCTTCCGTCTTCACGCCCGATGCCTCCCTCGTCCCCCGGACCTCGAAGGACGGGCGCCGGCTGGCCGAATCCGTCGTGCTCGCCCCGGCCGGCTGGGGGCGGAGTTTCGTCGCCCAGACTCCGGCCGAGAGCACCCCGGGCACCTGGGCCGCGCTGAACGAGGACTGCCGCTGGCAGCGTGAGAAGCTCTCGCGCGGGATGCTGGCGAGCACGTCCCGCTACAGTCGGCTGCCGGCCGGCGCAGGCAAAGGCGCGGTCAAGGTGACGGCGGTCGCCACCGTGCATGCCTCCGTCCTCGGCGCCGACGAGCAGCTGAGCACCACCCTCGAAGAGGTGCTTCGTTGCCCGGAGCAGCGGCCCCGGTCCGACGAGCGGATCACGGGTCTCATGTCGCTCGGCACGCCCTTCGGCGCCCGCGAGCAGGAGTACGCCGACGACTCCGTACTCGAGGCCGGCGATTACGTGGAGAACGGCGGTGCCGCACAGCCGTACCGGTGGATGGTCGCCCGGCTGGGCACGGTCGTCGTGGCCGTCTCCGTGACGGGCGCGAAGGGCAACACCGCGCAGGAACTCGAACAACTGGGGAGCAAGGCCCTGGCTCAGATGCTGACGCGCATCGAGCAGCGGCTGAAGGGGAAGTGATGGAGCCGCTGCGAACTTCGGATCCTGCCAGGCTGGCGGGCTACCGGCTGCTGGGACGGCTCGGTGCGGGCGGTATGGGGGTGGTGTACCTGGCCCGCTCGGCCGGCGGAACTCTGGTCGCGCTGAAGGTGATTCAGGCCGAGTACGCCGAGGACCCCGATTTCCGGGAGCGATTCCGGCGTGAGGCGGACACGGCCCGCCGGATGACCAGCCCGTGGGTGGCGTCCCTGGTGGACGCGGACCCCGAGGCGGCACAGCCCTGGCTCGCGACCACCTTCGTCCCCGGTCCCTCGCTCGCCGAGGCTCTCGCCGCGCACGGGCCGCTGCCGGTGCCGAGCCTGCGGGTGCTCGGGGCGCGGCTCGCCGAGGCGCTGCGGGAGCTGCACGCGGCCGGTCTCGTGCACCGGGACGTCAAGCCGGGCAATGTGCTGCTGGCGCTCGACGGCCCACGGCTGATCGACTTCGGTGTGGCCCGCAATTTTGAGGACGCTGCGCTCACCTCGACCGGTGTCGTGGTGGGCACGCCGGGGTTCCTGCCACCGGAACAGGCGCGGGGCGGGCGGGATCCGGGACCGGCCGGAGACGTCTTCTCGTTGGGCTGCGCGCTGGCCTTCGCCGCGACGGGGCGCCTTCCGTTCGGCACCGGGTCGATCGACGCGCTGCTGTACCGGACGGTGCACGACGCGCCGGATCTGGAGGGTGTTCCGGCGGAGCTCGCCGAGGTGGTGAGCAGTTGTCTGGAGAAGGACCCGGAGCTGCGGCCTACGGCCGAGGCTCTGTCCGAGGCCCTCACGGTCGCCGCGCCCTTGTCGCCCTCGTCGCCCGCCTCGCCTTCCGACCCGCGGGAGGCCTTGCGCGTCGTACGTCCTCCAGAACCCGAGGACGACAGGATTCCCGGCGAAACGGAGTCGGCCCCCGGCGACGAGGCCTGGCTGCCCGAGCCGTTGGTCAGGCTGATCGCGGAACGGTCGGCCGCCGGGCTCGCGCTGCCCTCCATCGACGAGACCGAGGTCGACGCCGCGTCCGTCGGCACCGCTGCGACGGACACGGCGGCCGCGCAGCCCGCGGTCCGTGCCGTCGGCAGACGCCGTTTCCTCCTGCTGGCCGGAGGCGCGGCGGTGGTCACGGCCGGGGGCGGACTGGCCGCGTGGGCGGCGCTCTCCGGTGACGGCGAGAACGACAACGCCGCCCCGAACTCCAGCAGTCCCGTGTACACCCTCGGTCTGCACGCCGACCTGAGCGGCGATCAGAAGGCGGTCGGCCGGGCTCAGGAGCGGGGGCTGCGGCTGGCGGTCGACGAGTTCAACTCCCGTTCGGACAGTCCCTTCGTTCTCGCTGTGAAGACGGTGGACGACGGTGGCGATCCGGCCCGGGCACCCGAGGCGGCCGCGAAGCTCGTCGCCGACCGTTCCGTGCTGGCCGTGATCGGGCCCACCACGGACGCCACCGCCCTGGCCTCGCTGGCGGCGTACGACGCGGCCTCGCTGCCCCTGATCGCGGTGTCGCCCGGCGCCACCGTGCTGGGCGTGATGGGCAGCCGGTCCTTCCTGCACGCCCGGGTGACGGACGCGGTCCTGCCGTTCTACCTGGACGCGTATGTGCGCGGCACCGCGAAGTCGCGCACGGTCGGGATCGTCGACGACCGGGCGGCGGACGCCTACGGCTGGGAGATCAGCAGCACCCTCGCCAACATCCTGCGGAAGGAACGGCAGCCGGCCGTGCCGAAGGTGGTCAGCGCCCTGCGCACCGACTTCGGGCCGACCCTGGATGCCCTGCTCGACGGGGGCGCGGACTCCGTGGTGTTCGCCGGTTACCACGACCGGGCAGCGCTGCTGGCCCGGGAACTGGGCAGCCGTGACTTCCCAGGGGCCAGGGCCGCCGCCCAGGGGGTGCTCGACGCACGGTTCCTGTCCGCCGCGGGGGACGCGGCCGACGGCTGGGTGATCGTCGCCCCGGTCATGGACGCCACCGTGGCACCCGAGGCGAAGGCGTTCAGGGCCGCTTACCGCAAGCGTTTCGACGCGGAGCCGGAGCGGTACGCCGTCGAGACGTACGACGTGGCGCAACTTTCCGTACGCGGTCTGCGCTCGCTGACCGCCGGGCGCCGCACCCGGCAGAACCTGACGACGGCGCTGCGCTCGGCCACGTACAAGGGGATCAGCCGGAACCTCGCGTTCGACAAGACGACCGGGGCCCTGGTCATCGACGGCAGCGGGGTCTACCTGTGGAAGGTCGACGGCGGCCGGTTCGCGTACCAGGGCGTGGCGCCGTACCAGGTGTCCACCTGATGGGGCGCCCGTACCAGGTGTCCACCGGGTGAGGCGCTGATGCAGCCGTTGCGCGGCGCCGACCCGGCCAGGATCGCGGGCTACCGGCTGCTGCGCCGGCTGGGCGCGGGCGGCATGGGTGTGGTGTACCTGGCCCGCTCTGCCGGAGGCGCGCTCGCCGCGGTGAAGGTGATCCGTGCGGCGCACGCGGACGACGCGGGGTTCCGGGCCCGTTTCCGCCGTGAGGTGGAGACGGGGGGCCGAGTCGCCAACCCCTGGGTGGTACCGCTGCTCGACGCGGACCCGGACGCGGAGTCGCCGTGGCTCGCCACGGCGTTCGTGCCGGGGCCCTCACTGGCGGAGGCGGTGGAGGAGTGCGGGCCACTGCCGTACGGGACCGTCCGCGTCCTGGGCGCGCGGCTGGCCGAGGCACTGGACGCGGTGCACGGGGCGGGGCTGGTGCACCGGGACGTCAAACCCGGCAATGTGCTGCTCGCCGTCGACGGCCCCCGGATGATCGACTTCGGTATCGCCCGGATGCCGGAGGACACCGCGCTCACCGCCAGCGGGATGGTGGTCGGCTCCCCCGGGTTCCTCTCCCCCGAACAGGCGCAGGGCAGGGGCCGGGAGATCGGGCCGGCCAGTGACGTCTTCTCGCTCGGCTGTCTGCTGGTGTATGCCGTGACGGGCGAGCGCCCCTTCGGGCATGGCTCCGCGGCCGGGATGCTGGTGCGCACGGTCCATGACGAGCCGGAACTGGACGGCGTACCGGAGTCGTTGCTGCCACTGCTGCGGGGGTGCCTGGCGAAGGAGCCCGGCTCCCGGCCGGCCGTGGCTGAGATACGTCGGGCCCTGGACGGTACGGGCGAGGACGGGGGCTGGTTGCCGGAGCCCCTTACCCGGCTGATCGCGCGCCGTTCGGCCGCCGTGCTCGCTTTGCCCGCCGTCGACGCGACCGAGGTGTCCGGAGCGTCCGGAGCGACGGTGGCCGACGCAGCGCCCGGCGATGAGACGGCCGTCGGTCCGGCAGGCGCCACGCGCCGCCGCTTCCTGGTACTGGGCTCGGCCGCCGGGGTCCTGGCGGCCGGCGGAACGGCAGCGTGGTGGACGGCGAACCGTCCCGGCCGCACCTCGGCCCAGGGAAGCGGAACCCGGCTCCCCCGCCTGGTAGTCGCCCTGCACGCCGACCTGAGCGGCAGCGGCCGTACGACGGGCCGCGCCCAGGAGAACGGCGTCCGGCTCGCCCTTGACCACCTCAACTCCCGCGCCGGGCGCGGCTTCGACCTGGCGCTCCAGGTGCACGACGACGAAGGCAGCGCGACCCGGGCGCGGCAGGTCGCCCGGCGGCTGGCGGCCGACGACCGGGTCCGCGCGGTGCTCGGGCCGACCACCGACGCCTGTGCGAAGGCCACCCTCGGCCTCTACCAGCAGGCACGGCTCCCGATGGTCACCGTGTCGGTCGGACTGAACGAGGTGGACCCCACCAAGTACCGGGTGTACGCGGCCACCCGCCCCGATGACGCGACCCTGGCGGCGCCGGTCGTCGCGTACCTCGTCCGCACCGCCGGGGCCCGCAGGACGGTGCTGATCGACGATGCCGCCGAGGGCGACTTCAGCTGGCGTCTGTGCGCCGACGTCGACGAGGCCGTCCGATCCGGGCAGCGCGCCACGGTCCGGCGCACCCTCGCCGCCGAGGACGGCGCGGACCGTGACTTCCGGGCCCTCGCGGAGTCGGTGACGGATGCGGGAGCGGACGCGGTGGTGTTCGGCGGCGGGTACGCGCGGGCCGCACAGCTGGCCCGGGCGCTGCGCTCCGCCGGCTACTCCGGTGCGCGGCTGGCCGGCCAACGCGCCCTCGATCCCCGCTTCCTCACCTCGGCGGGCGACGCCGCCGACGGATGGGTGTTCGCCACCGCCTTCCTCGATCCGGCCCGGGTGACGGCCGCGAAGTCCTTCGTCGCCGCCTACCGCGCCCGCTTCGACACCGCACCGCCCTGGTACTCCGCCGAGGCCTACGACGCGACGCTCTTCGTGGCCCGCGCCATGACGGCCCTGGGCGCGTCGCGCGCGGAACGGGGCGCGATCATGGGCCGGTTGCGCGAGACCGACTACCGGGGGATCACCAAACGGCTGCGCTACGACGCGTCCACCTACCGGTACGCGGACGCGATGTACCTGTTCCGGGCGACCGGAGGCGCCTTCCGCTGTCTCGGCGACTACCGGGACGCCACGGCCTGAGTTTCATTGTTCACGCGCGCGCCGGTCCAGGACCGTGCGCGTCATGAGGCCCGCCAGCGCCGAGCGGGACGACACGGAGGTCTTCCGGTAGATCGCCGAGAGGTGGGTCTCGACCGTACGGCGGCTGAGGTACAGCTTGGTCGCGATGGCCTGGTTGCTCAGTCCTTCGGCGACGAGTTCCGCGATCTCCCATTCACGTGCGGTCAGTTGATCGAGTTCCGTGGGAGCGAGGGGTGCCTCCTCGGCTTGGGGACGCACGAGCGCGGCCAGGTCGGACAGCAGGCGCGCGCCGCCGTCGTCGGCGATACGGCGGGCCCGCTCCCACATCGCGACGGCGCGCGGACCGTCGCCCGCGGCCTGTGCCTGGGTCGTCGCCAGCAGCAGCGAGTACGCCTCCCAGAGCCTCGCGCCGGAGGGTGCGTACGCCTGCGCGGCACGCTCGAAGAGGTCTGCGGCCGCGCGGGCGTCACCCTGGTGCTGGGCGAGCGCCGCCTCGGCCCGCAGTGCCGCCCCGCGCTGGCCGTGCAGCCCCATCCGGTCGGCCTCCTCGACGGCTCGTGCGGCCCAGCGCGCGGCCTGCTCGGTGTCGCCGATCGCGAGGGCGGTGCTGACGAGGGTGTCCAGCTGGCCTGGGCGTATGGAGGGTTGCAGCCCCAGCAGTTCAGGACCGCCCGCCCTCAGGATGGCGTCCTGCGCGCGGTACTGGTCGCCGCTCACGAGCGCCGTGTGACCGAGCACGCAGCCGGCCAGCGACGCCCACCAGTGGCGGCTTCCGCCGGCCGCGGCCACGGCCTCCTCGGCGGTCAGCAAGGCCCCGGTGTCGCCCAGGGGGCGGTGCGGGAGCAGGATCAGCGCCTTGAAACACAGGGTGAAGGCCAGGAGATCGCTGCTGCCGATGGCTCGTGCGACGGATTCCGCCTCCTCCGCCGACTCCAGGGCGGACGGCAGCCGACAGGTGTTGAGGTGCACGAAGGCCTTGCTGCTCAGCAGGTGTGGCATGACGTGGACCTGGCCGCTTCGACGGGCGATGTCCAGCCCCCGGTCGGCGTGACGTTCCGCGTCGGTGTAGCGCTCCAGCAGGGCTTCCGCCCAGGCCAGCCACACGAGTGACTCGCACAGTTCCGTGAGGTTGGGGTCGGTCAGACCGTCGGCGAGCCCGGCGGCGGCATCGGCGAACCGGCGGGCCGCCTCCGTCTCCCCTTCGTAAGCCTCGCCCAACGACCCCAGCGCCAGGGCCCCCATCTCACCCATGAGGTCGCCGTGGGAGCGGGCCGTCGCGAGCGTCCGCTCGAGGTCGTCGCGTACGTCGGGGTAGGAGACGGTGTTCAGGGCCGCCATGCCCAGCGCGAGCCCCAGGGAGACCGCTTGGCGGGGCTCAGGACCAGGGCTGCGGACCAGTTCCCGTTGCAGCAGGGCGATCGCTTCCGGGGAGTGTCCGAGGTGCCGTTCCATCATCGCGCACAGCGCTATCGCGTCCCCGCGCAGCGATGCGTCGTCCGGCCCGGACCTGCTGATCAGCGTGTGGAGCAGATCGCGGCTCTCCCGCAGGCTGCCGCCCACACCGAGGGCTCTGGCGCGCGCCAGCGTCAAATCCCCACGCTGCTGGGCGTGGGCGGGTGCCTCCGGCATGAGTCGGAGGACGACCTGCAGCAGATGAGCGGCGGTAGCGGGCGCCGTGTGGGCGAATTGGGCGGCCGCCTCGCTCAACACGGCCGCCGACACCGGATCCCAGCCGACCAGCGACCTCTCGACATGATGAGCCCGCTCGGCGGCGGAGGCTCCTGCCCGCGCCAGTTCGTCCGCCGCGCCCCGGTGGATCTCGGCACGGCGCGGTGCGGGGGTGTTCTCGTAGACCAGTGCCCGCAGCAGCGGGTGGCGCAGGGTCCAGCGCCCGTCGGACCCCCTGCGCAGCAGATCCCGTCGCGCCAATGCACCGATGCAGTCGTCGAGTTCCTCCGCCGTGTTGGGTCCGGTCGTCAGGCTCAGCATCGCGGGCGTGGCATGGTCACCGAGGACCGCCACCGCTTCGACGGTACGGCGCTGCGCCTCGGTCAGCGCGGTCAGTTCGTCCAGCAGCAGCGATCCCAGTCCGCTCGGCACGCCGGACGCGGTGTCGTCGTGGACCCGGACGGTGGTGCCGCGCGACGACGCGCCGTGCCGGTAGGCGTGCATGAGGGAGAGGAGATAGAGCGGGTTGCCCTCGCTGGATTCATAGATCTTGCTGGCGTCGCCCGGTGGCAGGTCGGCGGCCAGCGCCTCGATCGAGTCCTGCTCGGGCAGCGGCCGCAGCGGCATGCGCAGTACGGCTCCGCTGTCGACGCCGCGTGTCAGAGCGGCGGCAAGCGAGTGTGGCGTCTGTCGTTCGCGCCGGGCCACGACCAGCAGCACCCGGCCTGACGCCCGGTGTCGGATCAAGTGGTCCAACAGCTCCAGGGACGCGGGATCCGCCCAGTGCAGGTCGTCCAGGGCCATCACCAACCCGCTCCGCTCCCCGAGCCTGCTCAGCACTTCCGTGACGGCACGATAGAGGCCGAATCGATCGCGGTTGCCCGTGCCCGACGCGGCGCCGTGCACACTGTCGGCGCCGTACAGCACCGGTGCCGCCGCCTCGGGTACGTCGTGCGAGTCGAGAAAGGCACGATCGACGTCGGCGAACGCGTCCGTGAACGTCTGGAACGGAGTGTGCCGCTCGTACTCCGTGGCCCTGCCGCGCAGCACGGTCAGCCCACGCGCCCGCGCACAAAATTCGCTCAGCAGCCGACTCTTCCCCATACCGGCGTCTGCGGCGACGTCGACCACGGCGGGGACGCCGCCCTTCCCCAGACCGGCGATCACCGAGTCGAACCGCCTCAGTTCCTCGGATCTGCCGACCAGCGTCGTCGCCGTCCCGTCCAACGCTGACACCAGCGCGTCTCCATTCTCCACCGAGTTTGCATGATCATTCCAGAGCGGTCCCCTGGGCGGCCGCGCCCCGGCCATCAGACCTGGGCCGGTGCGTTCCCGCTGGGTGAGTCCTCGACGCGGGTGGCCTGGGCCCGCCGGAGCACTCCTCTCAGCCCCACCAGCGCGGCGGCGGTTCCGGCTCCGACGGGAACGACCGGCCAGTACGCGATGCTGTTCCCGAAAGCGGCGCACCCCATGAGCACGAAGCTCGCCGCCGTCCCGACGAGGAACCCGAACGCCACCGCCGGGGACCGGTCCCGCCGCACCAGCCGCACCCGGCCGCCGAGGCCGGCCAGGTACGCGGCAGCGGCCAGGGCGAGGGCGATCAGGTACCCCATGATCAACGGGTAGAGCATGAACAGTGCCATGTCCCACCCACCGGGATGCCAGCCGGGCCACACGCCACGCCCGTCGATCTCCACGACCCGCCCGTGCCACAGGCCCGCCTGGACCCGCTGTCCCTCCTGGAGGTCGTTCGCGGAATCGTCCGGAACGCCGTCCACCGTCTTCCTCTCGTCACCGACGCGCAGTTCGATCGTGTACTTGGTGGTGACGATCCACACGCCGCTGCCGCCGTCCTGGCCTCCGCCGTCTCTCCCACTGGTCGTGTGGGACGTCAGCTTCGTAATGGTGGCCTCGGCCGTGTGCAGCGTCCCGTTCGACCGTGCGTGCGCGACGCCCGTCTCCTCGTAGGTGCGCATGGCGAGCAGCAGGATCAAGGCAGCCATGACCAGGCGGAACACCCAGCGCAGCGCATGGCCTCGCACTGTCCTGGGCCGCCTCGCGCCCGGACTCGTCCGCGACGTCGTGTCCCCGGTCTGCTCCTGCGTCATCGCGCCCCCTCGCCTTCCGGTCGGGAACAGACGAAAGCCGCCCCACCGGATCACACGCCGCACAGCTGACCATGGTTGCGGTCGACCACCCGGCCGTGACCGCGTCACGGATGGCAGATGTCCCAGGCCGCCGACCCGGTGAGTGAGGGGTTCGGGGTGGACCGGTCCGCGTCGCACTGTGCGCGATCCTGCCACGGGAGCAGCCGGTACGCGCCGATCCGCTCCGTCCCGAACCGCACGTCCGCGTCCCTGCGGTGGCCAAATCCTGTGTCTTCCGCGGCAGTTCCCCGCCGACCTGTCCCGCGAGCCGCGCGAGGCCGAGCTGCTCTCCGGCCGTCTCGGCACCCAGCGGTTCTCCCCTTACTGACCCCGCGATGAACCACCGCTAGAGTCGCCCGGTGGCCGCGGACGGCAGGGGCATCGAGACGAGGAGCCCGGACGATGGGTCCGCTCACGCCCACGCACCCGCGCCCAGCCCGACACCCATGCACGAGTGGACCGGTGAACTAGTACATCGAGCAGCAGAACCAGCCGCTCTGACATGCGCCAGGTCAACACTGCGGATCCGTGCTGACATCCGAGGTCAGAGCAGTCCCAGATTCGCTTCACCACCGGGCCGAAGCCCGGTGGACTGCGAATAGTCCCGGTAGCGGGCGACGCTCTCGCGTCGTCAGGCATCGTCCTTGCTTCGTGTGGCCGCCCACACAGCGATCCGAGTGCGTGAGCGCAGGCCCAGTTTGTCGCGGATCTTGTCCAGGTGCGTGGCGACGGTATGCGCCGAAAGACCCAGCTGCTCGGCGATCTGGCGGTTGGTCAGCCCCTCGGCGACGAGCTCAGCGACCATGAACTCCCGGCCCGTGAGAGGGAACTGGTCCACGACGACCGCCGTGGCGTAAGACGCCGAGCGAGGGTTGCCGCTTCCCCTCCGCAGGGCGTATGCGACGAGCCGGTCCCCGCGCAGCCGACGTCCACCGCTGACGGCCGCGTCCTGCGCAGCTGCCGACAGCCCTGCCCGCGCACGAGCCGCCGTCAGTTCCACTCGCTGGCGCCATGGGTCCTCCGGCTCGGTGTCCAACCGGCGGCGTGCAAGTGCGCTCGCCTCGTACAAGCGCAGCGCTCGCCGCAAGTCACCGCGCTCGGCGGCCACGAGGGCCAGGCCCTCGACCGGGTACAGCGCGTGGAAGCTTGCTTCGGGGACGATGCGGAGCACCTCGCCGAACAGTTCCTCGGCGTTGTCCAGACGGCCCAGGGACAGCCGTACGGCGCCGGCGGTGTGCAGGGCGGCGGCAGCCCGGCTCCAGTGAGCCTGCTCCTTGAGCACCGGAAGGCAACGAGCCATGAGCAAGTCGGCCTCGGCCTCCGCGCCCGCCTGGAGCAGAGCCCAAGCCAGGTGATGGGTGCACCATGCGGTGTCCTCTCGTCGGCCGAGCGCACAGACGATACGCAGGCACTCGCGCAGGTCCTCGACGGCGGCGGCGAATTCACCGCGGCACAGCCGTGCTGCCGCCCGCGCGTCCAGGGCATTGGCGAGACCGGCGGGGTGGTCGCGCGTGCTCTCCTGGCGTACCGCCTGCTCACCAAGGCGTAGTGCTCCGGCCAGGTCGGTCTGCTGACAGGCGACACGGGTGGCGAGTGCCGCCACCGCACCGTCGAGGGCGGGCCCGGCAGGCAGCCGCAGAAGTTTGTCCAGTAGCGAGCGGGCAGCCGAAGGCTGTTCATGCTGGTAGTACACGCGGGCCAGTTCCAGGGCCAGCCGGTCGCGCGAAGCGCCACCGCCGCCTCCGGTGTCGGCCAAGGCCGCCGCGAGATTGTCCCGTTCGCCGGTGAGCGGCCCAACAGCCTGGTCGGCGAACACCTCGCCACCGCCCCGTTCCGTGAGTCTGTTCAGCCAGTCGAGGGACTGCCGCCGTACGGCGTCCAGCTCGCCCGACGCGATCAGGTGTTCCATGGCGCAGGCGCGAACGGCGCTCAGCTGCCGGAACCGCGCGGGATGTGCGTTGTCCGGCAGCCGTACGATCAGCGACTTGGCCTCAAGTGCGCACAGGATGCGGAGAACTTGTCGGGGGGCGACGGTGCCGCCGGCGCAGACTGCCTCCGCGGCCCCCGCGTCGAATCCTCCGACGAGTACCGCGAGGCGCCGGAAGACCGCCTGTTCCGTCGGCTCGAGCAGTCGATGGCTCCAGGCGATCGCGGCGGTCAGTCCGGTGTGACGACGGGGACCTGTCCGGCTTCCGTCGGTCAAGAGCGACAGCTGGAACGGCCGGTCGTTCAGTGCGGCAAGGATGTCGTCCAGTGGAAGGGTGCCGACGCGCCGCGCCGCGAGCTCGATGGCGAGCGTCAGACCGTCCAGGTGACGGCATATCTCGGCGACAGTCGCACCGTTGCCACGCCCGAGGGTGAAGCCAGGCACACAGCCGGCGGCACGTTCGACAAACAAGCGGACGGCATCCGAGCGCAAAAGGGCGTCAGGGTCGTCCCCGGTGCTTGTCGGCGGCAGAGACAGCTCGCCAACCCGGAACACCGTCTCTCCGGGAACCCGCAGCGCCTCCCGGCTGGTGGCCAGGATCCGCAACCGGGGGCAGTGGCTCAGCAGGGTCGCGGCCAGCCGAGCGCACGGCTCCGCCAGATGTTCGCAGTTGTCCAGGATCAGCAGCCGGGAGGTGTTGCCGATCGCACGGACCAGAGCGTGGGTGCCGGGCCACTCCGCTCGCCTGCCCACGCCCAGCGCGCTGGCCACGGACTGCGCGAGCGGAGCGTCGTCGTGCAGCGACTCGAGTTCGATCAGGTCCACCCGGGCGTAGCGCTCAGGCAGCCCTTTGGCGAACTCCAGCGCCAGCCGCGTCTTGCCGACGCCACCGGCACCGGTCAGCGTGAGCAAGCGCGACGTCCTCAGCAGGGTGCGCAGGACGGAGAGTTCCTGCCGTCGCCCCACGAAGGAGTCGAGCGCTTGCGGCAGCCCGCGACCCGAGCCCGGAGGGGAGACATCCGGTGCGGTTGGCCCTTCCCTTCCGGAGCCTTTGTGCATCGAGCGTTGTCTGAACGCCCGTTGCCGGCACGCACTGGAGCAATACCGAGCCGGCCGACCGCCGTGCGATCCGGCGGTCAGCGCCGCTCCGCATAACTCACATGTCCTGTGCCGGGTCATCCCCGGTTCCTGGCCGCGGGCTTCCTGGGCGAAACCTTCCGGTCTCATCGGCTCGGCCGCCCTCGGGAGGGTGCGTCAGGGCGTTGCGACGGGATTGACACCGAGTATCACGGTGCCGGTTACTCCCTTGCCGAGGTCACTGCTCGCCTGGGTGATGCTCAGCAGGGTCGAGGACCCGCCGTTGCGGTATATGCCGTCCCTTGCGTTGAGGGTGCGGGTGGCCGTGTTGTTCCGGTACGGGGTCAAGGCGGCGATCTTGGTGTTGTACGTCTCGGGGAAGTAGAGCTGGCCCGTGTGGGATACGTGGCCTCCGTGGTACGTCCCGTTGGACACGGTTCCGCCAGCATGGGTTTTGACGTGGATGTGGAGTGCGCGGCCGACGTACCAGCCGGGATAGACGGTGGTGAATTCCGCGACGCCGGCGGAGTCGGTCAGCTGCACGCCTCGCAGGAATGTGGTGTCCGGTGTTGAGCCGCCCGCGGCGTAGCCGGAGTAGACACCGAGCGCGTCGCAATGCCAGATATCGACCGCCGTGTTGGGCAACGGGAAGCAGGTCGCGATGTCGACGACCGTCACGCGGAGGGTGAGTGGGACGCCCGCCTTGCCCTCGGTGATGTTCCTGCGGACCGTTTCGAGGTCCAGATAGTAGGGGCCTTCGGTCTGCTCGGGTGTCAGGACACAGGCAGCGGTCGGTCCGGCGGCGGCTTGGGGCCTGTTGCCCTGGTCTGCGGCTGCTGCGCGCGAAGCCGGGATTCCGAGAGCGGCCACGCCGAGGGCTGCGCCGCCCAGGGTGGTGAGGATGGATCTGCGGGTGGCGTCGGCCGGCTCCGCGGGGTCGTGGTGGGGGGTTTCAGTCATGCCGCCACGATGACCCGTGCAACGGTTTACCGGATCGGTCGGACGACCGATGAATCGGGCGCGTTACGAAACCCACCGCGTCGCCCGGACCTGGCCGGATGCCGGCCGCAGCCGGGCCCTGCTGGCCCCGGCACGGTCGACTTCGTATCCGGGGTCCGCGACGAGGCCAGGTGCTGGCCGGTCTCGCCCGGCACCGCATCGCCACCACCAGGCAGCTGCGCCGGAGGCTGTCACCGGCGCGCGATGATGCTGCCGGCCTCAGCCGGTGGGAACTGCGTGCCGGTGACCGCGCAGCCGGTGCAGGCCGACGAGGACGCCGTTCGGGATGCGATCCACCGGTCCAACGAGTCGACCTGGACTGCCCGGACCCCAAGAACTCCTAACAAAATGATCTTTGCTCGTCCGGCTTCGGAGTGCCGCGTCGACCTTGCCTCTCTGTCGCCGTCGCCCTGTCAGGTCGCGGGCAGCGATGGCAGGGGCCGGGTGGCGAGCTCCTGTGCTTCGGCGCGCGTCATGCCGAAGCACAGGAGACGGTGCCGCCGAGTCGACGGGAAAGCCGTTTGCCGAAAAGCTGGACCCCGACGTTGCCGTGATTTCGGCGAGCGGCGCGAACATGTCCTACGCCCATCCCAGCTGCGCGAAGACCACCCTGCTGGGCAAGTACTGCCTCGACGGGGCCGTCAGCCACAACGTGACCTGTTCGATGGGCAAGGGATTCCCGTACACGGTCTGGGACACCACCGAGTCGATCGTGACCACCGCCACCAACGGCGACGTGCGCTTCATCTCCGACGGCACGAACTGGCGGCTCCTGGCCAGTACGACGACGGCCTACGAACTCGGGCGTGAGGAACCCCACCCGCTGCTGCGCTCGATGGTCGCCAACGCGCCGTGGAACCGACGCCCGGCCGACCGCTTTCCGGCGGTCCGGCTTGACCGCGACCCGGACCTTGAACCACTCGCCTAACCGGAGGTGGCGCGCCCCCTGCGCGCCCGCCCCCTCCGTGCACGGCCTCACGTCGAGCGACCGCTCCCGTGACGTCACCGTCAAGGTGACCGCCAAGAAGACCGGCTGCACCAGCGGCACCGCCACGAACAAGGCAACCGACACCAGGTGCCCACCAGCAGTCGGGCCTCAAGCACGTTCTACTGGTGAAGAAGCAGTATTCGATCCATGCACTATTCGCGCAGCGGTCCGCGGCAGATGGTGCGCACAGCCCGCCGTATCGCCGGTGCGAGGGCCACTGACGAGCCTTCCTGGGCCGTTGTCCAGGGGCGACCCTCACCCGGCCTCTGGTGCGCCGTAGGAGAACTTGTACCCGGCGAAGTCGGCGACATGGACGTACCCAATGCGCTGGTAGAGGGCGTTGCTGGTGGCGTTGTCCGGGTCTGTGAACAGGACAACGTCAGTCGCCCCCGCGGTCAGCGCGGCCCTGCTCGCCTCGACCGTCACAGCTCCCGCGTAGCCGCGGCCGCGGAGGTGGGCCGGGGTGTAGACGGGGTCCACCCGGACCATGCCGCCGACGACCGAGGTCGAGGCCGCCATCGAGACGGGGGTGCCCTCCGGGGTCTCCCAGAACGTGAAGTGCCTGTCGCCGAAACGCGAGCCCTCCCAGGAGCCGGCGTCGATCAAGTCGATGGAGGACTGCTCCCCGACGTCGACACAGAACTCACGGCACCAGCGCACGATCTGCTCACGGTCCTTACCGTCCGTGAGGCGGCCCTGGTCCTCCGGGCGCGGCTGCGGTGGGGTGAGTGTGCCGAGACGGTAAAGATGCGTCCGCCAGAAAGGTACCGACGCCGCGCCCGTGTGCTGCTGCCATGACTCGGCGAAAGCGCCAGCGGTGTCATGGTCCGCGATAACGTTGGCGGGTGAGTGGCGGAGGCCGGCCAAGTGTGCAGCGAGGGTCTCAACCTGCTCGACAGAAAGGGGTGTGAGGCCCAGTCGTCCGAGGGGAGTGAGATAGAAGATCGCGCGGACCTCGCCCTCTGACTCCAGTCGGCCGAAAACGGCGGCTTCGTCGTCGGGATCGGCCGCCCTGCGTATCCGCAGCTTCTCGATGTCCGTCAGCGGCGTGTTGTGCAAGGCGGCGCGCGAGCAGAGGAAGTCCCCGGCTCGGGCGAGGAAGTCGTCGACGTCTTGGGTGAGGTGCCAGTCATCCGGGAGCATGCTTCATGATCCCGGACGATCTCGACTCGGGCGCCGCATTTTCAACGCCTTTCAGCCATGTGCCGTCCCCCTCGTCTGGCGCGGGCGCGTACGAGTCGCGCAGGGGCGCTGGCCGGGGGTGAAACTGGAGCGTGTCTCCTTGCCGGGTTGGTCAGTTGATCGGATATACCTGTCTGGTTAGTGATCACGGATGCGATGCGGGACCGGATCGAGTCGCTGCTGCCGGCCGATCCGGTCCGTGGTCGGCGCTGGGCCGAACACCGCTGAACCCTGGAGGCCATCGCGTGGAAGTGCCGCACGTGCTCGCCCTGGCGGGACCTGCCCCACGAGCTTTGTGCAACCTGTTCGTGTCAGGCAGTCAGTCAAGGGCAGCGAATAATGACCGTGAGGTAGAGCAGGCGTAACGACTGCTTTTGAGGTTTTCGGGTCTACTCCGTGACTTCGCAGGCCGCGAGGTAGTCGGCCCAGCTGTCCCGTGCGAAACGAGCCCATCACAGCGCGGTATCGGGATGGATGCCGAAGAGGTCGCTCGCGATGATCGGAGGGAGGTCGGCGACGGCTTCGATCATGGCGGTGTTGCGGGCGCTGATGCCCGGCAGGCCGTGTTGACGCATGAGCGAGTGAATGCCGTCAGCAGAGCGTGGTCGGCTGGGCGGGCGTCCGGGTAGCGGGTACGTGGGGTGGTCGCCCTTGGGTTGGTCGAGGATCGAGATGTGGCCGATAGGACGGCTGGTCTGTTCCTCGATGAGGCGGGCCAGTCTGGGCGGGAGAAGGACCGGGTCGCATGCTCTCACCGCAAGGGGTCCAGGCCATTGCCCAAGGCGTCCACGCAAGGCCGTTGCCCAAGCCCTCCCAGGGACAGGTGTCCACTTCATCGGGGCGCAGGACGCACGTCTCAGGGAGTTCCTGCTCGCATCGGAGCAGGGGCACTTCGAGCGGGGAAACGAGAAAGCGTTCTGCGCGCTCGGTCTCTGCGGCCCGGGCGCTGCGAATGTCGTCCGGCGTGTACCCCCTCGATCCCCCGCTGGTGGGGCTCGTGGCAGACCGGCCACGGATCGCGCGCCAACTCCGCGACGTGCAGGGGCGAGAGCACCGAGGGTGCACTGCGTCATGGTGCCAGGTACGCCGCTGAGTTGCCGGGCCCCCTACAGTGCCCCAAGAACCCCGTAGACGCGACCACCCATTCTCCCTGACAGGTCGTCAGGGTCAGCTCAGGGTTGAGGCGGGGACGTCACTGATAGCGGTTGCCCGGTCATGGCCAGCACTCTGTGGTCATGTTGAACATGACCACCGATGGCCGCCGCCCGTCTCTGGCCCACCGCGCCGCGCTCACTCTCGCCGGTGCCGCTGCGCTGGCAGGGCTCGCGGGGACATACACACCGAGCTTCGCGTACGCGGAGTCCAGTTCGAACACCACCGAGTCCACAACCGACTTCAGCGACTGCCCCGCCCTTCCGGCCGGGGCCGACCCCGCGCGCTGGCGGTGCGAAGTGCACACTGCGGCACCGCAGTTGACGATGGGGAACGCCACTGTGGCTCTCGCTCCGATCACCATGACGCACGCCGAAGGGCCGTTGCCGGACGGAACGAAGGCACAGGTATGGGGTGCGATGCACAGCACACCCACCGCCGTTCCGGGCGGGCTCACCGGCACTGAGGCAGATGAGCACTCGCGGCTCCTTCGGCTGGCGATCAAGCCGGAGTACGGTGACCGATCCGACTTCTATACCGGGCAGTTCAGCCTTCGCCTCAGGCTGTTGAGCCCTCTGCTGTCGCACCGATGCACCATCGGAGCGAGCGCGCCGGTCGACTTCCAGCTCAAGCGGTCGGGGCCCTCGCAATGGCTCTCGCAGGATCCGCCGGTGATCAAGTTCTCGGCCTACGACGACGCCTTCAGCGCCCCCGCCGCCGAACACTGCGGGCCCCTGACAACTCAACTCAACCGGCAACTGGGGCTGCCGGCTTCGAGCGGAAATCTGATGACCTACGACGCGATCTACACATTCCGAATGTACGACCAACTGCCGGCCGCGTAAGGTCAAACGTCCACCCTTCGCCCTGCCAGGCCACCGGCCCGGTAGACCACCCACCGCTCCGCGTCTGCCCGACGACCGCGTGAGACGCAAGCACGCACGGGGTTGCGCGGAAGCCGATCTCTCACTCGGTGGTGTGAACTTCCTGGCCACACCCGTAGCGGCTCATCACCACCGTGCGTTTGGGCTGTTGTGTCCGCTCCAGAATCCGTGCATATCTCGCTCTGGCTGCTCAACCACTTCAGCACCTTCACACTCGCCGTCGTCACCGTCGGTGGGACTGTCCTCCTCGCTGTGGGCGGCAGTGTGCTGTTGCGCCGCAAGTACCCCTCGGTGGCCCGTGGCGAGCACAACGAGATGGTCGGGGTGACGCTCGGCATGTTCGGCGCCTTCTACCTCTGATCTTGGCCGGTGCTCCGCCCTTCAGGGCGGGGGTGAAGGCCATCCTTGGCCCGGAGGCGCGAAGCGCCGGAGTGCTCTGCGCCTCCGGGGTGACGGTCAGACGGGGCGCTGCTGGTTTTCGATGTACTGCTTGACGACGGTC
>NZ_JBVHQB010000033.1:0-71467 GCF_055567635.1 Streptomyces sp. NPDC026500 | reverse complement strand
GTCCGGGATGCCGCAGGCCGCACGTCGGGCGACCTTGTCCGCATCGGCCTTCGGCGAGGCGGGATCCCAGGTCTCGGGCAGGAACAGCCGCCAGTTGACCGCCGCCGAGGCGTGGTCGGAGGCGAGGTGGAGCGAGACGCCGACCTGGCAGTTGGTGACCTTGCCCGCGGTGCCGGTGTACTGCCGCGACACGCAGGCCGAGGCCGTCCCGTCCTTGAGGAACCCGGTGTCGTCGAAGACGAAGGCATCGGGCCCGATCGCCTCCTCCATCCGCCAGGCGAGCTGGGCCCGGATGCGTGCCGGGTCCCACGGGCTGGTGGTGATGAAGTTGGCCAGCGCCTGACGGTTCCCGTCCTCACCCAGCCGGGCGGCCATCGGCTCCACCGACTTGCGCTTGCCGTCGGTCAGCAACCCCCGCAGATACACCTGCCCCCACCGACGCTGATCCTTGCGCGCGAACGGCTCGAACACCTCCGCCGCGAACCCCTCCAACTCACCACGCACCACAGCAATCTCGTCCGGAGTCACACACCCTCAACGCCACACCAAGCCCCAAGGACACGCACCACTCCAACCGACCTGACCAGGCACTACTAGTGCCGTATGAAGCAACGTTCGCCCTGTTGTTGTCCTGTGCCACGAAGCGCAGCGGGAAGGAGTCGCTGCTGCGCGGCTGTTAAAGTCCCGGACCAACGAAGGGGGCCGCTCGTGGCCAAGGTCAACATCAGTCTCGATGCCGAACTGGTGGTGGAAGTGATGGTCCTGGCCGGGGTCGGCTCGCCCCAGGACGCCATCGAAGCAGTCGTGCGTGACTACATCGCCCGGGGACACCGCACCGAGGCACGCACCGAGCTCAAAGAGCAGAGCCTGCGCGAGGTCGAGGTCAAACCGCAGGATCCTCAAGGCTGACCACTGTGATCGCGTGACGTCGCTCTAGCTCCGTTGGCACGCGTTCGGGCCCGTCAGTTCCATTGTGGGCAGGGGGAGTAGTGATTTGGTGGTTGATCTTGATTCACGCCGTTTCTTCATCTCGCCGCAGCGCCAGGACCGTTGGGGCCCTGCTGGGCGGTGCTGCCGCAGTGCGGGCAAAGGTCGGCGTCATTTCAGTGCCGCGCCTGGAGCGCAGCACCACCCGGCCCGTGTCGATGGAGACCAGGCCCAGAGCCTGTCCCACTCGGTTTCGCTGCCTACCCGGCGGGCACCGCGAGGCTGTCCACGGCGACGCTGAGCATCGGCTCGGGCAAGGAGCACCTCATCCGGTCGTGTCTCCATGCCGGGCACCGGCAGCCCGGCAAACCGGTCACTCGGCCGCAGGTCGCGGCAAGTTGGGACTGGCAGAACCTCTTCGCCGTCGGTCGGGCGCTGAGCAGTCGGCTACCCGCCGCACGACCCGCGCACCGGCGACCCAAAGGAACTCTCGGCATTCATCCCCGTCACAAGACAGATGCCGTCGCCGGCGGCGCGACTGGCCCGCATCTTTTCGCGGAGGTGTTGTCGGCGTCTCATCGGACACGTCGTTCGGGGATCTTTGGAAGAACCTTCTCGGCGATGTTGAGGAGAGCGCTGTCGTTCGGGAGGGCTCCGGACGTGCTCCACACGGTGATGTCGCAGTAGCCGCCTCGGTCATTACGGTCCAAGGCCACGGACAGCGTTCTGGCCAGGGGGCCTTGTTCGACCGGGCCGCCGGATCGGCCACTCCCGAGATTGAACTCGATCTTCATGGTGTGATCCGAGAAGAGGACCGCGGGCCGACCGAGAACCTTGAGCGTCTTGATGTCCGTCTCATCCCCGAACTTCATCAGCTTCACGGACTGGTCGGTCGACAGCTCGTTGTAAGTGGCCGAGACATTCACGGTGTAAGTGTCGAACGTGACCTGGGCCTCCGGTTCGGCGACCTTCCCATCAGTCAGAGCAGCGGTGTTGTTGGTGCCGGAAACAGTGGTCGCGGTCTCTCCAGGCGTTCCAAGGAGCTTGGCCAGGTCTGGCCGGTTGAGGGCCTTGCACAGCTCTTCACCGGTCACAGGCCGGGGAGTGTCCTTGTAGGCCTTCGGAAGCTCCTCGTGTGCCCCGTCCGAACACGAGGCGGGCTGCGGGGCGTTGTCGTCGGACGGCATGAAGCGTGGGCCCAGCCACAGCGTGGCCCCGACTGCCCCGAACACAGCCACGGCGGCTACGGCCTGGCTCCATGCGTTGTGCGCCTTCTCCGGAGTGTGCGGACCGGGACGCTGCCCGGTTCCGGCCTGGGCCTGGGCTTGAGGTTGGGCCTGGGCCTGGGGCAGGGCGGCAGCATGGACTGCCGCCCCGGTTGCGGAGGCTGCCGGACTCCGGCGTGCGCGCAGGGCCCGGATCACCGCGTAGACGCGTATTGCGGTGAATGCAAGGAACACCACGCCAAGACCGGCCGCGACCCGATCGTGATCGCGGACGGCGAGGTACATGATGCGTACGCCGAGAACGGACCCGACCGCGATGAGCAGGGGCTCGCGGACCCAGAACGGCAGGAGGCGGAGGAGGAAACTGAGCATCCGGCGATCTCACCAGGACAAGATCACATTCGCCATGATGGAAGCCACAGTTCCGGGCAGGTGCCGGGCCTGCCGAAGCGAGAGACGCCGAGCCGACGATCTCGAGATCGGCCATCGGGACGACAGCGGGTGCAAGCGGCGGCGCTTCGCCGTCCCCCGACCGCCCCCGGGTGCGGGTCGTGCACCCTGGCGGACGTGTTCGCCTACGCGGAAGCCGCGGGGATCACGCTGCGGATCGATGGAGCGGAGACCAGGTCCGCCGGCCCAGGGCCAACCGGCCAGGACGGCGGGCCTTCGTCTCAGGCACGAAGAAGCAGAACACCATCAAGACCACCACCGTCAGCGATGGCCAGGGTCGCTTGCTGAGGTCGGGCGCGAACCGGCCCTGACGGTCAGCAGCAGCCGCGAACCATTTGACCAGTTCAATCAAGCCATATACCCGACAGGATGCTGGTACTTGCCTGGCGAGAGTTGGACCTCACCAGCGATCAGATCGCAACCTTGTCGGTCGGCGAAGGCACAGTGCACGGACGGAGGACCATGAGCGAGTCCTCCAAGGTCGCCACCATGGCAAAGGGGAACCGGTCGAGTTCAAGACAGAGTGCGACGTCATCAGGATGGACTCCTTGACGGACTCCCTCCGCCAGCTCGGCGGCGGCGCGCGACTCGCCGGCGCGGCGGAGGAACTCAGCCGCATCCGTCCCGGCCTCGGTGGCCCTCCGAGCGATGAATTGAGCGCACGCCAGATCTTCATCGGCGTGCCCATCTTCGCCGGTGACTACGAATGTGACACTGCCACACTCGCGTGCCCGCAACAGCCGAGCCGTAGCCTCCGCCACCACGAAGCTGGCGCACAGCACCAGCGACGCCTCCTTGACCGCAAGGGCGCCGACCGTCCCTGCCGTGGTTTTCTGCACAACGGTCCGTCCTCCGAGGTCGACAGACCGCAGCAGGCCCGGCGAGTTGACGGTGTCGAACCCGGGCGCGGGCGGACCGTCTTTCAGCGCCACCCAATCCGGGTGGCGAGCCTTGAGCGCCAGGGCTTCGTCCAGCGACTCAGCAAGAACGATCTTTTCTGCCCCCTGGGCAAAGGCCCAGGCAGCCACCGTGAAAGCACGCATGACGTCGACTACGACCGCCACGGACGGGGCCTCGACCAGCTCAGGGATGCCAAGGAAACGAGCGTCCATCCGGTCATGATCGCGCATGCCCGACCCGAAGCACCAGGCACTAAAACGCATCACAACGACGGCCTGCCGCTGGCGCTTGCGTTCCCGATGCCGATGCCGATGCCGCGCCCGGCATCAGGCAGGCCTGCGATTCCCTCAGGAGCGCGCCACCGCCTGACGCAACAGCTACGGCGTTCCCCCGCCGGCTGACTGCAGCCGGCCCAGCTCCAGCGCCAGCCAGGCGAGTTGCTTGCGTGCCTCGGGCAGGTTCCCCTCGCGGAGCATCGCGTGCCCATACCCGTACGCGTAGCCCACCATCTGATTCGTGCGGGCGGTGCTCGTCGCGGCCGCCAGATCCCGCAACTTCACGTACGTCCGCTCCATCTCGACCTGCAGCGCCGCGGCTTCCGGACCGAGATCCTCGTCTGCCATGAGCCGACCTTACGACCGGAAGCAGGCGGTATGCCCGCGGAGGGCCACTCGACGGGGTGGGCGTCCAGCCAGTCACTCAAGCCGTGCGCGCCGCCGAGCACGTCGGGCCGGTAGCTGTAGACCCCCGCACCCTTGTCTCCCCACGGCGTAGCCCTTCTCCGTCGTGTCGACCAGCGCATACGAGGGCGACCAGAACTCGGCACTGACACCCCTGTGGGCGCGCATGGCCGTACGCAGGCTGGGCCAGGTCCGGAACCAAACAATCTCCCCAGGACAAAACGTTCGTGTGGCGCGTCCCGCCTGTGGGATTGCGGCTATGGAGCGGTGTCTGCGACAGCTGTCGCGGGCGCGGTCAGGGCGCTGCGGCGATGTTCGGGTCGGGTGAACAGGTAGGCCGACGCCGAGGCGATCAGACTCGCCATGGCCAGCAGGACGATCTGGTAGTCCACCACGGCGACCAGCGCTGCGCCCATGGCGATCGCGATCGTTTGCGGGGTGGAGAGTGCAAGGCCGAGTGCCGCGTCCGTCCTGCCCATCAGCTGCGGTGGTGTGCGCCGTTGGAACAGCGTCATGGTGCCGACGTTGATCCAGGGCAGGCTTGATCCGATGAGTGCGGAGCCCGCGAGAACGGTCGCCGTCGGCGTTGTGGCCAGCAGCAGAAACCCGACCGCGGCATGGGCCAGGGCCAGGGCGACGAGCAGGCCTTCGCTGAGGCGCCGCATAAGTGCGGCTGCCGTGATGCCGGCGCCGACGGCGCCGGCTCCCTGAGCGAAGACAAGTACCCCGATGAACGTGTCTGGGCGGTGCAGTCCCTCACTTACCACGGCGAAGAGTGCTGTCTCGGAGAACCCGAAGGCAATCACAGTCAGCGCGCCGACCACGGTCAGTTGCCGAAGGGCGGGATTGGCGCGGATGTGGCGGGCACCGGCTGTCGCCTCGGCGAACCAATGCTGCTTGGAGGGCGTCGGCTGCTCCTCGTCCACTCGCAGAGCGAGCAGTGCGGCGATGGCGACGCCGAATGTCAAGGCGTCCCCGATGATCACCGGTGTCGCGCCGAAGGTTGCGAGGAGCCCGGCGCCGATGAGGGGGGTGAGCAGTCTCAATCCCCACCTCGCTGTCTGCATGACGCTGTTCGCGTCTCCCAGAAGCTCCTCGGGCACCAAGGTCTGCAGGAGCGCCGTCTGCGCGGGGCCAAGGACACTGGCCGACAGACCGAAGCCGAACATCACGACGTAGATCAGCCAGACCTGGCTCTGGTCGTGGACCAGCAGCAGAAGCAAGACGACTGCCGCGGTAGCCAGGTTGGTGGCGATCAGCAGCGGTCGACGGCGCAGACGGTCGGCCAGTGCGCCTCCGGCCGGCCCGGCCAGGGTGCCCAGAGCGAGCATGAAGAACGACAGGCCTGCGGCCGAGGCACTTCCGGTAAGTATCTTGATCCAGATCCCGAGAGCCAGCCAGAGTGCTGAGTCGCCGAAGGTCGACAGGGTCTCTCCGGCTATGTAGAGCCGTGCGTTGCGGTGCGCCAACAGGCGTCGCATCTGCTCATGCCTCCGGCTTGGTTGCGTCGAGCGGGAAGGTGAACAGGAGCATTTCGACCGGCAGGCTCTCGGGCGGGCGGCGCGAGGGGTCGCCCAGGCGGTCCCGGTAGCGGTCGAGGACCTCCCGGAGGTCGGCGATCAGTTGCTCCGCCTCCTCCGGCGTCACGTAGGCGAGGTTCTCGTTTCCGCTGGTCACCTGCTGCCAAGGGCCTTCGAAGCGGGACCGGCGGGCGTTCGCCGTGCCGGCTCGGTCGAGCCACGTCTGCCACAGCAACTGCGCCAGCGCCTGGGACGCATGGGACATCTCCGCATCGCCCTGGTCGGTGTCCACGGAAAAGCCGATGTGCTTGAGGCGCCACGGCCTGCGTCGCCCGGGTGCCTCGCCGGCTTCCTCGACAAAGCCGTACTTGGCCAAGGTCCGCAAGTGGAATGCGCAGTTCGTCGGTGACTCCCCGATTACCTCGGCTGCCTCTGTCGCGGTGAGCGGTTCGCGTTGGACGAGTGCCTCAAGAAGGGCGAGCCGAGTCGGATGAGCGACCGCCCTCATCGCCTTGGGGTCCGTGAGCTGACGCAGCGGACGCGGGTCGCCCTCCGAACGCTCGGGACTCTGCTGTGACTCTTCAGAAGACATGTTTCGAAACACTAGGCTCGAAACATTGCTTTTGACAAGCCTTCTGGAGGTGCCACTCGCCCTTCAACCCAGGCTCGTTGGCGCCGGACGGAACCCTGGGCACGGGTCCGGATCCGGTGGCATGGGCGCCGCAGAGGCCGCTGCCGTGTCTGTCGGTGCGCCTCTGGCAGCGGGAACACGGGCCGGCCAAGCTGCCGGGGCGGGTGAACGTGGAGGGTCCGGTTCGCTGATCGGCGGCGGAGAGTCCTCATCCATGTTCAGCGTCAACGACCCGCGATGGTGGTTGGCCACGTAGGCAGCGGGTATGTCGAGCGGTGCCCGCCATGACAAGCTGTGCTTTCCACTGCCCAGTCCCAGGAGGTCACCATGGCTACAGAGTCTCCGTCGCCCGAAGAGTCGGTTGACGGCGAGAGCCCTTCCCTCTCGCCCGATGATGACGGCCAGGACGACTTGAAGCGCAAGTTCCGGGAGGCTCTGGCGCGCAAGCGTGGTCTGCAGGCGGACGCCAATGACCTCGCCGCGAGCACCAACAAGTCGAAGGTCCACGGCGCGCACGGCCCGGCCGCGAGTCAGCGTTCGTTCCGTCGAAAGAGCGGCGGCTGAGTGACATAACGGCCTCAATACGGGACTCGGCAGCGCCAGGCGATGTCTGGCGCTGGCCGGTTGGGCCGCGACCAACGACGCCATCGAGCGCTCTGCCGTGGACAACGACTCGGAACCGGCCGACTCGGCCGAGACCACCCGACTGAACGACGAGCCACGCGAGTCGATCCGCGGCAACGTTTTGCGGCGCAGCGGCACCATCCGCCATCCGAGACGTACCTGCCGGGGCCGACGGTACTCCCTTTCACAGCCTGCAGGCCTCCGACGGCGGAATCACCATTACGTGAACATCGCCTACAGCAGCCTTCGGCCCGAGCGACGGGTCTGCTGACGGCCGGACCTCCTCACGGCACCAGCAGTGGAGGAGCTGCTGCGTACCGGGGGAGGGCAGAACACCTCCCAATGGGACTGCCCGGAGGCCCGCTCCGTTGAGGCGTTGAAGATCGTTCTGGACCAGGTTTCTCCAGCGCCAGTGGAGAACACACGGGCTGCCCAGAGACCTGCGGCTTCGCCATCGGCCACGTCGAGCACTGCGAATGATGACCCCCGACGCCGTCGTCCGCTACGCCGGGCGCAGCAACGGACCTGGGTGGTCCCGACGCCGCCGGCGGCGTCCGCTGCGCGCCCTGACGCGGCGCCGGCGGAGCGAGATCTCCCCGCCGGATGGCGAAGTGGTTCCGAACGGGCGAAGAGCTGGGTGGTCGCCACTTCTGGTGCTCCGACGGCCTGATTGTGCGGGACACCGGCGTCGACGACCAGCCCTCGGCCGCCCGCGGCACCGTCGTACTCGGCGCTCCAGACCCAGTTCCGGTCCTGGGCGCCGACTGCCTCGGTGTCTTCCCATTTCGTGGTGCACCGGGCGTTCACCGCCACCCGTTCTGGTGGCGGCTCACCCCGACCAGGTGGAGGCGCTCGCCCTACCCTCGTTCCTGCCCGACCCCACCGGTCGTCAGCCCGTGGCGGCGGTGAGTGCTCCGAAGGCGCCGGCCTGGGTACGCCAGTCGGTCTGCTGGGGGCCGATGCCGGCCCAGCGTTCGCCGAGGGCGTTGAGGGAGCTGCGGTCGTGCGCCCACAGTGTGTCCGCCTGCTTCGGAACGTAACTCTGGTAGGCACTGGAACCGGTGGCCTTCGCGAGGTCGGCGAAGTTCCGCATGAAGATGCCCTTGAACTGCTTCTGGTTGTCGTCGCATGACGCGGAGCCGATGTCGCAGGACTCGGTGAGGACTCCGTCCCGGGTCAGCGCCGGGCTGCTGATCGCGGCGTCGGCCAGCGTCCGCGCGGTGGCCAGCAGAGCACCGTCCCCGGTCGCCTTCCACAGTTCGGTGAAGCCGCCGATGGCCAGTCCCTGGTTGTAACTCCACACGGTGCCGCCGTTGTTGCCACAGGCCGAGGTGAGCCCGTCGTTCACCAGCCCCGAGGAGTTGATCAGCCCGCTGGACCGGTACCAGGCGGCGGCTGTCCTGGCCCGCTGGAGCCACATGGTGTCGCCCGTGATGCGTTGGTGCAGCGCCGTGGTCAGCCAGAGGTACTGCCCGTTCGTCACCGCGTTCTTGTAGGTGCGCTCGCGGTCCCACCACACCCCACCGCCGCAGGTGCCGGGGTCCCAGTACTGCTGCACGTAGTTGGCGATCGTGACGGCCTCGCTGAGGTAGCGGGAGTCGCCCGTGTAGTCGTACGCGTCGAGCCAGGCGATGGCCCACCAGCCCGAGTCGTCGATGGAACGGCTGATGAAGTGGCCCTCGATCGCGTCCGAGCTGCGCACACCGGCGGCGAAGACGCCCTTGTTCTGGTCGAAGGTGCGCGCGACGACCCAGTCGTAGTCGTGCCTGCCGGTGGCCTTCGCGAAGTCGATGAGCGAGGTGAGGGTCGCGGCGGAGTTCCACCAACTGCTGGGCCACCAGCCGTTGTACGGGTCGTACGAGGTCATCAGCGAGTCCGCCGCGGCGCGCGCCCTGGTCGGTGCGGGCCTGACCCACGCGGTGCAGCTGCCCTCCTGGTGGGCGGCCTCCCGGCCGCAGGCGCGGACCGCGCCGCCGTGGAGGAGGCCGCGCGGATCGCGGGTGGCGTACATCGCGGTACGGGTGCCGGTGGCCCCGGACGGGGTGCTGGTGCGGCCGAGCGAGGAGCCGTCCGGCCAGGTCGAACCGCCGTCCCAGGAGCGGTCGAGCCAGATCTCGTCGCCGGCGCCACCGGTGTCGATGCTCGCCCAGGCCATGGAGTTCTTCTGGTCGACGTGCAGCCGGATCGTACGGCCGTAGAGGGTGGTCGACGGCACCGGCTGGTCGTCGCCGACCGCCTGCGCGGCGCTGGTTCCGTCGCAGAGCGTGTCGCAGACGGTGGGGTAGACCCAGTTCGTACAGCCGACGCCGGCGGCGTCGCCGCAGGCCCGCACGAGCCCGCGCCGGTGGTTGCGGGGATCGGTGATGTTGTACATCAGCGTTCTCGTGCCGGTCCAGGTGCTCGGGATGCTCGCCTTGCCGAGCAGTCCTTCCCAGGTGGCGCCGCCGTCCCAGGAGCGGTCCAGCCACACCGAGTCGCCGGTGCCGCCGTTGTCGATGCTGGCCCAGGCCATGTCGTCCGCGTCGGACACGTGCAGTTCGAGGCGACGGCCGTTGAGGTCCTTGTTCGGCACGGGGAAGCTCTCCTGCCGGGCCTGTGAGGGGTCCAGCGTGTCACAGGCCAGTACGCACACCTGGGTGGCGGCGGCGGTTGCAGGCGTGGCGGCCGGGACCAGTGCCACGAACGCGAGAGCGGCCGTCAGCAGGAAGCTGAGAAGCCGCAGTCTGGCAACGATATCGGAGCGTCGTAAGGGCACCGAACTCGCCTCGATTTCACGATGGGGGACGCCTTGAAGGACGTGGCGGCTGGGGCCGACGGGTGTCGCCGAGCCGGGCGGGAATCGAGCACTGGTCCATACCTGTCTCCGAGGCAGTGAACTGGCTTGACGATGCTCTGTCAATGCCACAAGAGCCGGCTTTTTCAATGGAGTTGACAGACGTCTCGATGGGTTGACACCCGCTTTTCGCGCGCCCATCATCGGCGCGAACTTCGGCGAGTCATCTCGCACACCCGCTGCCTTTTCAGTCCCAGGCCTTCATGGGCGATCTTTTTGAATCGATTCAAGCGGCTGGTCGCCGATTCGAGCAGTCGATTTCCGTATCCGATCCGGGAGTTACTCATGCGCCGCCGCCGGGCCCCGCTGAACCGAATGCCCTGTCCAGGGCGCCTACTTGGCCTCGCCGTGCTCGTTGCCGGCGCGCTGGCCGTGGCTCCCGCGCCGTCCGCCGGTGCGGCTCCTCCCTCGTCGGAGGCGGCGTCGGCGGCAGCAACGTCCAGACCTCTCGCGGACCTTGCCGCCTCGAACTACTCGCCGACCTCACGCACCGTCAAGCCGACCGCCGTCTACCGGACGTCTGGCAGCGTCGCCAACCCGCAGAACGTCCTCAGCGGGCAGTCGACGCGGATCTCCGGCTCGCAGTCGGCCATCACACTCGACTTCGGCAAGGAGGTCGGCGGCCTGGCAACGTTGTCCTTCGGCGGCACCAGCGACAACGGCCAACGGGTCGGTCTGGCCTTCAGTGAGTCGTCCCTGTACGTCGGCAACAACAGCGACCGCAGCAGCGGCCGCGACGGCGAGGACGGGGCCCTCTACGCCACGGCCTCCGTCAACGGCACCTACACGTTGCCCACGGCGCAACTGCGTGGCGGCTTCCGCTACCTCACCGTCTTCCTCGACACCTCGGGCTGGGTGGACCTCAACGGCGTCAGCCTCAACTTCACCGCGGCTCCGGGGAAGGCCAACCCGGCCGACTACGCCAACTACTTCTCCTCCAGCGACGATCTGCTCAACCGCATCTGGTACGCCGGGGCGTACACCGTGCAGCTCAACACGATCGCCTCCGGCCAGGGCCGCGCCTGGCCCCCGCCGGCCTCGGCCTGGGACAACAGCGCCACCGTCGGTGCCGGTGACTCCGTCCTGGTCGACGGGGCCAAGCGTGACCGTACGGTGTGGCCGGGCGACATGGGCATCGCCGTACCCACGCAGTACGCGTACGCGGGCGACCTGGCCTCGACCCGCAACGCGCTCACCACGATGTACAACGCGCAGTCGGCGCAGGGTGAGATCCCCTGGTCGGGACCGCCGTTCAACCTCACCGGCTCGGACACCTACCACACCTGGACGTTGCTGGGTACGTCCACGTACTACACCTACTCGGCCGACCGGGCGTGGCTGGACTCCGAATGGGCCAACTACAAGCGGGGAATGGCCTTCATCACCAACAAGATCGACGGCAACGACCTGCTCAACGTGACCCGCACCCAGGACTGGGCCCGGGTCGGTCAGGGCGGCGAGAACATCTCCGCCAACGCATTGCTGTACGCGGCGCTCAAGGGCGGCGCCACCCTGGCCACGGCCGAGGGCGACAGCGCGCTCGCCGCGAGCTGGAACGGCAAGGCGGTCGCCATCAAGTCCGCGGCCAACTCGCTGCTGTGGGACGCCTCGAAGGGCATGTACAAGGACAACCCCACCAGCGGGCTCTACCCGCAGGACGGCAACTCCCTTGCTGTCTGGTACGGGTTGACCGACTCCACGGCCAAGTCGAAGAGCGTCATCGCGGGGCTCGGGAAGAACTGGGGCAGCTACGGCCCCACCACTCCCGAGTGGGGCGGCAACATGTCGCCCTTCGCGGGCGGCATGGAGCTGAACGCCCGTTTCACCGCCAACGACGACTACACCGCCCTGGCGCAGATCCGCCGCACCTGGGGCCACATGCTGAACAGCGACATCGGCACGAAGAGCACCTTCTGGGAGGGCGTCAGGGCCGACGGCGGCCTCGCCTACGGGGGTTCGTTCATGAGCCTGGCCCACGGCTGGTCCACGGCGCCCACCTCCACGCTCACCTTCGATGTGCTCGGCGCCGCGCCGGAGTCGGCGACCGGCGCGTACCGTTTCGTGCCGCACCCCGGCGACCTGACCAGCGCCGAGGGCCGCATCACCCTGCCCCAGGGCGCCGTCAACGCGTCCTGGTCCCGCGACCCCGCCGCCGGCGCCTACTCGGCGCATCTCACCAGCCCGGCCGGCACCACCGGTCGAATCGGCGTACCGAAGCTGGGCGGCGGCGACGTCTCGGTGTCCGTGAACGGCTCCGTCGTCTGGCGCAACGGAACCTTCACGCCCACTCCGGGAATCACCGGCGCGAGCCAGGACGACACCTACGTCTACCTCACCGGCGTCGCCCCGGGCAGCTACACCGTGAGCGCCACCGGACTGGGCAATCCGCCCAACCCCGGCGATCCCGGTACCGGTGGATTGCGGGCGGGTTTCACCCGGTGCGCGGGGGAGGGCGATACGTGCTCCTTCAGCGGAACCCGCTCCGTGGCCTACGGCGCGGGGACGTACACATACAAGACGGCGACCGACAACACCGCCTGCACCAACGCCTCCTTCGGCGGCGACCCGGCGTCGAACCTCGTCAAGTCCTGCTACGTCGCCGACGCGGGCGGTCCGCCCGGGTACACCGTCTGCGCAGCCGAGGGCGGCAGCTGCGCCGTGCCCGGCTACAACCGTGACGTCGCCTACGGGGCCAACGGCAACTTCGCCCACCAGGTCGCCAAGGGCTCCGTCGCCTGCACCAACGCCCACTTCGGCGATCCCGTCGACGGTGTCGCCAAGTCCTGTTACCTGCCACCCGACGGCGCTCCGGCCGGCGGGTGGACCAAGTGCGCTTCCCAGGGGGGCACTTGTCCGGCAGCAGCAGGACAGCCGGTGATGTACGGCGCCTTCGGCGCGTTCGCGACGATCACCGCGACCGGTGACACGCCGTGCACCGACGCCACGTTCGGTGACCCGATCCCCGGCGAGTCGAAGTCCTGCTACACCGCGATCGGCGGCCCGCCCGGCTACGCCACGGCCTGCGCGGACGAAGGCGGGACGTGCGCCTTCAGCGGGCAGCGGACCGTCGCGTACGGTGCGCGGGGCAGCTTCGTCTACAAGGCGTTCACCGGCGGCACCGGCTGCACGTCGTCGGCGTTCGGCACGGATCCGCTGGCCAACGTGCGGAAGGTCTGCTACCTCACCTCCTGAGGAGCGCGACACCTGCGGCAGCCCCCGCGTGTTCGGGGGCTGCCGGATCGCTACGGATCGGCCACTGCCTCCTTGGCAGTTGCACCGCCGCCGGCAGGCTGAGCTTCGGTTCCGCCTGGCGCAGCGCCTTCGACGCCGCGACCGAAGCGGTGTTCCCGGTGAAGCCGACGGCGGCCGGTGGGGCCGGCAGGCACGGGCTTCGACCGCCCGCCCCGACTCCGGGTCCACCGGCGCGTAGGGACCCGGCACCGTCACTGTCGCGTCGATACGCCTCTGGCTCAGGCCGTGATCAGATCCCTTCCAGTGCGTCAGCCCGCTTCACCAAGCCAACTGCGATCTCATCCCAGTCCGGGCCGTGCATCCACAGACTCTCGGCAGCCTCCCGCAGCAGCTCCGGCTCGTCCGGGCGCTGCAAAAGCACCAGCCGATAGGCCAGATTCCGGATCCAGACCGGCAGGAAGCCATCGACCACGTGCGGGGAGAGCTCACGCAACATGGTGATGATCGAATCCGCGTCAGCGAAAGTCAGCTCCTCGACGAAGGAGTGCTCCCGGTGTTCGAGCTCGCACTCCGGCGTGGGGCGATACTCGTCTCCGTAGAGACACCGGGCGTGCTCCGTCACGGTGTTGTGCATGACCTGGAGCCTACGGCGCCATGACCTGCCGGACAGAACCTAATACTCCAGTTGTAGATCGCTCTTGACTGGGCGGCCATGTTCTCCGCGGTTTGCGTGGCCTGCCCCAGCTGCCATGCGGACGGTTTCGTTCCTGGGCCGGCGTCGGGGCGTCGAACTCGTCTTGCCGGTCACTGCCCGCGGTTCAGGTACGAGCGTGGTCGCAGTCGATCGCCACGGGACAGCCGAGGCCCAGCCGACCAGAGGCATGTTCTCGTCGTAGTGCGGAGCGAACTGCGCGACGATGATGGTGGGCATCTGATAGTTCAGGCTGCGAACATGCTCGATGGACGCGCCGGGCAGCGAAACATGGTGCGTTTCCGCGTAGTGCGGGAAATCCTGGAGCCACAGCCAGGAACCGTCGGTCACCAGGGACCAAATGCAGCCCCGTCTCCCTGGCGATGCATGCGTTGGAGCGTCCACGCGCGGCGTGCGGCACCGCCTGTGCACGCACCCGCAGCCGGTGCTCGGTCTTGTGGCTGTAGGCCATGTTCTTCAACCGCCCGCGTTCGGCGGCCCTCGGGGCTGTCGGACAGGGGGTGCGGACGGGCATGGCGGGCGAACCGATCGGCCGAAGTGGATCACTGGTACCCCGCAGCCTGCTCCGCCGTCACCGCGCCAGCCTCCGCAATGACCGGTGCAAGAGGCCACTTGGACACGGAAAACGCAACTTCGACAGGGCCCGCGGAGACAGCTACCTTCACCTGGTCTTCGGCGATCGCCCACGGTCGCACAGGAGTTCCTTCGGGCTGAGCCACCCGCGACGGGACGAGTCGGTCACGCCCCACGAACCCTCGCCCCCATGCGTAAGCCACCGAACCGAGTCCACGCCAGGCAGCCCCAACCAGGGAGAGACGCATGCCCCATCTTGCTCTGTACACATTCGGCGTCCTGAAGTCACCTCTCGCCGATCCCGCACCTCTCACGCGCGAGTTCTACGACATTGGTGAGGCCGTCTACCGGAATATCAGTCAGCACGCCGGATACCTCGCGCGTGCTGAAGCGGCAGACGGTGACCGGGGCATGCTCTTCGAGGCGGACTGGGGTGCATGGGGAGAGTTCGCCGTACCGACCTGGTACGGCAAGGGCCGTACGGTGGAAACCACCGCCCTGGCCGCGACCCTCTCACTCTGGACCGACCTGAGCCCCGCCTTCGACGCCGTCTACACCGGTCTGCACCGTGAGGCGCTGAACAGGCGTTACGACTGGTTCGAGAGGGCGGGACACCCGAATTACGTATGCTGGTGGGTCTCCGACGGCGTGATACCCACCTGGCAGGACGGGGTTTCCAGGCTGGAACACCTCCACGACCACGGCTCCGCGCCGCACGCCTTCACCTTCCACCACTCATTCGCCCCGGACGGAACTCCGACCAGGATCAAAGGCATCGGGCCGAAGAGCGACCAGGTTCGCTGACAAGGAAGCCTGAACGACTGGGTTCGCTGTCGAACGCCTCGATTGAATGACGGCGAACAGATGCGTCTACGCGACGGCGGATCCGCCAGTACCTGGGGCTTCCTCTGGGCAGCGCCACGGGAATTCGGCCGGTGGGACCCAGGACTTGATGGCTTGCTCCGCAGGCGATCGAAGGCCGGGGTTCTGGCGCGGACCGAAGCAGCAGAGGAACCGATGCGCGGTCCGCCGTCAAGGCCCGCCACGGACCTTGACGCGTTCCTGGCGAGGTCCGTTCCGCCGCCGCCGGACGGCCTCTCCCGAATGGCTTCGGAATCGGGCATGATGGGCCATCCGTACCGGTCAAGCGATGCCACGGCGTCGTCAAACTGATCCATTCCCCTTCGGATACGTCGAGCCCACCTCCCTTTGTCCCAACCGTCACACGCTGCCTGGTCATGCCCGCGCCGCGGTGCGTTCTGGTGGCACCGCGGCAGCGGCCATGTCGTCGATCTCGGAAGGAAGTGCTGTGGCACCGGTGCTTGTTGGACACGAAGGACTGCTGGCCGGAGAGCGGATACCGGTGATAGGCACCAGGGTCACCTTCGGACGCAATCCGGAAAACACCATCGTCCTCTCCAGCTTGAACGTTTCACGCTTCCACGCGGAAATCGTCCTCGACGACACTCAGGGCTACGTTCTGCGCGACTGCGGCAGCAGCAACGGAACGCTGGTGAACGGCGAGGAAATCGATGCCCGACTTCTCGAGCCCGGGGACGACATCACCATCGGCGACCAGGGGTTCCGCTTCGAGGTCCCGGACGCCATGGAGACCATCATGGCGCTCTCTCTGCCGAGGTCGCTGACCCACGGCGACGAGGAGATCGAACACGGGCCGGTGCTGCGGGTCACCATCGCGGGCGGGGGCCCCGTGGGCCTGTCGCTCGCCCTGCTGCTGGAGCGATTCCTCGGTACCCAGGTGAACATCACCGTCTACGACGGCCGGTGGCGCAAGCAGGGCCGCAAGATCGTCTGGAAGGACGTGAGCCAGGGCAATGTGCGGCGCCAGCAGGTCGTGACCGTACAGAGCCGCCAGTACCTCAGCCTGCCGGAGGAGGTGCAGACCCGCCTCTTCGATCCGGACAGCTACACCGAGATGTGGCCCTCCGGCCCGGACTCGATCGGCGATCACCACCCGCGCAACATGCGCATCGCCTACATCGAGGACCGGCTCTTGGAGGTGGCGAACGAGAAACCCGGCCGGATCCGACTCGTGCCCGCCCGGTTCAGCATCGATGAGCAGCAGGAGGCCCTGGCCACCCAGCACGTACTGGCGATCTGCGACGGCGGACGGTCGCACACGCGCGAGCACTTCGCCGCCAAGTTCGGCAGAGCGGACGAGTCCATCTACTCGCTGAACGACCGTCATCTCCAGGACGTGGTGCTCGGCCTGCGCGTGAAATCGGGTCTGAGCGACCCCATGGCGGTACTGCTGACCGTCGGGCAGAACCGGTTCCTGCTGAACTCCCTGCGCGGCGAAGGCTTCCTCAACATGCGCCTGACGGACGCGGAGGCCGCGGAGGTCGTCGGCATCGATCCGGTGCGCCGCGTCTTCGAAGAGTGCATCGCCTCTCGCCCCTGCCTGATGGGGCGTGACGAGTACGGCGACTTCCAGTGCTCCACGCACAGCACGCTGTTCCTGCCGGCCCTCATCAAGGGCTCGGCCCTGTGGAAGCGGGTGGGCGAAGGGCTGCGCCTGTTCGGCGTCGAGCCGCACGACCTGAGCGCGGTCACCTCCTTCCGTCTTGACATGGTTCAACGTCCGCGCTTCACCGCCGAGTTGCTACCTCCCACGGCCAACTCCGCCGGTACGTACGGCTTTCTGCTGGGCGACGCCGCCAACGCCATCCACTTCTGGCCGGGGCGGGGACTCAACAGCGGCCTGGCCTCCGCGATCTCGCTCGCACGGTCGCTCAACGGGGCATGGAACGGCAAGCCCTTCCGGGACGCGGACTTCCTGCGCCACGAGGCCGCCATGTCCATGCTCCAGTACCGCCACAAGAGCCGCGCCTGGAAGGCGATGGTGACCACCGACGACCAGGGCGCCACCTGGGCCATCAAGGACATCATCGCGCACGGCATCGACGGAATCGCCGAGGAGCCGGACCGCGAGGCGGACACCGCGACGCTGCTGGAGCGGCTGCGTGAGATCCGTACCCGGCTGGCGAAGCGCATGCCCGGTCTGCCGGACGACGAGGCGATCCTGGAACGGCTGGAGACCCTGGAGGGCACCACGCTGCGGATGCTGGTGCTCAGCGGCGCCTGGGACACACTCACCATGGGTGGCGAGGAGGTCGACATCGACATCTTCTACGGCCGGGACTCCGCCGCCGCGGCAGCCGCAGTCGAGGCCCTTGAGCCGGCCGCCCCGCTCTGAGAAGGGCCCCGAACCCGTCCGTACGCGCGAGCCGCGGCCGAGCGTGACCGGCGGCTCGCGCACCTGTGGTCGGGCACTCGCGGTTGCTTGTTCCGGTCGAACGCTTCGGTGCGCTGGGGCAGTTCCGGTCGGCGGTGTCCACGGGGCGGACGGGTGGGTGCCCTTGAACGCCGGGACCGACGCCGAGTGGGGCGGTGTGGCCCGGACGGCTTCGCGCCGCCAACGCTCCATCGGGTAAGCGCAGTTGTCATGGCCGAGAGCGGTCAGCCGGATGGGCGAGGAGATCGGCACGTGTGGCGGGGGTGAGATCCGTGGGCCGTTCCCGAGCGGCCGGCGGACCTCCCCACCGGGTCGTCCGATTCCTGATGTGCCCAACTGGGTTCGAACGCAGGGATGAAAGCCGCTATGATCTTCGTGGCAAGGCTGTAGCGCAGAGGTCGTCGCGCCCAAGCATCGAGCTGGAGGACGTCGGTTCGAATCCGGCCAGCCTTGCCGCCCTTGTCGTGGAGGAAAGTCGATTGGCGTCGGTTCGTCCCGGGCGGTCGAAGGGCGATGCCGCCCTCGGCGAGCCGGGCACCGGCGATGGACCGGTGGAGTGGTGATGACGCAGCCGACACCCGTACGCTGCCCCGCGATCGAGCACCCGGACATCCCGGTCAGTGACCCCGCCGCTCTGCAGCCCCTGCTGGAGCGGCTGCGGTCCGTGCAGCCGGTCGAGGCCGACGAGGTCTTCCCGCTCGGCACCGTGCGGGCGGACGGGCGTATCGACCTGTGCAAGCAGGGACTCGGAGCGGTGGGCGCCGCGCGGCTGATGCCCGTCGCCGCCGCCTCCCCGTACGCCGCGCACGTCCTGCTCGGGACGAACGCCATCGGGAACGACGGAGCCCATACGGTCGCCGACGCGCTGGTCGACGGCCATGGCCTGCGCACGCTCTACCTCGGCTGCAACCGCATCGGCCCCGAGGGTGTCACCGCACTCGCCGACGCGTTGACGACGGACGACACCGTCCGCGCCCTGTGGCTCAAGCGCAACCCGGTCGGTGACGACGGAGCCCGCGCGCTCGCCGCGATGCTGCGCCGCAACACCACGCTGCGCTCGCTCGACCTGGTCAACACCGGTCTGACCACCGACGGTCTGCGGGCCCTGTTCGACGCCCTCACCAGCCGGACCAGCCCGGTGGAACGCCTCTTCCTCGGCGGCAACGGCCTGACCGCCGACGCCGCCCCCCTGCTGGCGGCGCTGATCCGCGAGGCGGGTGTGCGCGAGCTGTATCTCCCCGCCAACCACCTCGGAGACGAAGGCGCAGCGATCCTCGCCGCCGCGGCCGACCCCGTACGGCCGGTGCGCCTGGGCCTGGGCGGCAACGGGATCGGTCCCGCCGGTGTCCGGGCCCTCGCCGACCGCCTCGACGGGATCGAAGCACTCGACCTGGGCCGGCCCTTGTCGGAACGCAGTCTCGGCGCCCCCGCGAACGCCACCGGCGACGAAGGCGCCCAGGTGCTGGCCGCCGCCCTGCCGGGCAGCCCGCTGCGTCGGCTGGAGCTGTGCCACACCGGCCTGACCGGGCGAGGCGCGAAGACACTGCTGGCCGCCGTGCCCGACAACTCGCCCCTGGAGTACGTCGGTCTGGGACCGGGCCTGCCCCGCAAGGTGAAGCGGTCCTTCACTCGACGTCTGCGGCCCGCCGCCGGGGCGCATCCCGACCTGCGTGCGATAGGGAGCGTCTACCGTTGAGTTCTCGTGGCGACCTGCGTTGCTTCCCCCCGGACGAGGTGTCGAGCCGACGCCGGATCCGTCGGTACGCGGTGCCCCGCTGGATGATCGAGCGCGCGAGCGAATACCGTCTGGCCGGCGACTGGCGGGGGTCCTGCGCGGCGGCCCACGTCGACGTCACCTTCGACCTGTCCGATGTCGCCCGCCACTGGGGCGAGGACGTCGCAGCCGTGCTGGAGGACGACCTCCGGCACTTCGCCCCGGACCTGTTGCGCTGGCACCTGCCGCGCGCACTCGGCGGGCGGACGACACTCGCCAAGGACACGACCGTCGTCCTCGCGCACTACCACCCGAGACCACCTGACGTGCGCCGCCCGGCCACGCCGTACCTGCACGTCACCACTCCCGCGATGATCGACGGGCCGCAGCGGATCACCCTGCGGTTCGCGGCCGTCAAGGACTTGGGGACCGTAGGCGTCTTCGGGCAGACCACGCATGACTGGCGCGACGCGCGACACCTGTGGGATGTCCGGCACACCGCCGAGCTGCGCGAACGGGTTGGTGGCGGCACGGACCGGCCGCCGTTCTTCCACGCCGACGCCACCCCGCGCGACGCGGACGAACTGCCGACGGCAGATCCCGGCGACGGCGACCCGGCGGGGCGGGCCGAGTGGGCCACCATGCTGCACCAGAGGGGCGAGACCCGGACCGCGTGCGCCGCCGTCGGCATCGAGCTGGACCTGACATCCTCGAAGAGGTCTGGGTACCGCGAGGAGCCGGAGCGGCTCCTGGACGGGATCGCACTCAACCACACTCGCCTGGAGCCGGAGATCCGCCGGCAGGCGGCCCAGGGCGTCTCCGATCGCTTCCTCGTCCCCACCAAGCACTGGCGGACCTTCCTCCTGCTGGAGCCCGCGGAGGCCGGCGGGCTGCTGGCGCGCCTCGTCGACCGGGAGGAGGCGAAGGGCGAGTCCACCCTCGACGAGGCCCTGTGGCGCAGGCTCCCCGACCTCGATCTGATGCGCGCCGGAGGCGTTGCACCGGAGCATCTGCATCCGCTCGTCAGCGCGGCCCTGTTCCCCGCTCTCCAGGTCGCGCAAGGCCCGTTCGGCCCGCCGGGGCCGACGGCGCCCACACCCGTACAGGTCAGATGTCGTGGGGAATGGCACGAGGTGGGCTTCCGGCCCGGATCCCTGCTGCGCATGCCGCACAGCGACGAGGAGCAGCAGCGCGAACGGGCCCTGCGCGCCTTCGGCGGTGCCGTCGCCGGATGCTTCGCCGTGGGGCAGACGTGGACATCCGGACAAGGCCGCCTGCCGAAGGAACTGCGGGCGCAGCGCAACGAACTGTTCCAGCGCGCCCAGCACGGTGACACCCCCGGCGTGCTGGAGCTCCTGGACACCGGTGTGGATCCCCGGGTGCGGGACGCCGGCGGCCGCACTCTGCTCCACGTACTGAACCTGCTCGACCACGAGTCGCTGCTGCCGCGGCTGCTCGCGGAGGGACTGGACCTCGAAGCGCGCGACCGGCGGGAGCGCACGCCGCTGTTCGTGGCCGTCAACGACCTCGGCACGAAGGCGCTGGTGGAGGCGCTCGTCGCCGCCGGGGCGCGGCTCGACGTGACCGACGAGTCGGAGTTGTCGCTCGCCCAGCTCGTCCGCCGGTACAAGCGGCCCGACCTGGCCTTCCTCCAGGACCGCGTACGCGAGGAGCATCCGGGCGCCGGCGCCGAGTGGTGGGACGAATGGATGGACGAGCAGGCGGAGTACTACGCGGAGGACCCCGCCGAACCCGTCGAACCCGATGACGAGGAAGAGCGGGACTCGGCGGAAGGCCTCGCCGAACTCGCCGAATTTTATACGGGGGAGCGGCACTTCGCGGAGGACCCTGCCGGCCTCGCCGCACCCGATGACGAGCCGCAGCAGCACTACGCGGACGAGCCCGACCACGAGGAAGAGCAGCCCTTTTGAGCACCGACGGTACCGCCCCTGCCGCACCGGCCGGCCCGCTGGCGGCCGCGGACGACCTCAACCGCAGGCTGCGCACGCTACGGACCGAGCCCGCCGCGAACCCGCAGCTGGAGGCGCTGGCCCTCGCCGTGACGGCCAATCAGCCCGTACTGCTGTGGGGGGCGCCAGGTATCGGCAAGTCGGCCGCCCTGGAGCAGCTGGCCGCCGGGCTCGGCCTGCCACTGGAGACGGTCATCGCCAGCGTGCACGAACCCTCCGACTTCGCCGGACTGCCGATCGTCGGTGACGACCCTGCCGTGACCGGAGTCCCGATGGCTCCGCCGGACTGGGCGGTGCGTCTCGCTCGGGCCGGACAGGGCCTGCTCTTCTTCGACGAACTGTCCTCCGCGCCGCCGGCCGTGCAGGCAGCGCTGCTGAGGGTGGTGCTCGAACGACGGGTCGGCAGTCTGGTCCTGCCGGAGGCGGTGCGCATTGTCGCGGCCGCCAACCCGCCGTCCAGCGCGGCGGACGGCTGGCATCTCAGCCCGCCGCTCGCCAACCGGTTCGTCCATCTGCAATGGACCCACGACCCCCGGACGGTCGCCCGCGGCATGGCCGGCACCTGGCCGGAGGTGACCGTGCCCGTCGTCGGTGCCGCCAGGGTGCCCGGTGCGGTCGCACGGGCCCGCGGCGCGATCTCCGGCTTCCTCACGGCCCGGCCCGGCCTGGTCCACCACCTCCCCGGCGACGCCGAGAGCCGAGGTCGCTCTTGGCCGTCCCCCCGGACCTGGGAGATGGCCCTCAAGCTGCTCGCCACCGGGTACGCGGCCGGGGCCGGCCGCGAGGCACTGGCCGCCGCGCTCACCGGCGCAGTCGGCGACGGCGCGGGCCTGGAGCTGCTGTCCTACCTCGAACACCTCGATCTGCCCGACCCCGACCGGGTCCTCGCAGACCCGGACGCCTTCGCCCTGCCCGACCGCGGCGACCGGCAACTGGCGTTCCTCATCGCGGTGGTCGCCGCCATCCAGAGCGACCTCACCCGGCCCCGCTGGGAGGCCGGCTGGACGGTGCTGGCCAAGGCCGTGGACGCGGGCGTACCCGACGTGGCCGCCCGGGCCGCCACCGACCTCGCCGCGATGCGGCACCTCGACTGGCCCGTACCGCCCGGCATCGACGGGTTCCTGGACCTGCTGCAGATGTCGGGGGCGCTGCCCGGCGGCAGCCGGTGAGTGGCGCCGGGACCACGGGAGACGCCCGCAGCGCCCTGGACATGACCAAACTGCTCGCCGCCCGCTACCGGGCGGCGAGCGACCGGCCGTACCTGGCGGCGGCGCTGTACAGCCTGACCGTCGTGCCGAGCACCGAGGTGCCGACGATGGGGGTGGACCGGCACTGGCGCTGCTACGTGTCCCCTGCCTTCGTCGAGGTGACACCGGTGCCCGAACTCGCGGGCGTGTGGGTGCACGAGGTGGCGCATCTGCTGCGCGACCACCACGGCCGGGCCGACCGGCTGCCCGCCGCCGCCCAGCGCGACTGGCATCGCGTGAACGTCGCTCAGGACTGTGAGATCAACGACGATCTGCTCGCCGACGGCCTGCGGCTGCCCGAGGGGCGCATGGAACCACGCCGGTTCGGCCTTCCCGAGGGCCGGCTGTTCGAGGCGTACCTCGACCTGCTGCCGCCGCAGGTGCGCACGCCGAACTGCGGATCGGGCGCCCACGGCCGGCCCGCGCCCTGGGACCTGCCGGGGTCCGCCGGGCCCGCGCGGATCGGCGAGGTGGAGGCGCAGGCGCTGCGGCGGCAGACCGCCGAGGCGATGCGCGCCCATCAGCGCAGCCGTGGCTCCCTGCCCGAGGGCTGGCAACGCTGGGCCCAGGAGGTCCTGGAACCCACTGTGGACTGGCGGCAGGCCCTGTCGGGCGCGGTCCGGGAAGCCGCCGCATGGGCGGGCGGAGCCGTCGACTACACCTATCGCCGCCCTTCGCGCCGCACCCCGGCGCTGCGCGGTGTCGTGCTGCCGAGCCTGCGCAGGCCGCTGCCGCGGGTGGCCGTGGTCATCGACACCTCCGGTTCGATGGGCGACGGCGAACTGGCCGCCGCCCTCGCGGAGGTGACGGGCGTCCTGCGCGAGGTGGGCGTACGGGGCAATCGCGTGACCGTGCTGGCGTGCGACGCCGATGTGCAGGCCGTGTCCCGGGTGGCGGCCACCGAGCAGATCACCCTGGGCGGCGGAGGCGGCACGGACATGTGCGTCGGCATACGCGCGGCGCTCGCGACGCCGGACCGCCCGAACATCGTCGTGGTGCTCACCGACGGGATCACCCCCTGGCCCGACGAGAACCTGCCCTGCCGCGTCATCGCGGCTCTGATCGGCTCGGCCGCGCCGCAGCCCCCGAGTTGGGTGGAGACGGTGCGCATCCCGCACCCCGACCTGACGCCGTGAGTCCGGTGCACTCCTGTCGACGAGCTCCGAGGACCGCGGCAGTGACCTCTGACTTCTCGCCGCCCTGGTGGAGTTGAAGGGCGTCCCGTGTTCGAGCGGTGACACTGGTCTGCAGACCCCCTCGCCCACACTCACTCAACGCTTGATCAAAGACACCAGTAGGCCCTTTCCGGCGGATCTTGCCGGGCCCGCGCGCCAGCGACGGCTGGAATCTCCCCCAGGGGGAGGTCCTACCGTCCTGACCACCGCACAGGCGATGTTTCGAAAGAGGTCTGTCATGACGACGTTTCTGCTGGTCCCGGGGCTTTTCATGGGTGGCTGGGCCTGGGAGGCGGTGGCCGCCGAGCTGACCGCGCAGGGGCACCGGGCGCTTCCGGTCACCTTGCCCGGCCTGGCCGAACGTGCGGGGGAGGACCCCGCCGGCGTCGGCCTGGGCGAGCACACGGACGCCGTGGCGGCGCTGCTCGACGCGGAGGGCCCGGGGATCGTGCTGGTGGCGCACAGCTACGGCATCTTCCCCGCCCTCGCGGCGGCCGACCGGTGCCCCGGACAGGTCGCCCGGGTGGTCTTCGTGGACACCGGCTTCCCGGAGCCGGGTGAGTCGGTGGTGGCGCAGATGCCACAGCTCGGCCTGCCGGACCGCGCCCTCGGCGGCGTCATCCCGGTGCCCGAGGAGATCCCGGCGGTGCACGCCGTCCCGCCGGCGGAGCTGGAGCGCTACCACCGCCTGGCCACCCCGCACCCGGTCCGGACCGTCACCGAGCCGATCGAGCTGACCGGCGCCTGGCTCAAGCTCCCGACCACCGGGGTGTTCTGCCTCGCGAACGGCCTCAGCCGGGAGTTCGCCCGCACGCTGCACGGCACCGGCCTGCCGCGGTTCGCCAAGCTCGCCGAGCCCGGAGTCACCTTCTTCGAACTGGCCACCGGCCACTACCCGATGCTGTCCACCCCGGTGGAGCTGGCCGACGTCCTGGTGCGCGCGGCGGCCGGCGAGGGCCTCGGCCTGTACGAGGACTGACCGTCCGCCGGCCAGCGCCTGATGAGCGTCATGGCCACCCACTTCAACCGGGGGCCGGTGCTCGACGTGATCGCCCGGTTGACGCGCCGGCTCGGGGCCACGGTCGTGCTTCAGGAGGGTGTCGCCTTGACCTCGAGGGCGGACGGGGAGAGTTGGACGACCTCCCGGAGGATCTTCGAATGGCTGCGGAGGTCGTCGACTCCTCCGGGACCTGACAGGGCAGCTGCCGAAGTAGCCCACCTGGCTGCGTGCCTGCCGGGAGGTTCAGCCGCCGTAGGCGGCCAAATGCCAAGTCGGCCTGCAGAACGTACTGGACCTTGGCGGCAGTCCGGCGTTTATGCGGGAGCCGGACCGAGAGGCCTCGGGACCGGGCTGAAGAAAGCGCGACCCCTGACCTGGTGCTGTGACCGGGATGGTTCACCGGGATATCCGTTGGCTGACTTCCGGCTGGTCTTGTAGGTTCCCCGGCTATGAGTGACGTTGGCGTGACAGAGATCCGGCTCGCTGATGCGGCAGACGCAGCGGTGATCGCACGTATCCACATGGACTCGCGAGTGGCGGCGATGCCGTACCTGCCCCCGCAGAAGCGCAGTCACGACCAGGTCACCCGGTGGATCGAGGACGTCCTGCTCAAGACATGCCGCATGTGGGTGGCGGTGCGTGACACGGAGATCCTCGGCTATGCCGCCCTTGAGGGCGACATGCTCGAACATCTCTATCTGCGGCCGGACGTCCGCCGCCAGGGCATCGGGACGCTTCTGCTCGACGAGGTCAGACGGCACAGCCCTGACGGTGTGTCCCTGCACGTCTTTGAGCAGAACACCGATGCCCGCGCGTTCTACGAACGTCACGGCTTTACCGTCCTCGACACCAGCGACGGCCGCCGGAACATGGAGAATCTGCCCGACATGACCCTTCGCTGGACATCGAACAGCGCACGGTGAAACCGCGTCCCAGCGGCCGGGGGCCTCATTGATCGGGTCAGGCCGCGAGGGCCACCCGAAAGCGAAATAGTCCTACGATCTCAGTTCATGGCGACTCCCGACTGCTACGCATGCAGCAAGGAAGCAGAGTTCGACGACCTCCCACCACGCGAGTGCGTGGCACATGACCGGCTCTGGCGGGTGGCCCACGTCTTCGACACCGGAGTGCGCGGCTGGCTGGTGCTGCTGCCTCGGCGCCACGTTGCCGCGGTCCATGACCTCACCGATGCGGAGGCATCTGCCCTGGGTGTATGGCAGGTCAGGCTCTCTCAGGCTCTCCGGAGCGTGACTGGTTGCGTGAAGACCTACGTTGTCCAATTTGCCGAAGCCGAGGGCTTCGCGCACGTTCACTTCCACATCGTGCCGCGCATGGCAGACCTGCAACCAGAACATCGCGGGCCGGGCATTTTCGAGCTGCTTCGGCAACCAGAGCAGGAACGAGTAACGGCTGACCAGGCCGACCAAATAGCCCACTCACTCCGAGCTCATCTTCATGGGCATTCGAACCCGCAGTAGCCCGACCACGAAAACGGAAGGTGGGCCAGAGCACGGGCGCCCCGGAGGGCCGAAAAGGTGCCGTGAAACAGATATCTGGCCCGACCCGCGAACTGCCACTGCTGGCACGGCCTATACCGGCTCCTCGTACAGATCGATCTCGGAGGGCCCGCGATCGAGTAGCAGCTCGAGATGCCCCTCCACGACGGCGAACCACTCGCCGAGGTCCCCCTTGGCGTCGTGAAAGAACCAGGAGTCGAAGCTCCCCAGGGCGTCGAGGGCGGGTTCGGGCTCGTAGCGCAGTTCGCAGTGAACCTGCACGTAGTGGTCGTGCTCACCGCCGTCGTCACCGATGTCGAACTGTCGGGTGAGGTCCAACGTGAACATCGGTCGCCCGCTGAAGGCGTACGTGCCGTATTGGAAGAGCAAGCCGTCGGAGTCGGGCGCGGGTCCTGTGTCAAAACGCTGCCGCCCGAATCGCGTGAACGCCAGCCATACAGCCCGAGTGGTGGTCAACTCGGTCGTCGTCGATCGCCCGGCTGCCAGCTCGGCACGCAGGAAATCGAGGGCTTCCTCCGACCGGACGGGCACGCCAGTTCTCCTCGCATCGTGAATCGGCACCTTGACCTCGTGGGGTCGGATCGAATCCAGCCCTGACCACCGAGGCGTCCGCCTCGTCGTCTCTCGACGCACGGCTCCAGCGCCGCAAGAGTTGAGCCACAACCCGAGTTTCAACAGCGCTGGGCTCCGCCCTCGCAGCGCTGTTGAGTTCCGGATCCACGATGCCAGGCGCGAGTTCAGGCGGACGGCGTGGCCGGGGACCACATGCCGAGCCACTGCTCGGCACCCCAGGCCTCGAACCGCTCCACCTCAGTGAACCCCAGCCTCGCCGCGAGACGCATCGAGCGGACGTTGGCGGTCTGGGTGGCGAGCACCACCGGCTCGCCCGGAAGCGCGCCGGCGAGCCAGTCGAGTGCCGCCGCGCACGCCTCGGCTGCGTACCCGAATCCCCATGCCCGCGGCAGGAACATGTAGCCGAGATCGGCCTTGCCCGCGGCAGCCGGGCGACGGTGCTCCGTTGCTCTCCTGAGCAGGATCTGGCCGATCATCGACCCGTCGAGATCAACGACGAAGCTCCCGGGCCACCGCTCGGGCGTCCCGGAGATCTCGCGCTCAAGTTCGTCACGCGGCCGGGGGCCACCGAGATAGGTGTGCACCTCTGGCGACGCGAGCAGCTCGATGAACGCCGCACGGTCCCGGGCCTCGGACTCGCGGAGCACGAGCCGCTCGGTCTTGATCGGGGCAGGTGGCCAGGCGACGGGTCCGAGTTCAGTCATGCCGACCAACCAATCAGCACGCTCGGCAGCGATCAAGACCCGCGGACCGATCAACCCACCGGCCCGGGCCCACCCTCACCAGCGGGGCCGGGCCCTACAAGTCCCCTACGTCCGCGATACCTACGCCTTGACGAAGGAGCAGTCGCAGCGCACCCCGCGATGACTCGGCGCGGGTTTCCCACCCCTATTGAAACCGGGGTCGCGTGAACAGACAGAATCGGCCGGGGCGTTGATCGTCGTCGAAGGGTGGGGCACGTGTCGTTGAGGACGAAGCCGGTTCGGCCGTGGGGGTATGCGGCCTGTTTATGGGCGTTGATATTCGCCGCAGCCCATTTCTATTGGGCTGTGGGAGGCGACGTGGGGCTGAGCGTGTCCGCAGGGCGGCAACTCGCCACCGCGCGCCCGCTGTGGTTCGTGGTGTTGGGGCTGTGGTGTGTTGGGGCTCTTTGCCTGGTCGGAGCCTCGCTGCCGTGGCTGCTCGCCGCGTCGCGTCCGCGGGGAGCGGCGAGGTCGATCCTGAAGTGCTTGTGCTGGGGAGTCGGTTTCATCCTGCTCATGAGAGGCATCAGCGTCGAGTTCTTGCTGCTGACCGACGTCACGCACCTTGATGGCAACGTGAGTTCGGGGCAACGGTTCTGGACCCTGGTGCTGTGGAACCCCTGGTTCGTCGCGGGTGGGCTGGCCTTCGGGATGTCCGCACTGAAAGCCGGGAGCCGTGACGCGTCCCCCTTGCTCCAGGCCGATTCGTAAGGCGGTTGACTGGATGAGGGAAGTCCGAAGTGCAGTTGCAGGGCGCGCGCGTGCAGCTGAGGGAAGCCAATTCCGGCGCGAATGGCTCGGCGCTGGAAGCAGGAGCACATTCGGTCGAGGAGCCCCACGGCCCCAAGTGCGGTTCGCTACGGCGTTGTTCGCGTTGTTGATCCGGCGATGACCGGTGAGGGCTGCCGCGCGATGGCGGGGGAGTAGACAAGTCCCCCGCTGCGTATGCCGATGCAAGCGTGAGTATGCTCGCGGAGTTTATCCGTCAGGGAGCGGCGGAATGGTGGCGGGTGTGGGGCTAACTGGTGCAGGTTTTCTAGTCATTCATAGTCATCCCGCCGACGCGGCCCCGACCGCCCCACCGGGCGGAAGTCCTCCCGCAGGTGGGAGAAGGCCAACGCCCAGCGCAACCGCGTGCACCACCGGGTTGCGAACCTCCGCGCGGACGCCCTGCACAAGCTCACCACGAGCGTGGCTGGCGAGTACGGCACCGTCGTGATCGAGGACCTCAACGTCGCCGGCATGGTGAAGAACCGGCGCCTTGCCCGGCACATCGCCGACGCCGGATTCGGCGAAATCCGCCGCCGGCTCACCTACAAGACCCGCCAGCGCCACGCCACCCGCATCATCGCGGCAGACCGTTGGTTCCCCTCCTCCAAGACCTGCTCCGGGTGCGGCGTGGTGAAAGCCAAACTGCCGCTGCACATCCGGACCTACGAATGCGACGCCTGTGGCCTGGTCATCGACCGGGACGACAACGCAGCCCGCAACCTCGCCGCCCTCGCAGCAACCGCAGTCACTGGTACCGGAGTGGCCGGAGACCAGGACACCCCCCGGGTGTCGAAACCCCGTGGAGCCGACCGGAAGACCCGCACCACCCGCCCCCGTCGCAAGGCAGGGACGGGGCGGGCAAGGCAGGGACGGGGCGGGCAGGTGGCACAACACTGCCGCACCAGCAGCAGACAGAAACGGGAGACCGTACTCAAGCCGAGCCCCTAACGCTCTGGTGATGTGACGGACCTTCCTGGCCGAAATGCCCGGAATGCTGAGACCTGACTACGGACTCAGCAACGGTTCATTCAATGATGACGTCGCAGCCCGGGGCTACCGGCCTGGCTTCGCCTGAGCTGGACCGCGCGGCGGCCTGGGGGACGGAAGAACCGTCGGTACTGCTAGTCGAGGACGACCCGGGCGACCCGCTGCTCGTGGAGGAGATGGTCGCCGACAGCGCGCTCGGTATGCGCCTGCGCTGGGTGCGCTCGATGGCCGAGGCGTGCGACGTGCTCACGTCCGAAGCCCCGGACTGCGTGCTTCTCGACCTGCACCTCCCGGACGTGCAGGGCCTGGAGGCGGTGTCGCGGGTGCGCGAGCGCGCCGAACACGTCGCCGTCGTGGTGCTCACTGGACTCGCCGAGGAGGGGACCGGTGGTGCGCCTGCCCCGGCAGAACGGCTGACGGCCCGGGGGCTGCTCCACGGAGTCCGACGGGAAGCCGCCTGGCCCGGTCACCACCGGCCCCGCCGGGATTCGCGGTGGAGTCCGGCAGGCAGCTGCTCGTCTCGGGTGTTCTCGTCACTCGTTGGGCGCGGCGGTGGTTATCGCGGACAGGATGGAGTCGGGTTCGTTCTCCACGGCGATGTCGCCGAGCGTGACGATGCCGACCGGGCGGCCGTCGTCGATGACCGGGATGCGCCGGACGGCGCGCTGGCGCATGAGGGTGACAGCCCGGTCGATGTCGTCGTCGGGCGAGACCGTGACCAGTACGTCGCTACAAGCCTGCGCCGCGGTCACATGGTCGATGTTCCCGCCCTGGCACATCACGCGGACGACGAGATCCCGGTCGGTGACGACGCCGCGCAGGCGTCCGCCTTCGGTGACCAGGACGGCGCCGATCCCCTCGTCGCGCATGTACCGGGCGACGACGGTGACGGGGGTCTGCGGCAGGACCGACCGAGGCGGCCCGGTCATCACGTCACGCACTGCCTCAACCATCGCATCGCCTTTCGCCGTGGAGGCAAAGTCCCTTCGAGGCCGTCCGCCACCCTGACCCGTGGCACCTTCAGTCACTGTTCGCGGGTTCACCGGGCGGCAAGCCCTTCACAGGGCGCATGCCCGCCACCGGCCATGGCAGTCGGCCCAGCGGGTGACGGATCTTTCACGGGCGACACCACACACCCGTCCACGCGGCCCGCCGACAGGCGCGTCCGAGCTGGTCCATGTCGGCACCGCCTCGCCGTCCTCGGCGCCGGCCTCACGTACCAAGAAGTCCTGGTGGACTCGCTCGCCCCGAGCCGGGTCCGCCCACCAGAACCCTCGGGGTCGGGTGATCAGGAATCGGCGGTCTCCGGCCGCCAGGTGGCCTGAACCAAGGCCCGCTCGACGCCCGTCAGATAGACGGCCGCGGCGAGCCACGCCCGTGCGTAACGGTCCGGGTCGGCCTCGCCGATGCGGCCGAAGACATCGCGGGTGCGCCGGTCCGCCTCGGCGGTGAGGTCGGCCGCCAGGTCCGCGGCCGTGTGGAAGCCGCCGCGGCGCATCGCTGTCCCACCCCCGCTCCGGTCGCCGTCGCGCGCTGGTTCCGCGACGGCTCTGCGACCACCCGACACGGCGACCTCGATCAGCCGCCGCAGCCGCCACAGGGGAGCCTCCGCCAGCGGGTTTGGAGGGACCTCGCTCAGGCCGTCCATGGTGGGCACGGCGGGGAGGACGTCCGTCGGCGGGAGATGCGCGCCCTCCAGTCGGTCATAGCCCAGGTCGGCGTGGCCCTGCCAGTCCGCGGGCAGCCGCAGCGTCGCCTCGGTGTCCGGCAGCGGGGCGACCGCGAGAGGGCGGAGCGTGGCGGCGCGGTCGGGGTCAAGGCGGCCGATCACGCGGAGCCGCACCCCCGGCCGGGACGCGAGCCGACGGAAGTTGGCCGTGTGGGCGAGGCCGGGGTGACTGTTGGACGGGGCCAGCCGGACCAACAGGCCGTCCGCATCGGGCCGTCCGGGCGACAGCTCCCGGGCGATCAGATGCTCGCCGACCGCTCCGACGAGGACCAGGTCGCAGCCGACCAGCTCGCGCGTCGCCTGTTCGGCCCGCTCCGGGTCGGCGCCCGGTGTGACGGCGAGCCGTTCGGCGACGACCTCGGTCAGCGGGCGGGCGAACAGCGCGGCGAGCGGGCCCGATGTCCACGAGTGACCGGTGAGCGGAGTCGCGCGCACCCCCTTGCCGGAGCCGAGGCGGCCGTCGGAGGAGACCGTCGCGCCGGAGATCAGCAGCCCGCCACGGGCGAGTTGGGCGTGATTGAGGTTTCCCGAGCCGAGCGCGACGGTGGCCGTGGCCGCGCCCTGGGCGCGGGCCGGGCCGCCGGGCCTGACGTCGGCGACCGAGAACCAGCGTCCGTCTTCGGAGACGAGATGAGTGACGACACCGCCGTACCCGGTGGCCGCGATCACCGGTTCCCGGCACACTCCGTGAACCCGCAGGCCGCCGCCCGGTCGGTAACTGCGGCGGGCGGTGCCGATCAGGGCCTGTTTCGGGTCGGCCGCGGCCAACAGGGCGGTGGTGAGTAGCAGTTCCCGCATGTTCGCGATGAGGTCGGACAGCCGGTGGCCGTCGTGGCGGGCACGCGCGCCACGCAGCCCCCGTACGACCCGCAGTGCGGCTGCCTCGGCGCGGTGCAGCCCGGCGAGTCGGGCCGTGTGCGCGGCTCGTAGCAACTCGGCCTGGGGGACAGCGCCCGCGGCGGGTACCCCGGCGGCCAGCACGGCCGCCGCCGCCGTCCACAGCTCGGACGCGGCGGCCAGCTGGGCATCGTTGAGGGGGACGTCCTCATCTGGTTCCGCGACGGTATCGGCGACGATCGGGGCGGCGGGCCCGGTGGCGCTCGGAGTGCCGAGGGCCGCAGCCGCAGCTGCCACCGCGTCGGAGGTCTCCTGCGGCGCGCCGTCGCCGTCGGCACCGGCTTCGGTGTCCGCGTCGGCCAGTGGGCACGCGCCGAGGACAGCGGCCCGGTGCAGGCACCGGGGCGCGAGCAGGCAACTGCACACCACCTGGACCGCGTCCGTGACGGTGCCGGAAGGACCGGGTGTGAGCGTGACCTCCGCATCCTCACCGCAGCGTACGCGCCGGACGGTACCGTCAGTGACGACCGCTACGGCCGCGTACGACTCGATCGCGGCGTCCAGCTTCTTGCGGAGCCTGGTGGTCAGGCTCTCGACGGCGGCGGCGACCACATCGGGCGTCACCGGGGGCAGTTCGGTGTTCAACGGGTCTCTCCGCGGAGACGGTCGCCCACCCAGCGGGCGAGAGCGAGAGGACTGAGCGCGGCGACGGGCATGCCGGCCGCGACGAGTTGCTGGGCCACGGGGACCGAGTAACGCGGGGTGCCCGTGTCGTCCAGGGCGGCGCAGCCCATCAGGTGCACCCCGGAGCCCGCCAGGGCCCGTACCTCGCCGAGGAGTCCGCCCAGCGGGTAGCCCTCCTCGAAGTCGCTCACCACCACCACGAGGGTCCGGCTGGGCACGGTGACCAGGGAGCGGGCGTGGGCGAGCCCGGCCGCGATGTGGGTGCCGCCGCCGACCCGCACTTCCAGGAGCAGCGACAGCGGGTCGTCGACCCGGTCCGTCAGGTCGATCACGTTCGTCGAGAACGTGAGGAAGTGCGTTGACAGGGTGGGGACGCCGCCCAGGACGGCCGCGGTCAGGGCCGACCAGATGACGGAGGCCTCCATCGACCCGGACACGTCGACCACGAGGATCAGGCGCCAGTCCGACTCCTTGCGCGAGCGGGTGCTGAACACCGGCCGCTCCGGTACGACCACGGTCCGGCCGTCGGACGTCCGGCGCGCGTGGGCGAGGTTGGCGCGCAGGGTGCGGGGCAGGTCGAGCCGGCCGCCGGGCCGCCTGGTGGGGCGTGGTGTCGCGAGCCCGGTGAGGGCGGGGCGCATCCGGGTGGCGAGTTCCTTGGCCAGTTCGTCGACCAGACGGCGTACGAGGGGCCGCAGCGTGGCCAGTTGCTGCTCGGGCATTCCGCCGGCGAGGGACAGCACGGAGGTCAGGAGGTCGACCGACGGGCGGACCGCGGCGGGGTCGAGTTCGGCCAGTACGTCGCTGCGGCCCTGGTCGGCGGCGCGTGCCAGCACCTCCTCGCGGACCTCCGCGCCGAACAACGCCTCCAGTTCCTCGGCCCATTCGCGGGCCGTCGGGAAGGACGCGTCCCGGCCGCCGCCCTGCCCCCGGGTGCCGCCTTCCCGGCCGAGGTCGGAGGAGCCCTCACCGCGGCCGGTGCCGTACAACTCGTCGAGCGCGTGCGCGTATCGGCGGGCGCTCTGCGGGAGTTTGTCGGTCTGTCGGCCGAGAAGCAGCCGCCAGCGGTCGGTGGCAGTGATCCGGAGCGTGGGGGACGGGGCCGTGGAGGCTGGTGTCTCCGTGGAGCGTGGTACGGCAGAGCGTGCGGTTGTGGGGCGCTCGGGATTGTCCGGGACCGCGGGGAGCCGGGAATCCGCGGGCGCCGCAGCGTTCGTCCCGGTGGGCAGACGCAGTTCGCGCAGGGCCGCGAGTCCCGCCGCGTCCGCGGCCGTCCACAGGGCGAGGAGTCGCGGTGAGGCGGTGAGTGACAGGTCGAGGCGGTCGCCGAGCCGCTCGGTCACGGTGTGCAGGAGACGGTCGCGGCCTGCAGGGGTGAGCGTGTCGAAGCCCCCGCGCAGGGCGGGCAGTCGGTCGAGGAACCCCTGGTCGGTGAGCGTGTCGATGCGGTCGAGGAGCGGGTCCAGCGCCGTCGGCGCGGACTGCAGCAACGCGGCCGCACCGCTGAGGAGCCCGCCGAGCCGACGGCCCAGCACATGCCGTGCCTCCGGGCCCGTGGCTGTGTCGATCCAGCCCGCCGTACGCGCGCCGAGGGTGCCGGCGTCGTCGAGGTCGAGCAGGACCCGGGCTGCCAGCGCGGCACCCTGGATGAGCGGGAAGCCGCTGCGGGCAAGGCCGTCGAGGGCGTCGTCCATCCGCAGTCCGAGTCGGTGTTCACCGGCCCGAGAGGCCAGCTCGATGAGCGCGCCCGCGTCCTCCGGCCGGTCACTGCCCGCCAACCCGGGCAGGGCGCGGACCGCCGACTCCGTGAGACCGGTGGCCAGTTCGGCGGCCGCCTGCCGACTGTCCGGGGTGGTGCCGGGCAGATGGCCGCGACACAGGGTCTCCAACAGGTCCAGTGCGGTGAGGAGTTCGGGCAGTGTGGCGGTGGCGGGGAGTACGGCGGCGGCATCGGTGAGCCGTTCGGCCACCAGCGACGGCAGATCGCAGCGGGCGGCCGCACCGAGGGCCGCGAGGACAAGGGCGCAGGTGGGACCGCCGTCCGCCGACTCTCTGCGGAAGGTCTCCCGCAGGGTGCCCTCGGCGGCCAGGGCCGCGGTGACACCCCGTATCCCGGCCAGGTCCAGTCGTACGGGGACGGCCGGCGTCCACGCCACTCGCCACCGGGTGGTCAGGGCAGCCGCGTCGCCCGTTCCGGCCACCGCCACGGCCTCGCCGTAGCCGGCGCCGCACACGGCAAGGCGCTGGAGCAGGATTTCGCGTCGGCCGTCGAGAGCGGAACGCAGCGGGTCGAGCCGTACCTCGCGCGCCGCGGGGTGGTCCGGGCCGGGCAGCCGCAGCGCGGTGACCTCCGCCTCCACCGAAGGGCCGAGGCCGGAGCGCGGGGTGCCCGGCGCGATCCGGCCCCGGTCGGTGCCGACCAGGACCACTTCGAGCGCCCGTGCGAGGGCTCGGCCCCGGCCGAGCGGTTCGCCCTGGCCCATCACGCTCGTCAGCGCTTCGATGACCTCGCCCCGCCCCGGCGCCGCGAGCCCGCGCACCCGCGCGAGGTCGCACGCCATCCGCAGCGTCTCGGCGGCCTCGCCCGTTCCGGCGGTGTGCCCGGCCGCGCGGAGCTCCCGGCACACGCCGGTGACCGCTCGCGCGGCCGCGCCCCGCACCCGCTCGGGATCGCCGCCGGCCGTGAACACCGCCTGCTGCCAGCGCGGGTCCCGGATGCCGGCCGGGTAGCCGGAACGGGAGTCCAGCAGATCGAAGGCATAGGGCACGAGAGAGGTGACGACGCCCGGGTGCTCCCCGAGGACGCTGTGATCGACCGCGGTCGACACGACATCGGCGGCGTCCTGGCCCGGAACCGGAACCGTATCGGGCGACAGGGCGGCTGCCGTCAGCGCCGGGGCGTGGAACGCGCCGACCACGGCCGCGACCCGGCGCCCGTCACCCGTGGCGCGGGCGATCGTCTCGCGCATGTGGGACTCCCGGGCCAGGTCCACGGCCGGTACCCCACCCCCGGCCTCGGCGTCGCTGCGCAGCGCCCAGCCGACACCGAGGGCGGCGCGGCGGATCGCCTCGGGGGCGGATCCCGGGGCGAGGACCTCCACACAGCGGTCCCACAGATCGTCGCCGTCACGGCCGGTCCCGGATGCGGCGAGCGCGTTCCCGAAGGAGACGGGGGCCGCCACGCGCGCCACGTCGGCGACCGCTGTTCGCGTGTCTGCCGCCGGCAGGGGCCCGTCCGCGTTCCATCGCGGATCGGACATCGGCAGATCGCAGCACACGACCTCCGCTCCCCGCTCGCGCGCCCAGCGGAGCGCGGCCAGCTCCGGGGAGAAGTCGGCGAACGGATAGAAGCCGAGCCGCCCGTTCTCACCCGCCCCGGCGAGTGCGACCGGCGCGATGGTGCCCGGCGCGGCCAGGTGGGTCAGCCACGACTGGAAGTCGGCGGGCAGTTCCACGCAGACGACCTCCGCCCCGCACGCGTCGAGCAGGGCGGGCACCGCCGCGGCGAGCGCCGGGCTGTGATGCCGTACGCCCAGCAGGTACGGCGTCACGGAGCCGGCGAGGGCGGAGACGGCCGCCCGTGGATCCTGGGCGTGTGTCACCGGAGGTTCTCCCGCAGGTCCCACAGACGGCGCCACAGCGCCGAACCGTCCTCGGCGCGGCGGCGCACCGGACCGTCCCAGTAGCCGAGCAGACGCGCGTGGTCGGCCGGGTCGTCCTTGCGGACCACGCCCAGCAGATGACCGGGGACCAGGTCGAGGGAGTCGGCCCCGGGAAGGTAGGCGGCCGCCACCCCGAGGGAGACGGCGACCTGCACGGCCTCGGCCGTCGACATCACCGTGCCGGGCCGTTCCACGTCCCAGCCCTCCGCGGACCGGCCGGCCCGCAGGTCACGGAAGACGGTGACCAGCACATCCAGCACCGCGTCGTCCACACCGAAGACGGCGCCCGCCCGCTCGACGGCCGCCACGGCCTGCCGCCGTACGAGCGCGGTCTCGGCGTCGACATCGGCGATCGGGTGGACCGTCTCGAAGTTGAACCGGCGCTTGAGCGCGGCCGACATCTCCGAGACACCGCGGTCGCGCAGGTTCGCGGTGGCGATGACGGTGAATCCGGGGGCGGCCGCGACCTGGGCATCGTCCGTGCCGACCAGTTCGGGCACACTCATCCGCCGGTCGGACAGGATCGACACCAGGGCGTCCTGAACCTCGGGCAGACAGCGGGTGATCTCCTCTACGCGGGCCACCCGGCCGGCGCGCATGGCGGCCAGCACGGGGGAGTCGACCAGCGCCTTCGGCGTGGGGCCCTGGGCCAGAAGCAGGGCGTAGTTCCACCCGTAGCGCATGGCGTCCTCGGTGGTGCCCGCGGTGCCCTGCACGGTCAGCGCGCTGGTGCCGCACACGGCGGCGGACAGCAGCTCGGAGAGCATCGACTTGGCTGTGCCCGGTTCACCGACGAGCAGGAGCCCGCGTTCTCCGGCGAGGGTGACCACGCACCGTTCCACCAGGGCGCGTTCGCCGACGAACTTGGGGGCGATCACCAGACGGTCCGGCAGTGTCGCGTGCCGCTGGGGGAGCTTGAGGGCCTCGCCGCCGCTGCCGCAGACGAAGGTGATCACGGATCGGGGTGTCAGCCACCAGCCGGGCGGGCGGGGGCCTGTGTCGTGGGCGGCGAGGAAGGCGAGTTCGGTGGCGTGGCGCTCTTCGGCGGGCAGGGTCTGCCGGGCCGGAAGGGCCGTCGCCGTGTCGGTCGGGGGCATGGGTTCGTCCTTGTTCGGTGGGTCGGTCTGTCGTCGTGGCAGGGGGTGCCGTGGGCGCCGGCCGGTCGGGGCCGGCGCCCGGGAGGTAGGTCAGTGACTGCGCCCCGGAGGTACGTCAGCGGCGGCGACCCCGCCGCACCTTGAGCTCCTCGAAGCGGGGGCCGCCGCCGTCCTGGACCAGCTGCCAGACCCTGCGGTACAGGTCCGCTGCCGGTTCGGTCGGCACGATGGCGGCCAGCAGAGCCGCCTCGCCGCTGAGCAGGCCGTCGAACAGCGGCTCTTTCCACCGCTCCAGCGGAAGGCGCGGAGCCTTCGGGTCCACGCAGCCGCCGGGCAGGAAGAGCGAACGTCCGGCCCTGGTGCGGGTGGCCTCCACCACCAGGTCGGTGGCGGCCAGTTCGGCTCGGGCCGCCTTGAGGCGGGCCGGCTTCCACCCCGTCCACCGGGCCGTCATCCGGTCGGTCGGGTCGGGCATGGCGAGCAGCATCAGATACAGCGTCGCGGCGTCCTCGCTGACGCCGTACTCCTTGGCGGCCTCGGTCACCAGATCCGGCACCGAGCGGCCCGGGTCCTGCGGCCACCAGGTGCCGTCCTTGCCCCGCTCGCCCGCCTGCGGGTCGCCCGGGTCGGCGAGGAGGGCCGCGAAGCGGGCGGAGCGGGCCAGGCGCAGTGCCACCTCGACCTGGTAGGGGCGTTGGCCGTCGACGCGCAGTGCGGGCAGGTACGGGTCCTGGCCCGCCTCGTCGAGCAGGGCGACCCGGAGCGCGGGGGACGGCTGGTCGTCATGGGTGGCGAGGACGACGGCACCGTACCGCTCGAAGCCCTTGCCGACCTCGGTCGGTGCGCCCGCGGTCTTCCGGAAACCGGAGAGGCTGACGTACTGCCCGAGGTCGAGCATCAGCCCGGGGTGGGCCAGCCGGTCACGTACGGCGCCGAGCGCACCCGGCAGCGTGGCGCGGATCGGATCGCCGGCGGGCAGACGGTGGGCGAGCCAGGCGGCGAGGCCGACGGCGCCGACCAGCGTCGCTCCGTTGAATCCGACCGACTCCTTGTCGACGGGCTTGACCCGGTCGCCGTCGACCGCCCACTCCAGGTCGCGGGTGAGCCGGGGCTCACCTGCCGGGTTCAGCAGCGCGGGCAGCGCCTCGCGGACATTCCACTGCCCGTGCTTGAACGCGCGTACCGCCTCGCTCAGCAACTCCTCGGGTACGGCCTCCCGTCGGCCCATCCTGCTGTTCCAGACCTCGGCCGCGGCGGCCCAATCCGGTCCCTCGGTCCACAGCCGGGCGGGCTCGGCGGGCAGCAGCGCGGCCACGACCGCGGAACGGATCGCGGGATCGACATATCGAAGCTCATCCTTGGCGACCGCCACCGGAGCGGCCTTCACCCCGATGGCGTCGCGTGCCTGTGTGGTGAGGAACGTCCGTTCGTAGACGTCGACTTGCGGCAGACCGGCCACGATCAGCCGGGCCATCGTCTCGGTGACGCCCGTCAGCCGCGCGAACTCTTCGGCGGCCTGCGGGAACCACGGCGCCGGTCCGCGCGCGGCCAGTTCCGTGAGGAGAGCGCCGAGGCGGCCCGCGTCCTCGCCCTCGCCCAGCCCGGCCGACGCCCGGAGCGTGTAGGGCTCCGGGGTCGCGAAGCGCCCGACGGGATCATGGAAGTATCCGGTGAACACGCAGCCGTCGTCACCCTGCGAGGTGCGTCCCACGAAGGCGATGAAGGAACCGCCGCCCAGGGGCAGCAGCCCGTTCCACGCGCCCTCACGCCATGCGCCGGACGCGGTGCGCAACGGGCCGGCCTCCAGGTGCAGTTCCACCTTGCGCCAGTGCGCGGGCTCGGCAGCCGGCACCAGACCCAGGGCGTCGAACTCGGCGAGCAGCGCGTGCAGCGCCTCCCGGTGATCGTCGGGCGTGGTGCGGGCGGCTGCCCGGAAGGCCAGGGCGGTGACGCGGTCGAGCAGCGTCTCCAGGCCAGGTTGTCCGACGGGAAGCCGGCTTCCGTCGAGATGGAGACGCGCGGCCGGTCCCTCCACCACGGCTGCATCGGAGAGTTGGGCCGCCCGCTTCATCTCGCGCAGGACACGGAACACGGTGTCGGCCTCATGGTCACGGTTCCACCAGGAGCGGGTGGATCCGCAGAGACCGTTGACCGCGTCGAGGAGCACGGCGTCCGGTGGCCCGGCCGGGCCTTCGTCCCGCAGGCCGCCGTCGAGCGCCTGGGTGAGCCTGGCGGCCGCCGCGTCCAGGACGGCCTGCTGACCGGCCGCGTGGCGCACGACCCCGGCGATGCCCGCGACCAGCGCGGTGTGGGTGACCGGGAGGAGGGAACGGATCGTGTCGGGCAGCGCCTCCTCGTTCTCGTGGGCCGCGGCTGCCAACAGAGCCGCCGCCGTGTCGCGATCGATCGTCCGCAGCGCTTCGGATCCCCGCCGGTCGCGGGCCGTCATGCACTCCCAGTACTGCAACGGCGGCAGCAGCAGCGAGCCCTCGCCGAAGACACCGGGAGCACGGTCGGTCTTGGCCACCGAGGTCGTGACGCCGTCCGTGTCCACGATGGCGAGCTGCCAGTTGTAGCGGACGACGGCCCGCGCCTCCTCGGCGCCGGGGAAGACCACGAGCGTGCCGGGACGGCCGATGTTCGCGGGCACGGTGACGGTGTGTCCGGAAAGATCCTGGGCGCGCACGGAGCCATCGGGCAACTGCACCACGCGCAGACCGACCAGCCCGTCCACGGGAGCGGAGGCCGGCGCGGCACCGGAGGTCGGCGAGGGGTGCAGCCGGCCGCCGTCGAAAGTGCTGCCCTCGGGGGCGTCGCCCAGTGCGTCCGCGAGGAAGGCGGGCCTGCTCATACGACCCCGCTCACCCGTCACCGGGTCGTACTCGTACCAGCCGTGCTCCTTGTGGTCCTCGCCCTCCGCGCTCCACACCCAGTACGAGACGCCGTCGCAGAGCACGTGCCGCTCCGGGGGCAGAGTGGTGTCCCCAGCATGCAGGACACCGCCGCCGGTGGTACGGCCGCCGCCCGGCAGGGCCAGCGTGATCGGCATGTCGCCCCGGTACCAGTCCATCTGGGTGCCCCGGGTGTGCCGGGCGCCTTCCAGGGATTGGGGGAGGCCGGCACGGGTGTGCCAGTAGCCGCGCAGGCCATCGGTGCGGTCGTTCCAGTAGACGAGGAGCTCTTCGTCGACATGGTGGAAGCCGGGATCGCCCCAGCTGCTGTTCGCCGGGATCCGCAGGTCGTGGGTGAGGAGCGTGCCCTCGGCGCCGATCACCCGGGCCTGTGCGGCGCCGGCGACGATCAGGTTCGGCCAGGCGTCGGCGACGATCACGTCCTCGATGTCGGCCTTGGGGACGAGGGCGGCGACCGCGTCCTCCCAGGCGGGCCAGCCGAGTTCGTCGAAGAGCCCGGCCCGCAGCGTGCGCGCGAGGACCGGCGCGAGGTCGGTTCCGGCGGCCGCGCGCACCTCGTCCTCGGCCAGCGCCAGCGCCTCGGCGGGCAACCACTTCAGACGGGCCAGCGCATCGGGCAGCTCGGGCAGGCCGACCGCGGTGAACCGCCGTACGACGGCGCGCACCCAGTCCGCGAGCAGCGGGCTGCCGCCCGGCGACGACGCCAGGAGCCTGATGGCCCGCAGCGTGTGGTCGTCGTTGCCGAACCGGTCCGCGCCCCGCCGGAAGGCCTCGTGGAAGCGGGTGTCGGCGGCCAGCGACACCAGGTCACGGTGGCCCTCGCCCAGGGCCCACTGCGTCAGCAGCAGCGGCTCGTCCTTCTTCGGAGCGGCCACCGGAACGTCCAGGGACAGCAGCAGGTCGATCAGGTCCATGTCGTGGAGGACCTTCAACGCGCGGCCGGAACTTGCGAGTTCGGTCCGCAGCCGGTCCGCCGTCCGCTCCACCAGCGGATACAGCTCAGTCATGCGGCTGGAGTCACGCCACGACCGGGCCCGCTCCCGGTAGGTCAGGAACCGCTCCAGCCAGCCCGCCGCACCGTCGTGCGGCCGCTGCTCCTCGGGCAGGGTGGCGTCCCACAGTCCCGCCGTGGCACCGGAGGCCTCCAACAGCCCCAGCCACAAGGCCGGCATCTCGGCCTCATGACTGACAGGGATCAGATCGAGCAGGGTGCCCCGCACGCGCGGTTCGCGTGCGGCCAGCGCCACCAGCGCCGTACGGTGTCCCTTCCACCAGCCGGCCGCCGCGCGCAGGGTGGCCGGCAGAGCGAGGAGTTCGGACAGGTACTCCTGTTCGGCGAGGTCCGCGTCCCGGCCGGCGGCTCGGGCCAGCTTGCGCAGGTCGTTCGCCATCTGCGCCGACGGCGGCAGCCCGCCCGCCGTACGGCGCAGACACAGACGGGTGAAACGCCGCAGCGCCTCCTCGGCCGGCACGCGCGCCGCCAGCTCCCTGGCGTAGGCCGACAGCACCTTCACCGGGAGCGCCCCGGCCAGCGCGAACTCCAGGAACACGGCGTCCAGCCGCTCCTCCTGGACCGTCAGCCCGTGCTCCGCCTCGGCCTTGCGCGCGCGGGTGAACAACTGGGCCGCGTACGTGGCGTTCTCCTCCGCGAGGAACACCCGCCCGGCCTGCTCGTAGAACGTCGGCAGGAAGTGCGGCACCGAGGCCGCGAGCCGCTCGCCGAGTTCCACGAAGGCGTCCATCGCGGTCTTCGGACGGGACTTGGCCTGCCGGGCGGCCCGCTCCAGATCCGGTACGACGCCCAGCGCGTGGTGACCGTCCTTAGGGTGGTGCACCAGCACCCACTCCGGAAAGCCCAGCGACTGGCGCAGCCCGAATCCGACCACGGCGGGCTCGGCGTCCTGCTCCAGGCCGAGGAATCCGGCGGCCAGATCCTCCGCCGCCCCCAGTTCGCCGGCGACCAGACGCACCACCACCCGGTCGTCCAGGCCCGGGTGACGGTACGTCCGCGCGGTCAGCGGCACCCCCCGCTCCCCGGCGTCTTCCGTGTCGGGCGGCAGCACCGCGCCCGCCGTCAGCAGTTCCTCGTACGACACCTGCGTCCCCCCGCTCATGCGTTCTTGCCCTCCTCGATGACACGGCCGGCGTAGAGCGCCGCGGCCATCCGCATCCCCTCCGACCAGGCGACCGGTCCGACCTCGCGCAGCGGCAGGGCGCGGCCGTCCTGGTCCTGCCAGGTGAGAGCGCCGGTCTCGACCCCGTCCTCCGAGTACGGCTCCCCGATCCACACCGAGGCCTCCACGGTGCGTCCGCCGTCCCGCACCCGGGCGGTCGCGTAACCACCGGACACGCGGTAGCCGAGCGAACTGGCGCGTGCGGCGAGGGCGAAGCGCGAGCGGAACGAGCCCCCGGTGAAGTCCCGCACCTCGGTGGACTTGGCGTCGAGGTCCTCGGGCCGCCGCCACATCGCCCGGTGGATCTGCTCGACGCGCTGGACCATGCCCAGTTCAGCGGCGAACTCCCGCAGGTCGTCGAGGTCCGGCAGCAGCACCGGGTGCGGCAGCGTGACCGTGCGCGGGGCCATCCGGACGGTCTCGCCGTCCAGGTTCACCAGTCGCAGCTCGCCGGCTTCGGTGGCCCCGCGCAGGAAGCCCACCTCGTCCGGGTCGTCGCCGACCACGGCCAGATCCCGCAGCGCGGACTGCCAGGCCTCGTCGGGCCACACCCGGGCCAGCAGCCCGGTGGGTACGGGCAGCGACGACACCATCCACGCGTCGACCTGCGCGACACACGCCGTGGCATGCCGGTCCAGCCACTCGGCGAACCGCCGCAGCCGGTCCACCTCCGGGTGGTTCTTGAGCGCGCGCGGGAGCGACTTCAACTGCCGTCCCGCCGACCGGCCCGCGGTGGCACGCGCCGCCACCCGCCCCTCCACAAGGGCGACTTCATACCCGTCACCCGCTGACAGCCAACCCACGAGGCACAGCCTTCCGCGTCAAGAACACAAGATTGAGAGCACAGTTCAGCCAGGTCAGTCCGTCCCGGGCCGAGTGCGACTATGCGCTGAACGCTAGCGTCGGCCACTGACAATCGCTCCCGGCACCCACAAAGGTCCCGCCCGGCGCACCGGAGCCTTTGCCGGTCCGCAGGGCGCCCCCGACGCGCTCGAGCGACGGTTCGCGGCCCGGAGGTGGGGGAGGGGGGCGGCGAGCAATCGAGTGGGGTCGGAAGTCCCCATTGGCCCGACGTGATCGGCGGCGTCGCCAACGCCGAACTTCGTGAGGATCAAGTGCCGATCGTGGCCGGCCTTCCGGGCATCGTCGCGACGACGACAGATCTGTCGGATGCGGCCTGCGGCTCAGCGGAATTCCTCAGGGCGTGGGTCCGGCAACCGGGCTTCCGGCTCTTGAAGCAGCCGCGGACCGGCCCGCTGATTCCGCCGATATCCTGCGTGACGTGATCAACTCGTATGCGAGCCTTGACGATGTCGAGGTAGCGACAACTGCGGCACGTGCGGGCGCGGACGTGGTGCGCGCCATGTACGGCAGGCGGCTCACGCGCATCGACAAAGGTGGCGGAGACTTCGCCACCGCCGCGGATGTAGAGGCCGAGGAGACGATCCTCAATGTCCTTCGTGCCGCGCGGCCCGACGACGCCGTGCTCGGCGAAGAGAGTGGACAGCAAGGTGTCGCGGAGGCCGCGCGCCAATGGTTGGTGGATCCCCTCTGCGGCACGCTGAACTACGCGGTCGGCAACATGCTGGTGGCGGTCAACGTGGCGCTTCGCGGCGGCGCCGCGGCAGTGGCCGACCCGTTCAGCGGCGAGGTCTTCTTCACCGACGGTGAGAAGGCCTGGGTGCGGCGCGACGGCGTCGATGCCCCGATGGCGCCCACGTCCGCCAGCCGACTAGTCGACGTCAATCTCGACCCCCCGTTCACCAGCGCGCCCAACTTCCGGGCTGTGGACCTGCTGGCTCAGCCCGACTTCGTGGAACGTTTCCGGCCCCGGGTCGTGTCCACGACTCTGGCGTTGGCCTGGGTAGCCGCCGGTCGGCGCGCCGCGTACGTGACGGACGGAGGCGAGCTGTCCGGGAGCGTGCATTTCGCCGCCGGCATCGCCTTGTGCCAGGCCGCCGACTGCGTCGTCACCGGGATCGACGGTGCCCCGATCGGGCAGACAGGCCACGGACTTGTGGCGGCGGCCGACGCCGAAACCCACCGGCTGCTGATGTCGATGATCCGAAGCTGAAGCGGGCACCGCGCCTGAAGGTCATGAGCTGCGTCGGCTTCAACCGTCGGAACCCGGGTGAGCCGGCGGGGAACGGGAAATGGACTGAGCCTCCGTGACCCCCGCCTTCAGCGCAAGCGAGTCCTGGCGGCGCGCGAGCATGGCTGCACGATGGGCGCCAAGCCCACGGGTCGACGCCGGGTGGCACGCGCGTGGCCTGGTGGTAGTACATCCGCCAGCCGGTGGCTTCGTTCCTCTTGCGCCAGATCGAGCCATGCCTCGTCCTGCGCTCGCCGCGCATGGTCTCGAACGTCAGATGCACCAGGCCCGGTGCGAGCAGCACACCGGAGATCTCAAATACGCGAACGGAACTCAGGACGCGCAGGGCAGCCGCGCGAGTGCCTGGCGCTGGGCTGCCGAGGTGACCCGTCAGTGAAGCTCCGCCATCTTGAAGTGGCTGGTCGGCTGGGTGGCGTGACCTCGTTTCGGGGTGATCATGGGGAAGCGGTCGTGCACGTGGGGCAGCATGCCGGCGGCCGCTCGGCGGACGATGACGTCCGGCGGGGCGGCTATGAGGTCCCGCTCCATGGGGCGGGGGCGAGGATCCAGATGATCTCGGCACCGTGGGAGTCGTCGGGATTGCTCCAGTTGTGCGGTTCGCCTCCGGTGAAGGTCAGTGCATCGCCGGCTTCGAGCCGTGTGCTGGTTTCGCTGAAGTGCAGGTCGATCGTGCCGGTGAGCACGTAGGCCGTCTCGAGTTCGCAGTTGATGGTGTAAAGCTTGCTTCCGCCGTTGCCTCCGGGTTCGACGATCGAGTGGATCATCTGTAGCCGGGACTGTCCGCGTGGGGTCATGAGGCGCTCTTCGACGCCGGTTCCGCCGAGGTTGATCAGAGGTGCGTCGGTGTGGCGGACCAGTTCGATGTCGGCGGAGTCGAACAGCTTGCCGATCTGGAGCGAGAGGACATCGCACAGGGTGACGAGGGTGGCGACGCTGGGGGAGGTCTCGTCGCGCTCCACGCGGCTGATGAAGCCCTTGGTGAGCCCGGTGCTGTCGGCGACCTGTTCGATGGTGAGCCTGGAGGCCTGGCGGGCCGCGCGGAGCCGTGCGCCGATCTGCAGCTTGGCGTGCCGGGGGGAGATGGGCAGTGCTCTCAAGATGTCCCCTCCGCCTGCGATTCAGCGCTCACGCCGTGGCGTGTTCAAGACTAGCGGCTCGGTGGCCGGGGTGTTCGGGTGATGTCGGGGCCGGCGGAGGCCGTAGGCAGGGCCCCGACTCCGCCTTCGAGCGGGTCGGGGCCCTGCCGCCGGTCGGTTGGGCGTCGGTACGACTGGGGGGTGGGAATCCTGGACGGTCAGGAATCGAGGACGAGCAGTTGGGCTTCCTCTTGGTTCCAGCCGATGCACACGTCGTCACCGGTCGCGCGGGGGGCGCGTTGGCTTGCGCAGAGTTCCCGCAGGAGGAGGTCCTGTCCTCCAGCGTGCACGCGGTGGCGGATGGTCGCGCCGAGGTTGGTGGAGGAAGTGAGGCGGCCCGTAGCGCTGTTCTCCGTCCGGTTTTCGGGAAGGAACGCCAGGTGTTCGGGGCGGATGGACACGGCGTACCGTTCGCCGTGGGCTCCGCGGTCGCGTACCCGGCCCGTGCCGAGGGCGCCGAGGTCGACGACGGCGGTGTCGCCGGATCGTTCCAGTACGGTGCAGGGCAGGAGATTGGTGTCGCCGAGGAAGTTGGCCACCCAGTCGTTCACGGGGTGTGCGTACACGTCCTCGGGCGGGCCCTGCTGCACGATCCTGCCGTCTCGCATGACCACGATTCTGTCCGACATGGACATGGCTTCGTCTTGATCGTGGGTGACGAACAGGACGGAGATCCCGAGGGAACGCTGGATGGTTTTGATCTCCTCCTGCATCTGCTCACGGAGCCGTTTGTCCAGCGCGGCCATTGGCTCGTCGAGCAGGAGCGCCGACGGATTGAAGACCAGGGCGCGGGCCAGGGCGACGCGCTGCTGCTGCCCGCCGGAGAGCTCGCGGGGGCGGCGGTCGCCGAGCTTCGCCAGGCCGACGCGGTCGAGTGCTTCCTCGGCCCGGCGGCGTCGCTCGGTCGGCCGGACCCGACGCATCCGCAGCGGGAACTCGACGTTCTCCCGGGCACTCATGTGCGGGAAGAGCGCGTAGCTCTGGAACACGATGCCCAAGTCGCGGTCCTTGGGCGGCAGCGTGTCGACCGGCCGGCCGTTGATCAGGACCATGCCGGAAGTGAGTTCCTCGAAGCCGGCGACCATCATCATGGTCGTCGTCTTGCCCGAGCCGCTCGGTCCCAAGAGGGTGACGAACTCGCCGGGGCGCACGGTCAGGTCGAGATCGTCGACGGCCGTGACATCACCGTAGGTCCTGCGGACGCGGCGCAGTTCGATGGAGCCCTCTTCCGCGGCACTGGCGGTGGGGGTGGCTGCTTGAAGTGCAGCTGACGTGGCCATGGGCTCACCCTTTCGGTTCGGCGGCCGTGGTGGTCAGCGGCAGCATCTGGGTGGTGGAACGGCGGCGGATCGTGAAGCAGACCTGCACCAGCAGCCCGAGCGTGGCGACGGTGACCAGCATGGCCGAGGAGACCGCGATCTTCGGTGTCAGGTTGTACTGGATGTCGGTGAACATCTTGACGGGGAGTGTCGTGGCGGCCGGCGACTGCAGGAACAGGGCGATCACCGTCTCGTCGATGGAGACGGAGAAGGCGAAGAGCGCTCCTGCGATGAGTCCGGGCCGAATGACGGGCAGGTGGACGAAGCGCGCCACCGACAGCCATCCCGCTCCGAGGCTCCGAGCCGAGCGGACCAGGGCCGGGTTGAGTCCGGACAGGCTGGCGCGGACGGTGAGGAAGGCGTAGGGCGTGGCGATGACCGCGTGGGCCAGGCCGATGGGAAGGATGGTGCCGACCAGGCCGGCGGAGGTGAAGAACTGATAGAACGCCAGAGCCAGGACGATGGCCGGGACAATCATGGGGGCGAGGATCACCCCGGTGACAGCAGCCCGCCCGGGAAAGGTGCGTCCGTGCAGGGCCACGGCGGCGGTGCCGCCCAACAACACGGCGAGTGCCACCGCGATCCCGGCAGCCTGCATGCTTGCGGCCACGGCGCTGGTCCAGGCCTGATCCCCGAGGAATCCGTTGACCGCGTCGAGAGAGAGATGGTCAGGCGGGAACGTGATGTACCGGCTCTGGTTGAACGCCATCGGTACCACGATCACCGTGGGCACGACGAGGAAGACGAAGATGGGCACAGCGGCCAGCAGGGCTGGCGAGAACCGAGGTCTAGCCGACGTCATGTGCGCCTCCTGCGCGAAGGATCCGCTGGTACGCGGCCACAAGGACGCTCACTATGGCGGTCAGTACGAGCGCGAGTGCCGACGCGCCGGCGAAGTCGGTCAACTGCCGCGCGTAGAAGTCGATTTCGTTGGCGATCATCATGTCCCCGGGGCCGCCGAGGACGACCGGTGTGATGAAGAAGCCGGTGCTGATGATGAACACCAGAAGCCCTGCCGCGGACACGCCCGGCATGGTGAGGGGCAGGATGACCCGGCGGAAGATCGAGGACTCGCTCGCGCCCAGGGAACGCGCCGCCAGCTCCAGCCGGTTGTCGATCGCGGCCAGTGCCGCGAAGATCGGGAACACGGCATAGGGGAGCAGGTAGTGCACCATGCCGACCACGACGGCGAACCGGTTGTGCAAGAGCGCCAGCGAGTGGTCGGTGAGGCCCAGTGCCTGCAGGGCGCTGTTCACCAGTCCGTTGTCCTGCAGGAGGACCGCCCACGCGAAGTTCTTCACGAGGACGCCGGTCCAAAAGGGCAGGAGGACCAGCGCGAACAGCACGACGCGTGCGAGCGGGCCTCGACGCCAGATCACCATGGCCAGCAGATAGCCGAGGACGATGGTCGCCAGCGTGGACAGCGCGCTGATTTCGAGGGTGTTCACCAGTGACCGGATGACCAACGGGTCCCGCAGGACCCGCTGGTAGGCCTGGTCGCGCATGCTGGAGGTGACGAGCCGGCCCAGCGGGGTGAGGAAGAGGAGCGCGTCGAACACGGCGATCGGCGCGAGGAGGAGAAGCCATCCTGCGCGGAGGCGGCGGAGGGGGCTGCGGGCCGCGGCGCTTGGTGCCCGCGGGGGAGCCGATGTGGCGAGGGGCATCGTCAGCTACCCGCCTGCCACAGCTTGAATGCCTGCTCCGTCGCCTTGAGGTTCTCGGCCCACCAGCGGTCGTCGCGGACCAGGATGCTGTCCGCCAGCTTCGGACTGGTGGGAAGGGCGTCCGCGACGTCGGCGGGCAGCTTCGCGAGCGCGGCGGTGTTCGCCAGCGTGAGGTTGGTCGTCGTGTCGAAGTCGGCGCCGGCGTCCGCGTCGTTGCTCATGAAGTCCATCAGCCGGAACGCCGCCTCCTTGTTGCGGGCGCCCTTGGGGACCACGAAGTAGTCGCCGGCCAAGACCCCGTTCCTGGAAGAGAAGTTGAGCCTGGCGCCGTCCTTGCGAGCGGCGTTGATACGGTTGTTGAAACTCGTCGACAGCGCGACCTCTCCCGAGGTCAGCTGCTGGATCGGCTCTTGGTTCGCGGTGTGGTAAATGAGCCGGTCGCGGCCCGGGTGCTGCGCAAGGTAGCGCAAGGCAGCGTCCACGTCGAGCGGGTAGATCTTGTCGAATGGGACGCCCTCCGCCAGGCGCGCCGCTTCCAGGACCGAGCTGTCCGACAGCTGCCCGTACACGGATCGCTTGGTGCGGTACCGTCCCTGGTCGAAGAACTGTGCCCAACTGGTGGGCGCCGAGGCGTCTGGGATGTGCGTCTGGTCCCAGGCCATCACGAACAGGAAGCTCAGGTACTTGATGCCGTAGTCGGCCTTCGCGTAGGCCGGCAGGCCCTTGTCGCTGATGATGCCGTAGTCGAACTTCTCCAGCAGCCCCTCGCCGACGGCCTGGACGTACTCGGGGGCGGTGAGTTCCACCAGGTCCCACTGGACGTCACCGGACTGCACCTGCGACTTGAGCGCGGCCAGGCTGGTATTGGCGAGCAGCGTCGGCCGGATGCCCGTCTTCTTCTGAAACGGCGTCAGGATCGTCTTCGTCAACTGGTCGTTGTAGGAACCGCCGTACGACGTGACGGTCACCGTCGTGTTCGCCGCGGCCGTGCTGGAGGACTTGGTGCTGCAGGCGGTGAGGAGACTGCCCGCGAACGGGACGCTGAGCGCGGTGACGGCCCCCGCCCGCAGGAAGGACCGCCGGTTGAGGGGTGTCGTCGTCTGCTCGTTCATCTTGGCATGGCCTCTCTTGGCTTTTCGCGCATGCGGGATCGGACGATGACGGCCGCTGCCGGCAAAGGGGAATCCACGCCACGAGATGGTGTCCAGAGTGCAGCCGCTCCTCGCGCGGCCGTGGTCGGCCGCCGGGGCGCTCTGCGGGTTCGCCCCGTCTGCGCCGCGGACCCTTGGATCCTGAGGGATCACCGGTCCGTTCGGACTGCGTGATCGCTGCCGGGTGCCGCAACCATAGGGTCGAGTTGTCTATGCGTCAACGATTGTTTCTCAGCAGACACACTCGCGGTGCCGGCCCACCATGCGAACTACCGGCGCGGCATGCCCGGCCGGGTCGGTGCCGTCACGTGGCTGCGGTCGGCCGCCCACCCGCCTCGTCCCCGCCCGGCAGCCAGCGCAGAGCGAACCACAACTCCATGCGCACGTCTGCGTCCTGGAGATCGGCGTCCAGCAGCACACCAAGGCGCGTGATGCGCTGGCGCACCGTGTTGCGGTGCAGGTCGAGCGCGGCCGCTGTCCGGTCGAAGCTGGAGTTCAGCGACAGCCACGTCTGCAGGGTCTCTCGCAGCGCTTCCGCGCCCGGTGCCCCGGCGTCCGCCAGCGGAGCGAACCGGGCTTGGGCCAGCGCGCGCGCACCGTCCGGCGCGACCAGGGTGTGCAGGCTCAACTCGCCGCCGCGATCGCGTACCACCCTGCTCCGTGTGCCCAGCGCTTGGCGCAGGGCGCGTTCGGCGCGGGCCGCGGCCAGCGGGAGCTCCGCGGCCGTCGCCGGTGAGCTGATGCCCAGCGTCCAGCCGAGCCGGGCAGCCGCGTCCCAGGCCGCGGGTGTGCCTGTCGCCTCGTCCCCGAGCCCGCCCTTGACCAGCGGAACCGCAGCACGCAGGGCGTCGCCGTCGACTTCCAGATACGGGGTGCCCAGCGCAGTGCCCAGCGCCGCGACATGGACCGGGTCCGAGGACGGCTGCGAGCGGCGGGCGGTCCCTGCGGCCCGGCGGCCGTGGATCACGACCCAGCGCTGCGCCGACCCGTCGGGGGTGCCCGCAGCAGGGTGCAGCAGCGCGGCAACCTCCGCCGCGTCGGCGCCGAACAGGAGCCGGACCAGCGCCGCCGCGCTGCGTGTGTCTCCGCCCAGCGCGTGTCGCGGGCCGGTCAGCAGCGACAGCAGCACCACACCCAAACCGGTCACCGACCGGTCGCCGGCGGAGAGCTGCGCCGGGGCGGCCAGGCCGAGCACCAGTGGGCTGGTGTCGCTGCCCGGCAGCGTGTGGGCGAGCAACTGCCTTCCGCCGTGGTGCTCGGTGTCCGACCCGGGAGTGCGGACCGTCTGGGGGTTCTCCGCCGTCGGACGCCGTCGTGCGCTCAACCGGAACGCGAGATCGCGCAGCCGCTGCGGCGCCGGCTCGGCGGGGCGCATACCTGCACCGAAGAGCTCCTCGCCCTCACCGTCCAAGAGCACCACCCACGCACCGAGGTGGGACGCCAGCTGCCGCAGCACCGCCTCCACCGCATCGGGCCGAGCCGCGGCAGAGGCCAAGGAGGCCTGAGCCTGGGACATGCGCCGCAGGTCCCGGCTGCGCACCTCGGCCATGGCCAGGTGCACCACGCGTCCGACGGCCACGAACGGCGTCTGCGGCGGCACCCTCAGCAGACGCAGACCGTGTCGGTCGCACGCCTCGACGAGCGTGGCGGGCACCTCGTCGTGCACCGGAGCCACCCCGAAACCGAGTGCCGCTACGTCTGCAGCGACCAGCCGCCGCACGTAGGCGTCGGCATCCCATGCATCGGTGCCCAGGTGCCGGCCTGCGGTGAGAAGCAGCTCGCCACCGAGCAGGTACTCGCTCGGGTCCTCCCACTCGGTGGTGTGCACCATGGCAACCGGCCGGTCCTCGGCCGGCCCGGCCACGCGGCGCAGCCCCAGTTCGGCGTGTGCGAGCACAGCGCTCAACGGCACGGTGATCTGCGGAATCTGCCCGGGCGGCAACGGCGGTACCGCCGGAGAGGAAGGACCGCTCGCGTCCTGCTGGGCATCCGACATTGCTCTGCCTCATCGCTCGGGAAGGGGCTGGTCGCGTGCCCCGTCCGAGTGTGCCCGCGGCCCCAGACCCAGTGTGCACCGAATCCACTGCAGCACTGACCAATGGGCAGAACGCACACTTCCACCCGCCTGGCTGCCCGGCCTAGGTTCGTACCGAGAGCCGGTACACGCCGCTCCCGCCCCGGCGGACCGCACCAGGTCTTCGCCGCCCTCCCACCCTGGTACGGGCCCGGTCCGCCACGGACCCGGCCCCACCCGCTGTCGAGCCACCGCGCGTCGGCGACACCCCACAGCACTGTCCCCGACCGACGGGGCGCAACGGATTCGGAGAACCGCATGGCCGTCGACTATGTCGTGATCATCGCCTACCTGTTGGGCATCATCGGCGTCGGCTGGTGGGGCAAGAGACGCGCCCGGTCCAAGAGTGACTTCCTGGTCGCCGGCCGTCGCCTCGGCCCGCTGATGTACACCGGCACCATGGCGGCCGTGGTCCTCGGCGGCGCCTCCACGATCGGCGGCGTCCGCCTCGGCTACACCTACGGCCTTTCCGGCGCCTGGATGGTCTTCGCGATCGGCCTCGGCCTGCTGGCACTCAGCATCTTCTTCTCCGCCAGGATCGCCCGGCTGCGGGTCTACACCGTGGCCGAGATGCTCTCGCTGCGCTACGGCGACGCCGCCAGCGTCATCTCCGGCGTGGTCATGTGGGTCTACACGCTGATGCTCGCGGTGACCTCCACCATCGCCTACGCCACCGTCTTCGACGTGCTGTTCGACGTGCCGCGCTGGGCGGCTGTGGTGATCGGCGGCACCATCGTGGTCGGCTACTCGGCGCTCGGTGGCATGTGGTCGATCACCCTGACCGACATGGTGCAGTTCGTGGTCAAGTCGATCGGCGTGCTGCTGCTCCTGCTGCCGATCGCCGTGGTCAAGGCCGGCGGCTTCGGCGCGATGGCCGACAAGCTGCCCGACGGCTACTTCTCGTTCGGCTCGATCGGCGGTGAGTCAATCCTCACCTTCGTGCTCATCTACACCTTCGGCATGCTGATCGGCCAGGACATCTGGCAGCGTGTGTTCACCGCCCGCACCGACAAGGTCGCCTCCTGGGGCGGCACCGTGGCCGGCGCCTACTGCCTGGTCTACGCGCTGGCAGGGGCCGTCATCGGCATGGCCACCAAGGCGCTCTACCCGCAACTGCCGGGCGCCGACAGCGCCTTCGCGACCATAGTCAAGAGCGCACTGCCCACCGGCGTGCGCGGCCTGGTGCTGGCCGCCGCGCTGTCAGCGATGATGTCCACCGCCAGCGGCGCACTGATCGCCTCCGCGACCGTCGCCAACAACGACATCTGGGCCCGGCTGCGGACCCGCTTCGGCCGGGACCGGTCGGAGGCCGCCGGGCAGGACGAGGTGGGTTCCAACCGGCTGGCGATCATCGTCCTGGGTGCGGTCGCGATCGGCCTGGCCTGCCTGCTGGACGACGTGCTTGCAGCCTTGACCGTCGCCTACAACCTGCTGGTCGGCGGCCTGCTGGTGCCGATCCTGGGTGGCCTGCTCTGGCGGCGCGGAAACGTCCAGGGCGCGCTCGCCTCGATGATCGGCGGTGGTGTCACTGTCATCGCGCTCATGATCATCAAGGGCACCATGGCCAACGAGCCGATCTACTACGGCCTCGGCGTCAGTCTCTGCGCCTACCTGGCGGTCAGCCTGGTCACCCGGCCCACCGAGGCCCGGGTCCTGGAGAACTGGCGCGACCGCCTGTCCGACCGCACCTCGGTCGAGGCCGAGCCCGCCACCGCGGCGCTCTGAACAATTCCCCACCTCGACGGTCTACGGGCTCGACTGGGCCGCCCGGCTCCGGATCGCCCCCGACCACATCGACTGAGAACGTCTGAGGACCCTCATGAGCAGCACCTTCCACCCGCGGGGGCCGGTTGACGCCAGCCGTTCCCCCGCTGTGCCGGTCCCGCGACATTCGCGCGGCTGCCGCGACTCGACGAGGTCGGCACCGCCGATGTCGCCGTCGGCGGCGTGCCTTTCGACACGGGTGTCTCGTACCACCCCGGCGCCCGCTTCGGTGGCAACGCCATCCGTGAGGCCGCGCCTGCTGCGCCCGTATAGCCCGGCGCAGGACACCTCCCCGTTCGCCCTCGCGCAGGTCGCGGACGCCGGTGACATCGCGGCAAACCCGTGCCACATCGACGAGGCCGTCGAGACGATCGAGGCCGCGGCCGACGATCCGCTCGGTACCGGCGCCCGCCTGATGCCGCTCGGCGGCGACCACACCATTGAGTTGCCCCTGCTGCGGTCCGTCGCGAAGAAGCAGGGCCCGGTCGCACTGCTCCACTTCGACGCCCATCTCGACACGTGGGACACCTACTTCGGCGCCGAGTACACCCACGGCACCCCGTTCCGCCGCGCCGTCGAGGAGGGCATCCTCGACACGTCCGCGCTCTCCCACCTCGGAACGCACGGCCGGCTGTACGGCAAGCAGGGCCTCGACTCCGACGCCAAGCTGGGTTTCGGCATCGTCACCTCCGCCGACGTCATGCGCCACGGTGTCGACGAGGTCGCCGATCAGCTGCGCCGACGTATCGGCGACCGCCCGCTCCACATCTCCATCGACATCGACGCCCTGGACCCGGCGCACGCACCCGGCACGGGTACTCCCGAGGCCGGCGGCCTCACCTCCCGCGAGCTCCTCGAGACCGTCCGCGGGCTGCCCTCGTGCAACCCGGGTTCGGCCGACCTGGTCGAGGTCGCCCCCGCGCACGACCACGCCGAGATCACCTCCGTCGCCGCCTCCCACACCGCCTGCGAACTCACGACCATCATGACCCGTCAGATTGCCGCCGCCCGCAAGGAGACCGTCCAGTGACCAAGGCACGCAACGGCGGCGACCTGGTCGTCGAGTCGCTCACCGCACTCGGCGCCGAGACCGTCTTCGGCATCCCTGGCCAGCACGCCCTCGGCCTGTTCGACGCGCTGCGCCGCTCCCCGCTGCGCTACGTCGGCCTGCGGGTGGAGAACAACGCCGGTTTCGCGGCCGACGGGTACGCCCGTACCACCGGTACCGTCGCCCCGCTGCTCCTCTCCACCGGCCCCGGCGCGCTCACCTCACTGGCCGCGCTGCAGGAGGCCGCCGCCGCCTCCGTCCCGGTCCTCGCAGTCAGCAGCCAGATCCCCAGCGCCGGACTCGGCGGGCGCCGCAAGGGCTACCTGCACGAACTCGTCGACCAGCAGGCCAGCTTCCGCGACGTGGTCAAGTCCGTGCACACCGCCCGGCACGCCTCCCAGATCCCCTCCGCGGTCGCGGCCGCCTGGGAGTCCGCGTTCACGGTCCCGCACGGCCCGGTCTGGGTCGAGATCCCGCAGGACGTGCTCCTCGCCGAGACCACCATCCCGCCCGTCGCCGACCTGCGCCCCGAGCCCCGCCCGCTGGCCCCGCGCGTCGAACTGGTGTCCGAGGCGGCGCTGCTGCTCGCCCGCGCCGAACGCCCGGTGATCCTGGCCGGCGGGGGAGTGGTCCGCTCCGGCGCCGAGACCGAACTGCTGCGCCTCGCCGAACAGTTGCGCGCTCCCGTCGCCTGCACCTTCGGAGCCAAGGGCGCCTTCCCCTGGGAGCACCCGCTCTCGCTTCAGACCTGGCTCGAGGACCGGCACACCACCGACCTCCTGGAGAACGCCGACGTTCTCCTGGTCGTCGGCTCCGGGCTCGGCGAACTCTCCAGCAACTACCACACCTTCGCCCCGCGCGGGCGGGTGATCCAGATCGAGGCCGACCTCGGCAAGCTGGAGTCCAACCATCCCGCGCTCGGCATCCACGCCGACGCCCGGAACGCCCTGGCCGCGCTGTCCGGCGCGGTACCGGCCAGAGAGGCCGACGGCCGCGCCGAGGCCGCCACCGCTGAACTGCTCAAGCGGGTCCGTGAGCGGATCGACGGCCAGGGCCTGGAGCTGGAGCAGCAGGTGCTGGCCTCCGTCCGGGAAGCCCTGCCCGACGACGCCCCCGTGTTCTTCGACATGACCATCCTCGGCTATTGGGCCTGGTCCGCCTGGGACGCCCGCCGCTCCGGGGCCATGCAGTCCGCCCAGGGCGCAGGCGGCCTCGGGTACGGCCTGCCGGCCGCGCTCGGCGCCGCCGCGGCCCTCAACGGCGACGCGGCTGGACAGTCTCGTCCCGTGCTCGCCGTCTCCGGCGACGGTGGCGCGATGTACTCCGTTGCCGAACTGGCCACCGCAGCCCAGCACCAGCTGCCGGTCACCTGGCTGATCGTTGACGACGGCGGCTACGGCATCCTGCGCGAGTACATGGAGGGCGTCTTCGGCGAGGCCACCGCCACCGAACTGACCCGCCCGGACTTCGTCCGGCTCGCGGAGGCCTTCGGCGTCTCCGCCATCGCGACCACCCCGGAACGGCTGAGCGAGGACCTGGCGGCGGCGCTCGCCGCCCCCGGGCCATCGGTGGTCGTCCTGCCGGCCCTGCTGCGGATGTTCGCACCGACCCACCTGGAGTCCTGAACCCCGCGCATCGCTGACGTCCGCCCCCGACATTCCGGCAGCGCCCGTCGCCTCGTTCGGGTCGACGGCCCGCCGGGCCGGAATCCCGCCCGGCCCCATCCGTCCTTCCGACCCACCACGCCACACCCTATGGAGGAGAGCCATGAGCGCGCTCAGCACGCTGCGCAACTACATCGACGGTGCGTTCACCGACGCGGCCGACGGACGGACCACCCTGGTCATCGACCCTGCCACGGGCGAGGCCTACGCCACCGCGCCGGTGTCCGCCGCCGCCGACGTCGACCGGGCGATGGCCGCCGCCGCAGCCGCCTTCGGACGCTGGAGAGACACCACCCCGGCCCAGCGCCAGCTGGCTCTGCTGAAGATCGCGGACGCGGTCGAGGCGCGGGCACAGGAGCTGATCGACGCCGAGTGCCGCGACACCGGCAAGCCCAAAAGGATCACCGCTAGCGAAGAGATCGGCCCGATGGTCGACCACATCCGCTTTTTCGCCGGTTCGGCCCGCCTGCTGGAGGGCAAGTCCGCAGGCGAGTACACGAATGGGATGACCTCGATCATCCGCCGCGAACCGGTCGGAGTCTGTGCCCAGGTCGCGCCGTGGAACTACCCGATGATGACGGCGGTCTGGAAGTTCGCCCCGGCGATCGCCGCGGGCAACACCGTCGTCCTCAAGCCTTCTGACACCACCCCGGCCTCCACCGTGCTGCTCGCCGAGATCGTCGGCGACGTGCTGCGCGGGATGGGAATGCCGAACGGCGTCCTCAACGTGATCTGCGGCGACCGCGAGACCGGCCGCCTGATGGTCGAGCACGAGACCCCGGCGATGGCCTCCATCACCGGCTCGGTCCGCGCCGGCATCCAGGTCGCCGAGTCCGCCTCCAAGGACGTCAAGCGGGTCCACCTGGAGCTCGGCGGCAAGGCCCCGGTCGTGGTCTTCGAGGACGCCGACATCACCGAGGCCGTCAACGGAATCTCAGCGGCGGGCTTCTTCAACGCCGGCCAGGACTGCACCGCCGCCACCCGCGTCCTGGTGCACGAGTCGATCCACGACGAGTTCGTCGCCGCGCTGGCCAAGGCCGCAGCCGAGATCAAGACCGGCGGGATCGACGACGAGGACGTGTTCTACGGCCCGCTCAATAACGCCAACCAGCTGAAGCAAGTCAGCGGATTCATCGAGCGCCTCCCCGCCCACGCATCGGTAGCGACCGGCGGCCATCGCGTCGGAGAGGTCGGCTACTTCTACGCCCCGACCGTCGTCTCCGGGCTGCGGCAGGACGACGAGATCATCCAGAACGAGGTCTTCGGCCCGGTCATCACCGTGCAAAAGTTCTCCGACGAGGAGCAGGCGATCTTCTACGCCAACGGCGTGGAGTTCGCGCTGGCCTCCTCCGTGTGGACCAAGGACCACGCCCGTGCCATGCGGATGTCCCGCCGCCTGGACTTCGGCTGCGTGTGGATCAACACCCACATCCCGCTGGTCGCCGAGATGCCACACGGCGGCTTCAAGAAGTCCGGGTACGGCAAAGACCTGTCCTCGTACGGCTTTGAGGACTACACGCGCATCAAGCACGTGATGACCGCGATCGGCAGCTGACCTCTGCCGGCACCAGGCAGCGTCGAAGGCCGGACAGCGGCAGGGGATGGGGGAGCGGGTACGGCGCAAGATCAAGCGACTCGGCAACGAGGACAGGCGAGCGCCGCCGGAACCCGGCGGCCGGGGGACGTTGATGGTGACCTGCTTGCACGGCGGCAGGAGATTTGGGAGTACCTCGCACTCCCAGCCGGCCCGGATCATCGGCGCCCGAACCGGTGGACCGCCATCGCGGCCAGACCACTCTTCGACGCCTTCACCGTCAGTCGCACGAGCTCGTCACGCGCGGTCTCCAGCAGCCGACGGGCCTGCGCCCGGCTGGGGATCAGGAACCTGTCACCGTTGCACCACGTTGCGCCGCTTGTAGAAGTGCTGGTCGAAGACGGGTGGCCGACCGCCGCGGCTGCCGCGCCTGAGGCGTTTGCGGACTTGATCGGCCTGCTCGGGGATGGAGTGGGCGATGCCTCGTCGACGCAGCCAGTTGCGGATCACGTTCGAGCTGTAGCCCTTGCCGCCGATCACTGGGAGGGCTTGATGCGGGGGCGGCCCGGGCCCAGGCACCCGAATCGCCTCCATCACCGCGGCGAACTGGGTGGTCAGGCCGTTGCGGACGTAGTCGTGGGTGCGCCACTCGGGTATGCCCCCAGGCACGACCGGAACACTCAGCAGCGAGGGTCATGCGTTACGGCCGTCGTGGCACCAACGCCGCGCGCATGAAGGTCGAGGACTTCGGACCGGCCCGCGTCAACGCCTGATCGACGTACGGCTGTCCCTGACCTCACGGGCGTCCCGCGTCCTGTCCCCAGGCGCGGCGTCGGCTGAACCTCCGGAGCCCGCGTTGCGTATCAATTCCAGAGCGACAGCTCAGGTCTCTGCCACGGGACGGAAGGAGAGCACCGTGCCCACACCGCCCGCGCCCGACTCACCGGACGACCGCCCCGCGCTGGAGCCCATCCGCGTGCTGCGCCGGCGCCGCACCGACGCGCTGGCCCAACTGCTCGACGAGATACGCCAGGACAAGGACTACCGCAGCCACGAGACCGTGGCCACACCCCTCTCACACACCCAGGCCGGCGGCGAGACAGAGGAACTCCCGCCCGTCCCCGGCGGCAAGACGGAGGAACTCCCCGCACCCGACGGCGACTCCCGCCCACCGGGTCCCGCAGGTCGCCCGCGCCTGGGGCCCGGACAGCGCCGGGCGGCCGTGGTGATCGCGGTCGTCGCGGCGGCCGTCGTCGGCTTCGGCTGCTCCCTCCTGGTCCCCAGCCGTACCGACGCCACCCCAGCCGCACCCTCGGCGAGCGCGTCGGCGGCCCCGACGTCGGCCGCCCCGGGCGCGGTCGGAGCCGCCGACGTCCTGACCAACCCCGGCTTCGAGTCGGGCAGCCTCTCGCCGTGGAGCTGCACCGGCAACCCGGGCTCGATCGTCACCTCGCCCGTCCACGCCGGCTCCAAGGCCCTCCAGGGGACGGTGAGTTCGAGCGACACCGCGCAGTGCAACCAGACCATCGCGGTACGGCCGCACACCACCTACTCACTCAGCGGCTGGGTCCGCGGCTCCTACGTCTACCTGGGCGTGAACGGCGGTGCCTCCACCTGGACCACTTCCCCCTCCGGATACAGCCCACTGACCGTCTCCTTCACCACCGGCGCCTCCCAGACCAGCGCGACGATCTACGTGCACGGCTGGTACGCGCAGGGCAGGTACTACGCCGACGACATCACCCTGGACGGGCCCGGTGGCGGCGCCGGCGAGTAGGACTCCGTTGGGTTGCTCTGGCTCTCGGGTTCGGGCTGGGTGGACGTTCTGGGCAGGGGCCGGGCTCCCACGGACTGCCCGGGACGTGCCCCCACCACAACAGCACGGCGTTCCTCTTCTCCCAGCGCGCGCGGCCGCACTTCCCTCACCGGTGTGACGGCCTTCATGTGGGCTACGGCCAGGCGACCCGAAAAGACCCACATCCATCTGGTCCAAGCGCGCGGATTCAGATGCCACGGGCGTCCGCGAGGATGCCGGCCTGCTCCAGCATGCGTGTCGGTTCACGGCCGTTGCCCCAGGCGTCATTGAAGGAGGGCACCGATTCCACGTGCGGGCCGAACCGTCTGCGGATTGCTTCCATCAGCACCTCCATGGCCTGCGCCTCCAGGTGGCGGTCGCCGCCGGACTCCATGCGGATCGCGCCCTGGGAACACAGGCTCCCGTCCTCATCGATCAGTGCTCCCGCGCACCAGCCTCCTTCCTGCAGCCGCAGGGAGGCGCTGTGCAGGAGCGCCGCAATGGGTGTGGTGTACGGGCACGGGGTTGTCAGCGGTGCTGTGGGAATCAGTGGTGGGGCCGCGATGTGGGACCAATCGACAGGGGTGGTCTCGATGTGCGCGGTGTTGACCTCGTAGGCGACGGCCGCCAGCGCGAGCCGGGCGTCCATGTCCTTCTTGACGGCGGCCATGCGGGCCTCGAGACCGTCGACCGGAGGCCGCAATGGCCTCGCGCCGACTGGTGGGGCGCCACCAGGGGACTCGGCGGGGGCTTGTCCGGCGGCGGTGCGCGTGGAGGGCTGCATGATGGATGGATTCCTCGCGCGCGGGTGCCCCCAGCGCCGCCAAACGGGCGGTGCCGGCGAGAGATATTGCCGTGCTCGACCGGCACCTGCACCACCTGCGGCCGCCCCCCCCACACCAACCAAGGCGTGATCCCGGGCAAGGACGCCTGTATCTCGCACCTGCTCTGAGGAGACGGAAAACCGTTGGAGAGGGACCTGGTGTCCGTGCAAAGCTGTCACGCATCGAAGGGGTGTAGCTCAGAGGCCAGAGCGCCGGTCTCCAAAACCGGATGCCGCAGGTTCGACTCCTGCCACCCCTGCCACTGGACCGCGGCTGACAGGTCGCCAGAGCCTTCGCCGCCCCCGGCCGGTGCCGCGGTGACTCACCCTCCTCTCCGTCTCCTCCAGACCTTCAGCCCGTGACGCTGGCGAGGGCCGCGGCGTACTGCTCATCGGTGACGGGCTCCAGCCAGGTGGTGCCATCGCCATTGCCGTCGCCGACCACCAGGGCGATGTGTGCCATGAGGGTGGTGTCCGTGGCACCGTGCCAGTGTTCCTCGCCGGCCGGGCACTTGACGGTCTCGCCCGCGCTCACACGTACGACGTTCCCGTCGCGGGTGCCTACCAGGCCGATACCGTCGGTGATGTACAGAACCTGGCCGAGTGCGTGGGAGTGCCAGTTGGTGTGGGCGCCCGGCGTGAAGCGCACCAGACCGGCCGTGAGGCGGGCGGGCTCGGTGGGCGTTTCGATCATGTTGAGGTAGACGTCGCCTGTGAAGCGCTCGGCGGGGGCCTTCAGCGTGGTGGTGGACGTGATGTGTTCCATGGCTCTCTTCTTTGATCGGGAGGAGTTGCCGGGGCTGATCCTCAGACGTTGGTGCAGGCGAGGTCGGAGCCGAGCTCGCGCGAGGCATCGGCCTGCGCACGCAGCGCGTCGGTCTTGACGGTAACGGCTTCGATCGCGTCGGCACCGGCAATGAAACGGGCCGGGGGCTGCTCCTGGCCGAAGAGGGTGAGCAGGGCGGCGAACAGTTCGGCCGGGTCACCGACCTGCTGACCGTTCATGGACTGCCAGGCCTTCTTGGTGGCCGCCGTGCGCTCCGCGTAGTCGTCGATGGGCAGCTCCGCCCAGGTGGTCGAGGCGTCCACCATCAGCTCGGTACGGATCTGGGCCAACTGTCCGTCGTCACACTCCAGCCAGCCCCTGACCGAGACCATGGTTCCCACGGCGGTTGCTCCTCATTCGTGTGGCGCGCTGCTCTGGCGCACGGTTCCTATGCGCTGGCACGCTAGGGATGACCTGCCCGGTCGCGCAAAGGGATTGACAGGTGGATCAGCTGCCTCGGGCCGGAGCGCGCCATCCCCATCCAGCCGGCCCTCGCGATTTTGCGCTGGGCCCGGGTGAGTATGAGAACGGCCAACGCGTGATCATCAGCGATTGTGTGGACTCCTGAAGATCGTGCGATGGCCGCGGGCCACAGCATGGACGCGGCCCGCCGGCAGACGATGTTCGACCAGGCCATCGCCCGCATCGCGGGCCGGTTTCGCCGAGTGGAACCGCGGGCGACGGAACGGGCGTTCACCCTCGGACTGCTGTCCGGCGTCGAACGCAAGAACGGCTGGCCGCCGGCCGAAGAGGCCGGCCACGCCCGTCCCGGCGCGATGCAGAGGCTCCTGCGAAGCGCACACGCTGGGACGCCGACGGGGTGCGCGACGAGGTCCGCTCCTACGTGCTGGACCACCTCGGCGGGGACGGCGCCGAACGCGAGCACCTGTCCTACCTCGGCTGCCTCGCCGAACTGCTGATGGCCGAATGCGAGGACCGCGACCGGCGCCGGTCCGAACGAAGGATCCGCGCAGCCGGCTTCCCACCCCAGAAATGGCTCTCCGACTTCGACTACACGGCCTACCCCAACGTCACCCCGCCCAGATCCGTAACCTCGCCACCGGCGAATGGGTCAAGAGAGGCGAACCACTCTGCTTGATCGGCGACTCCGGCACCGGCAAGTCCCACCTGCTGATCGGCTGGGCTCCGCCGCCGCGATGGCCGGCTCCCGCGTCCGTTACGCACTCGCCGGGAAGCTGGTCAACGAACTCGAGCGAGGCCGCCGACGAGAATCAGCTCACCAAGACGATCGCCCGCCACGGGCGCGTCGATCTGCTCTGCATCGACAGCTCGCTACTGTTCAACGTTCCTTGTCTCCGCAGTCGTTGATCTCAGCTGGTGATGTCAGGAACCGCGGCGCCCCTGACATGAGCCCGCATCGCGGTGCGTAGGGCTTCGAGTTCGGTTCGGGGAAACGGACGCCCCCACTGAGCAGCGTAGGCATCGTCACCGAGCTCGTGAGAGACCTGGTCGAATGCGCGTATGGCTGACCTGGCCAGTGCCGCAACGGTATGGCGACCTGACCACAGAACGGTTCCCGAACTTTCTGGCGCCTGGTCGCCGTCGGCCACGACGAGGCGGATGTCGACCTCAGCTCCGTCCCGACGGAAGAGCCATCGGTAGACCTGGGGCTCCCCCTCCAGTTCGGCGCGCGTCTCTCGGTCTCCCAGCACCAGCCTGGCAATCGCGTACAGGAACTGCTCGGGTCCGTCAGTGACGTACGAAGGGAGGATATCCGCGTCGTTTTCATTGTCAGTCACCTTGACCAAGGCCCAGCCGTGACTCCACAGAGTCCACGTGATGGCGAGAGACCCCATGACCTCATCACACCCCCCTGTGAACGTGCACCCTACTGTCCGGGCCAGCGGATCGGCTTCGGATAGAGGCGTCAGTCCGATGAAGACCATCAACACCCGATGTAGGAGAGAGTGCGGTACCTTCCCCTTGACCTGCGCCTTCGCGGGCAAGCCGACGAACCCGACTGCGCCCGCCAGCCAACCTTGTTGACCGTGGCTGACCCCTGCACCTGGCGCCCGCGGCACGTGGCCTTGCACCTCGCGGAGTCTGGCGACACTATCGCTCATGACTTGACGGCGGCCCGTAAAGGTCTTCGATCTGGCGCTCGGCGCGAGGGCACGCGGCCATCATCCCGTTCGGCGTCTCGTAGCTGCTGGTCGGATCCCCACACCCATTCTGGCCATGCCACGAACAGCCGCCCCGTCGTCCCACCGTGCCCTCGCGGTGCAACTTTGCGTCGTAGGTGTACTTCACGATGGCCACGAGAGCTCCTGAAGTGCGTGAGGTCGACGGCTCAACGTTAGCGAGAGACGGCGCCCGAGAACAGGACGGTGCCCTCAGCTTTGGAAGCTGCGATCACTTGCGGCTGGTCTTGACGCCGACCTGGAGGTACGGGCGAGGTACGGCTTCGACGGGCTCGCATATCTTCACCGGGATTCCCCGCTGTTCTCCGCACCATCCGGTGCGCTTGTGGGTGCGGTCGCCCTGTTCCCGGGTTGCCCAGTTCGTCTTGTAGTGCTCGGGAAAGTCGGGGTGCTCTCGGTAGGGGAGGGCAAGATCGAGTAGGTCGTCGCAGGGCCAGAGGTCGCCGTCGAACGGGCAGTCGTCACTGTCGTCCCAAGGCCGCTCGGGATCGCCTTCGGCCGGACTGAGGGTGTGCCGGTTCAGCGCACGCTGCTTGGCCTCGACTTCGCGCAGTACGCGGACAGGGTCGTGCAGGGCCACGTGCTGGGCGACCGCGGGGTGGAATCTTGCCGCGTCGTGACCGTGCGCACACGGTTGTCGGCAGGCGCCGGCGATCAGGTGCGACGCTGCCGCGTGCCGCGTGCCGCGTGCCGCGTGCCCGCTGGCTGTTCGGCGAGGGGGAGCGGGGTCTCCGGTGCGTGCGAATCCGGTGACATCCCCTTGGCCGAAGTCGACTGCCGTTCCGAGCGCGGTCCACTTCGCCGAAAACCCGGCTCCGGCGCAGCGTCGGGCCAGGTCGGCCTCCTCGTCCAGACGCGTCTTGAGGAACGCCACCAGGTCCATAGCCATGGCGGCATTCTCGACCATGGCGCGTGCGTCGGCGCCTGCTCTACGCCCCTCACTCACCGCCGGGCATTGGACCACCCGCTTCCCAACTGCGTTGGTGGGCTGTTGGGTTGTGTGCAGGGGTGTTCACCTGGGTTCATGGGCGGCCGGCGCGGCTGGCTAAGCCTGCTGGCGGTCCCGCCCCGAACGGCCGTGAACGGGGCTGAATGAGACGGGAACCGGGACGGGAACTGAGACGGGCTGGCTCTGGGTCCTGAACGACCCAGCGAGCATCGTTCATCGCAGGCTGGGCCGATTGGGGCCAGAAGCAGTCATGCATAGCTCCGTCCCTCAGAGTTTGCCCCCCACCAAGGTCATGCGATGGCCACCCAGCGCGTGTGTGAATTGTTCGAGGAAGCTGGGACTGAACTCGGGCCAGTCCCAGAACTCAAAGCCCAGGTAGCCGAAGGCGTAGTAGTCGTCGTCCCAAGTCCACGCAGTCAGGTCACCGGCTCGGTGACAGCGTGGGCAGGTAACGGCGGCTCGGCCCGCGCCTTGCCAGGTCTCGATGGCCTTCCCGAAGGGCTCCCACGCGCCCTCGATCACGTCCCACTCATCCGTGTACAGGTGCACTTGGCCGGCGCAGTGAGGGCAAACCGCGAACATGGCATCACCCTGGCCACCATGGAAGACGGTTCGTCCTGTCTCGATCTTGAGTCCGTCGCTGGGCTCCCAGTCCGCCTGGCTGACCGCCTTGCCCCAGAGAGGACCGGGCGGGTGGCCCAGCGGCGCCCCGAGAACGCAATTGGTGAGCTCGGCCCGGACTATCCCTTCCCTGACAAGCCAGTCAAGGGCGCTGGCTGCAAGAGCTGGAGCTTCCGCTTGAGTGGCGTCCAGGTCGACGACGGTTTGGAAGTGGCTTCCCATGAGGGTGATGGTAGAAGACGCCACCGACAGCGACTGTGGGGCCAACCTGGCAGCAGTCGTCAAGAGTTGTGGTTGAGGGCTCCCGGGGTGGATCCGGTGATCTGGGCTGCTGTGACTCCTGCTTCCTCGCGCACCTCCGAGTCGGAGTGGTTGAGGAACGGCTCGACCGGCGGGCCGGCCTGCGAATCATGCGTTGCGCCGGGGATGTTGATCGTGTGAGAGAGGAGGTCAACTCCCGTCGCCGGCATGGCCACAGTCGGCGGTTCGACCGGGTTCAAAGGAAGGCGGTGGTGGTTGAACGCCTCGCCGATCGAGTGCGGAACGGACTCGCGCACCTTGGTCAGAGGTTCGTCAACGCCACAGCAGGAGTTGGCTTCAGGCGCCGGGAAGCTCGCCCGGCGCCAAGACTTGCCGCGGGTGAAGGCGGTATCCCAGAAGCCGGGTTTGCCCTGCGACATGGGGGGAGTCCGGCGGACGTCTCACTTGCGCCGGCTATCGGTGCACGTCACAGGGCATGGGGGTCACCTGCCGGTATCCAGCCGGAGGGCGAGGTCGTGGGCGGTGGCGCTGGTGAGGTCCCCGTCGAAGGCCCCGACGATTTCGAGACGGCCGCCAGTGATCGAGGAGGTCACGAAGGGGTTGCCCCAGAGTGTGCCGTCGATGACGATGGCGAATCCGTTGCGCGGAAACGGGGCCGCGGCGATGGAACCGGTGAGGGCGGCGAAGCGGGTCCGGTCGACGGAGTTGAGGGTCACCTCGACCTTCCAGGTGCCGTCGACAGTGCTTTTGTCGGCCTTCGCGGAGGTGACACGGACGTCGGTCATGCCCCTGGCCCGGTCGGCGCGGATACAGAACGCCGGGTGGGTCGCGCTCGCGTGCACGGTGTAGCCCCCGCTGCCATGGGTGCAGGGGTGCTCCGTGGACGAGGTGACCGGCAGGATGGACATCAGTGCCACCTTTTCGGTGTTCCCCGTGCCCCCTACGGCGGGCTGAACTACGTGCGCATGCTGGGGCGCGCCGTTTGCGACGGCCACCCAGGCGGTGGCGACCACGGCGGTGGCGGCGATGCCGACCCCGGCGCGGGCCAGCCGCTGCCGCCGCCGGGCGACCTTCAATGCGCCGTCGGCCAGGCCGACCAGATAAGGACCGGCGGCATTACTGCCGCTCTCTCGGACATGGGCGTGCAAGGCATCGTGCAGCAAGGTTTCGTGCAGCGGGTGTTCGGTCGAGTCGTTCATGCGATGACGCCCCTTCCGGAGGCAGTGGAGGAGGCGGCGGACGGCCCTGCCTCGGCCAAGGTGGTGCGGAGGGAAGCGAGGGCCTTGTGGGTCTGGCTGCGGACCGTCCCCTGGGCGACGCCCAGAATCGCCGCGATCTCGGTGTCCGGCCGGTCCTCGAAGTAGCGCAGAACGATCACCGCGCGCTGGCGCTTGGGCAGCCGCCGCAGTGCGGCCATGATGTCCTGCCGCTGGACCACGGCGTCGGCCAAGTCAGCGCCTTGCGCGGACGGTTGGTCCGGCAGTGTGTCGGTGACCGTCTCCCGTCCCCAGCTGAGCAGTCGGAAGCGGTCCACCTGGGCGTGGTAGATCGCCCGGCGCACATAGATCTCCGGCTGCTGCCGGTCGCGCAGCTTCGACCAACGCCGAGCGGTGGAGGCAAGCGCGGTCTGGAGCAGATCACGGCCCTGCTCCCAGTCCCCGGTCAGCAGGTAGGCCGTGTGCAGCAGCGATCTCGACCGCGCCGCCACGAACTCGCGGAACTGGCGTTCCTCGTCGGCGTTCATCGTGCCCTCCCTCGTTCCCCCGTAAAGACGGGTACGGAAGGGGGTTCGACTGCCCCGCCAGTCAAATTCTTTCGATCACGACGCTGCCAGGCTCAGGGCAGGCGGTTAGGAGGGAGGGTTCGCTGCATAGCTGCTGGCAGCCTTGTCGAAGCGTCCGCTGATGCCGTCGGTGACGTCGACGGCAGTGTTCTGTTCGTCGCCCAGTGCCGCTCGCGGCACTGGGCGACGACTGAGACGTTCGAGGGCGAGGACCGAGGCGGTCCAGGCTGCCCGGACGGCGAACTGCCCTGCGTGCTAGGCGAGTTGGGTGGTCGGCGTGAAATGTCCCGCCTCGGCAAGGCACTTGTCCCCCCGTTGCCGCAAACGGGCCTGGCGCCGGCGGCGCACGCGGCCGGGCGAGGAGTGAGACCGCGGGCCCTGCCAAACTCCTCCCGCTCACGGTCCGCATCCCCGTGGCCGAACCATCGGGCCAACCGATCGCGCAACTCTCGCCACGCATCCGTGCCCGCGTCCGCCACTACCGCGGACCCATCCGCAACGGCCAATGCTGTGAACGCTGCAGGCAGCATCCCGTCCCCCTGCTGACGCCCCTGGCCCAGTGGTCGAGCTGAGACAGTGGCGCTCCACCGGCACGAGCACCGTCTATCAGTTGGATATCCGCACAAAGCCCCTGTGAGACTCGTGCTGGAGCCATCGGTGCGCGCAGTCGCAAATCATCACAGACGCTCAACGTGGCCAAATGCCGGTGTCGGAGCCGACATCACGCCCGGCGAGCTGGTCGGTGGCGCTGGTGGAGCATCGCGCCTTCGCACGATGCTGCCCAGCCAGCCGAACAGGAAGCCGCTAGGAAGCGAGACGAGGGTGACCGTCTGCAGGGGGAACCAGTCGATACGCCACTCAGGGAAGAGCGCCAAGGGGGTGCCGGAGAAGACGGGGCTGCATATCTGTAGTCCGACGGCGCAGAGCAGGCCCCCGTACAGCGTGCAGAGGAGCCCGGCCCGTGTGTAGCCGCTCCAGAAGACGGAGTACACCAGCGCCGGAAGCAGGCAGGAGGCCGCCACCGCCAGGGACATCGCTGTCAGGAACAGGACGTTCCATCCCTGGACCCAGACTGCCAGCACGATGCACAGTGCACCGACCCCGGCGGACGCCAGGCGGGCGGCGGCCACCTCCCGGCCCTCGGTCATGCGCCCATGGCGGAGCGCCTTCGTGTAGAGGTCGTGGGCGATCGCTCCCGCAGCGGCCAGGGTGATGCTCGCCACCGCCCCCAGCGTGGTGAGGAATACCGCGGAGGAGACCAGGGCGACGAGAATTGCCCCGTTCGCGCCGGCGGACGCGCCGCCTGCCAGTTCGCCGGTGAGCAGCAGCAGGGCGCTGTTGCCTCCGGGATCGGCGGCAATGATCGTGGGTACGCCGATCAACGCGGCGGCCGCGAAGCCCATCAGGGCTGTTATGAGGCAGAAAGAGGTGACGATGCCGATCGTATGGCGCACCGTACGGCGTGCGGTGGCCGCGTCGGGTGAGCTGCTCAGTTGCAAGGCAACGTGTGGCAGGCACGCCACACCCAGCACGATGGTGATCATCAGGCCGATGAAGTCGAGAGTGCCCTGCCAATCGCCGCTGCCGGCGTAGCGGAGGCCGGGGCGCGTATAGCCGGCGGGTCGGCCGCTGCCCTGTCCGGCGGCGTCGATCAGGGCAGCGGTGTTCCAGTGAAAACGATGGAGCAGCACAGCTGTCACCGTCAGGGCCGCGCCGAGCAGCACCACCGTTTTGATCGTCTGGATGACGACCGTGCCGCGCATCCCGCCGAACGCCGTGGCGCAGACGACCAGTGCGCCGATCATTACGATGGCTGTCTTCTCCGCACCGGACCCCGTCATTCCCAGCAGCATCGTGGTGGTCACGCCCGCGCCGGAGAGCTGTACGACCATGACGGGGACGCACACGCTCAAGGTCACGACGGCGGTAGCGATCCTCGCCCCCGGCCCTGGAGCCCGCAGGGCGAACGTGTCGCCCAGGGTGTAACCGGCGCGCTCCCTCAGGGGGCGCGCCAGCAGGAGGAGGACGCCGAGGGACAGCGCGGTGCACAGGGTCATGAACAGACCGTCGTAGCCGAAGATCGCGACACTTCCCGTGTTGCCGAGCACCGCGGCCGTGGGCAGGTAGACGCCGGACAGGACGAGGGCCCCGCGCAGAGGCTTGAGCCTGCGGCCCGCTGTATAGAACTCGTTGACCCGGTCCCTCTCGGGGCCGCTGAGAACGCAGATGAACAGGATGGGGACGATGAAGGCCAGAAAGCCCAGAAGGACGAAGACGTGCGTGTCACTGTCCAGGACGCCGGGCGCGGCGAGCAGGATCCGCTGACTCATCGGCTCTCCTCCCAGATCTCCTGAGGAGCCGGTCGTCGGTCCGCGCGGCGGTCGTACCGCGCCGCTGTCCACACCAGCAGGGAGCCCTGGAAGAGCAGGGCCAGCATGCCGACGCTGGCCCCTCCCCAGACACGGGTGGCCATCAACTCGGCTGCGGAGCAGGCGAGCAGCACGTGCACGGCGAAGGCCGAGCCGTTGACCAGGGCGAAGGACACACCTGGGCGGTGAGGCCGTGGACGATGATGAAGGCGGGGGGCGTGCGGGTGGGTCATGGCGGTCTCCGTACGTTGTTGGGCGGTCCAAGAGCCGGGTCTGGCAGATGCGCGGCTTGTCTTGTGCGACTCGGCAGGAGTGGCCGCCCGGCTGTTCGGGGCACCCTGATTGCTGATTGGGATGTGCGTTGTAGTCGTTGTTTGCGCAGACGACGGCGGGTTCCTCGGGCCGACGGCATGCGGCTCGCAACGAGGAAGGGCGGATGAACCCAGCGACGGGCCCAGGTATGGGCCTGCATCGATGCGGGCGCAAGGCACCACCGGGCGGCGATGGTCGACGAGACCGGCGCGACCGTGTGGCAAGGAGGATCCACAACGACGAGAGTCAGAGATCCTGACCGCGTTCGGCGAGCTCCAGGACTTTGGCGATCCAGCCGGGGCGGAAACGGTTCTCGCCGCCTCCGGGGACGAGGACGGAGACGTTGTGCTGGCAGTCGAGCCTGCGCATAGCGGCTCCTTCAGAGTCGGTGGATCGCAGCGGTGGCAAGGCTGGGGCGCGGCCCGTTCAGGTCAGAGGCCAGTGCCGCTCCGGCGTGACGGGGACAATAACGGAACTAGTAGTAACGTATCTAGAGGGAAGCGTGCAGCTTCTCGGGTTCAACTACGAATCCAGCTCGGCCGCTTGGGCCGTAGGCCGCTTTGTCCGTCGTGCTCTGCGGGTGTGTGGCGGATCGCGCCGTGGCGGCCATCGCGCGGCGGTTGTACGTTCACCATTGGTCTTCCTCGCCCGAGCGCCGAGCGCCGAGCGCCGAGCGCCGAGCGCCGAGCGCCGAGCGCCGAGCGCCGAGCGCCGAGCGCCGAGCGCCGAGCGCCGAGCGTCGGCGGCTTCGGATACGGCGCCTGACTTGGGGGGCTGGGGAAGCAACCAAAGGCGAACCGGCGCCAACCGATCCCGGATCCGCCGCCCGCGAGCGGGCGGCGGGAGCACGCCTTGTCGGCCAGGACTCAACCCGCGTCCCGCTTCTCCAGTGACCGGCGCCGCTTCGCAGGAGGGCGGACGTAATCGAGGACGGCGCCTCCAGCCGAGAGCACGTCCAGCACCAAAAGACGATGGAAGCGATCCGTAGAGTCCCCTCGCCGTACAGGGCCTGGAGCCGAACCAGGTCACGGCGATACACGTCACGTCACCTGGCCCTTGCCCAGCCGCAAGGCGCGGAGCCATGCGGACTCCCGGGTCAGGTCGATCGTGGGCCACCTGTGACAGGGGTCGAGCCTTGCTCTTCTTCGGCCGGTCAACCGCTGACGTCTGCCACTGCTCGGTGCAGCTCGGGCTTGTTGGCACCAGTCAGCGATGTCGGCACTAGGGCTGCTCATGGCTTTGACCTGCCGAAGATCTGAAGCGCCCCGCCGAGCACGACGAACAACATGGCTACGAACGGCCCCTGACCAGGTATCTATAGTTCAGAGGTGGTTCTCGTGAGCGTTGTCCGCCAGCGACCGTGGCTCCCTGCTGTTTCCCGACCGAACGGGCACAGGAAGGGCCCGTCGTCTGGCGATCTCTAGACGGCGAGTAGCCCGGCGAACAGCAAAGCCGCCACCGCGGAGGAGACCCGCGGCTTCCTCCAGCCCGGACCCGAAGCCTGGCGGTTCAGCTCCCACATAAACACCAGACTGCCACCAAGGCCCAGCGTGCTCCGCAGCAGGAAAACGATGGTGTGCACTGCGCGCCTCCAGAGGCCTTCGAATGGACGGGAAGGCTACCCCTGGTGGTGGTCGCGTGGGTGGCCGGCCCCGTTCAAGCTTGTTGATGTCGGGCGCTGATGTCAGCTTGAGGTTCCCCCGCTGCGCGGGAGTGGCTGACTAGCAGGTCAGGGCGGGTTGACATGTTTTCAGGTTCACTGGTTCGGCCGCTGCCTGGTCGG
>NZ_JBVHQB010000032.1:0-81318 GCF_055567635.1 Streptomyces sp. NPDC026500 | reverse complement strand
GGCATGGTGGCCGAGACCTGGCGCGAAGGACGCGCGGGCACGCTCATGCGGACCGCCCGTGTCCTGACCCTGACCGGGGCCGCGAGCGCGGCCCTCGCCGGCGGACGCAGCCGACCGGCCGCCGTGCTGGGCGGGCTCGCGCTGCTCGCGGGGTCGGCCTGCACCCGCTTCGGGGTCTTCGAGGCGGGCATCGCCTCCGCGGCGGACCCGAAGTACATCGTCGTACCCCAGCGGAAAGGAGAGTGACCCGATGGCCACCGTGTCCTTCACCGGAGGGTCGAAGGAGGACGTCGCGACCGTGTTCGGTGTCCTGCGGACGGCGTTCCCGACCGACCGGCCCGCCGACGACCTTCCTCACGAGCAGCCGGGCGACCGCCTTCCCGTGTGGACCGCGGACTTCCATCCGACCGAGGAACGCATCCCGACCGGTCCCACCCCTCTGGAAGGATCGGTCAACGCCACGTTGCAGGGCGGCTACGTCGCCGTGGACCGGCTCCGTGAGGCTCTGAGCGACTCGTTCGCCGTCCAGGAACAGGGCACGGCGTCGGGAGATCAGGAGAAGGAGGTCGACCTGCGACTCCGGACGAAGCGGTAGAGCGATAGAGCGGCAGCGTCGGCAGGAGAACGCGCGGCACCCCCCTTGGGTTCCGCCGCTGACCGGGCAGAGCCTCCCGGGCACACCGCCGGCGGCGCCCTGCCACGAGGAGGAGAGCGACATGGTGCAGATCGGGTACACGATGATGACGGAACAGGCCGGCCCGCGTGAGCTCGTCGGTCATGTGGTCGGCGCCGAGCGCGCCGGCTTCGACTTCTCCGTCACGTCCGACCACTATTTTCCGTGGCTGGACTCCCAGGGTCACGCCCCGTACGCCTGGAGCGTGCTCGGTGCCGCCGCGCAGGCCACCGAGCGCATTCCTCTGATGACCTACGTGACGTGCCCGACGACCCGGTACCACCCCGCGGTCGTCGCCCAGAAGGCCGCCACCATGCAACTCCTGTCGCAGGGGCGATTCCGTCTGGGGCTCGGCTCCGGCGAGAACCTCAACGAGCATGTGGTGGGCGGCGGATGGCCGGCCGCACACGTCCGGCTGGAGATGCTCGAAGAGGCCGTGGAGATCATCCGCTCGCTGTTCGCGGGTGGGAAGGTGAACCACCACGGTGCCCACTTCGACGTGGAGAACGCCCGCCTGTGGGATCTGCCCGACACGCCCCCGCCGATCGGAGTCGCCGTCTCCGGTGAGCGCTCGTGCGAAGTCGCCGGACACCTGGCCGACTTGCTGATCGCCACCGAACCGAAGGCCGACCTGATCTCCGAGTTCGACCGGCACGGCGGCGCCGCCAAGCCCAAGGTGGGCCAGCTGCCCATCTGTTACGACACGGACCGGGACGCCGCCATCGCCCGCGCCCACGACCAGTTCCGCTGGTTCGGCGGGGGCTGGCCGGTCAACTCGGAACTGCCCGGCCCCGAAGGATTCGCGGGCGCGACCCAGTTCGTACGGCCCGAGGACGTGGCCGAGTCGATTCCCTGCGGAGATGACGTGGACTCCGTCGTCGACGCCGTACGGCCCTTCGTCGAAGCGGGATTCACCGAGGTCGCGCTCATCCAGATCGGCGGTGACCACCAGGAGCCGTTTCTGGAATGGGCCGAGCGGAAACTGCTTCCCGCTCTGCGCGACCTGGGAGAGGGCGAGGACCTGCGATGACCACGAAACGCGCCGCGATCTTCGATGTCGACGGAACACTCGTCGACACCAACCACCTGCACGTCGTCACCTGGTGGGAGGCCTTCCGCCAGGGCGGCCACCGCGTCCCCATGCGGGACATTCACCGGGCCGTGGGTCTTGGCAGCGACGACCTGGTCGAGCACCTGCTCGGCAAGGACCGCGACCCCGAGGACGACGAACAATTCGTCGCGGCCCACCACGCGCTCTACGCAACGTACTTCGACCGGTTGCCGCCGCTGGACGGGGCCGGGGAACTGCTGCGCACCCTCGCCGGCCGGGGCTGGGAGATTGTCCTGGCGACCTCGGCGAGCGGCGCGGAACTCTCCGCGCTCCGCCGTGCCATCGGCGCGGACGATGTCATCCTCGGGGCGGCCAGCGCGGACGACGTCGCCGAGGGCAAACCCGCCCCCGACCCTGTCGAGCAGGCCAGGGCGCTCGCCGGAGTACCGAGCGGACAAGCGGTGTTCGTCGGCGACACGGTCTGGGACATGCAGGCCGCAGTGCGGGACGGGGTGACACCCCTGGCGGTCCTGTCCGGCGGCATCCCGAGGACGGACCTGGAGTCGGCGGGCGCCCACGCGGTGTACCAAGACCCCGCCGACCTCCTCGACCGCCTGGACACCAGCGCCTTCGCGGACAGGGATTGACGCACGCTGCCCTGGATGGTCGGGTTCGGGGTACTCGCTCCCTCGCCAGTGGCGGCGACAGCCCCCGTCCCGGGCAGGCCATCTTGCCCAGGACAGGGGCGAACGTACGCCCCCATCGGTCCCGCGTTTCAGGCGGTCGCGCGGCCGAACTCGTGCACCAGGGCTTCGCAGAACGCCTTCAGGTCGTCCGGCTTGCGGCTGGTGACAAGGGTGTTGGGGCCGCCGTCACAGACCTTGACCTGTTCGTCCACCCAACTCCCGGCAGCGTTGCGGATGTCGGTGCGCAGGCTCGGCCACGAGGTCAGTTTGCGCCCGCGCAGTACATCGGCCTCGACGAGAATCCACGGGGCGTGACAAATGGCCGCCACCGGCTTGCCCGCGTCGAAGAAGGCCTTCACGAAGGCCACGGCCCGCTCGTCCAGGCGCAGTTGGTCGGGGTTGGCGACTCCACCAGGCAGCACCAGACCGTCGAACTCGTCCACGGACGTGTCCCTCACCACCTGGTCGACGGGGAAGGTGTCCCCCCTGTCGAGATGCCGGAAGGCCTGCACCTCTCCCGACTCTGTGGACACGAGTACGGGAGTACCCCCGCTGCCCGCCACGGCGGCCCACGGCTCGGTCAGTTCGATCTGTTCGACGCCTTCCGGCGCCACGAGGAATGCGATGCGCATGTATGTGGATCCTCTCCGTGCTGGATACCCTGGGGACTGGTCGCGGTTGATGGACCGCCGACCCGGCGGCCTTCGATCCACGAAGCGGCTGCGGCCCCTTCCACCGAGTCCCGGATCGAAACCCCAGGTTCATCGATGTGCCGGTACGGCCTACCGCTCGGCGCTGGGAACGGCGAGGGGCTCGCTCGGAGCCGTCTTCTTGGCCGATTCCATCTGTTCCCCCAGTTCGGTGAGCCGGTTACGGCCCATGGTCTTGCGTACGTCGGGAAACCATTCCTGCTCCTCTTCCTCGACGTGGTGGCGGACGCTCTCCATGAGGACGGTCATCTTGGCGTCGAACCGTTCGTCCGCCGCATCGAGACCCTTCAGCTCGGAGAGCATCCACAGCACGACGTGATGTTCCTCGACGCTCTCCAGGACGTGGCCCTTGGTGTCGGGGGCGGCCTCCCGGGCGGCAGGGTAGAAGATCTCCTCTTCGATCCAGGTGTGGGTGGTGAGCTCCTCGATCACCTGATCGGCGATCTTCCGCTTTTCCACGTGGGCGTTGGCCCCCGCCTTCTCGAACCGCTTGAAGAGCCTTTCCACCCTCTTGTGGTCTTCCTTGAGCAGCACGATCCCGTCCACGGCTTCTCCTCCGATCCCGTTCGGACGGCTCGTGCCGCCCGGGACCGAGTACCCCAGCAGCCGCGGATCGTCACAGGAGGCATGAGGTCGCCCGGAAGACCGGCCCGGTCCGCGGTGTACGCCGATGGGAGGGGGCTGGTTCGCGCCTGGTTGGCCGAAGGGGCACGGCTACCGGGCCGATGCCATCTTCGACGACCGCGCCATGCGGCACTCCGTTCAAGCGGCGATGGCACGCCACCCCGGCCGCCTCGCCGGCGCATGGTTCGGCGCCCTGCCGGGAGCGACCGCGCTCCGGCGGGCGAGGCGCCGACCAGGGCCGCATGGAACCTACGAGGCAGCCGTGCTGTCGTCGCGAGCGAACACATCGGAGCGATCGGACGATCGGGCGGTCCGTTGCTCGGGCGGGGCTTCAGCGGAGCTTTCGTGCTGGTCGAGAGCCGCCAGGAGGCCGGCCACCGTCAGGCCGGAGTCCGCCGGGTGTCGAAGGATGGTCCCGGGCTGGATGTGGTAGTGGTTTGTGCGCCCTTGCCGGGTGTGGTCCAGATAGCCGTCCTGCTCCAGATCGGAAATGATCTTCTGGACTGCCCGCTCGGTGAGCCGGCACCGTGCGGCGATGTCGCGGATGCGGGTGCCTTGCGCACCGGAGGCGATCGCGGCGAGGACTCGTGCGTGGTTGGTCAGAAAGGTCCAGCCGCTGTGTCCCTCGGGTACCTCAGTCATCCCCCCACAGTAGGCCCTTTCATTCACGCATTCAAAAGGGCGAAAGAAAGTTCATGTATCTCTTGACGTGTAACCGGGGCGAGGGTGAACCTGTATGCCATGCGAGAACATCCGCTTTCTCCCCCTGAGGGAAGCGGGGACGAAGCCGCCCACGATGTACTGGCCTGCGGCGCCAGGGTGGGAGGCGCGTCACCCTTCCTAGAGACAGTCGCGTATCCCGCCGGCGCACGGACACTGGTCGTCGTCGCCGGTGAGATAGACATCGATACCGCGCAACGACTGCAACACAGTCTGTGCGCCGCACTGGCCCAGGCGCACCAGGGGCTGAACCTCGACCTCACGCGGGTCGACTTCTGCGACTGTTCCGGCCTCCGGGTCCTGTTGCGTCTCCGGATTCTTGCTCTCGGTCAGGACAAGACGGTCCATATCGGCGCTGCTGGACGCGCGGTCGCGCGGCTGCTCACGCTCACCGGCACGGCACCTCTGTTCGCACCCTCGAACGGGGCCGGTCCTCACCTGGACGGGAAGAACGAGGAGGACCTGCGCGCCGAGGTCATCGACCTGAAAAGGGCGATGCGGAGCCGGCCGGTCATCGACCTCGCCCGCGGAGTCCTGATGGCCTCGTTCAGGTTGAATGACGAAGACGCCTGGAGCGTCCTCGTCGAGGTGTCCCAGCGCACCAACACCAAACTTCGCCTCGTCGCCGAGGAGTTGGTCGCGGCCGTCAGCGGCGATCCGCTGCCCGACCACCTGCGGCAGCAGATTTCCGCGGCGGCCGCCAAGATCTCCGACGACCCGCGTTCACGGTGTCACCACCGGCGCCCCGACTGGGTTCCGCCCGCCGCCAGAACCGCGTCCCTGGACAGCCGCAGATCATCGGCGTGACGGCTGCCCGGACACCGTGTCCTGGCGGCGACCGCGTCCCCGATGCGGGTTCCGTAGGCGCGTCGGCCTCGCACCTACGCGGAGACCTATACGACGGCCACAGCGCGGTCACGGCCCAGAGGGCGGAGAAGGCCGCGATCAGGGGTGACTCAGATGTCTGTGGTGCGGTGATCATCAAGGTCAGGGAAAGTGGCGACACAAGACTCAGGCTACGGACAGGACCCATGCGGAGCCCCGGGCCTTGTCTGTCTCTACGGTGCAACTGCCGTATGCGGCGGAGAAATCGTGCATCCCTGTCGAGTGCTGTCTCGACCGGGCTGACTCGCGGCACGCATCGTGCCCGTTGCTTTGGGCGCTTGACTTTGCGCTTCACCTGCCGTGCGCCCGGCATCGGGAAGCCATCCGCTGATGTCCCGGGCTGCCACCCCAAGGTTTTGGGGAGGGGCTGTTGGGCTCCGTGCAGTCGGCGATCGCCCTTCCTGCCAGAGCGAGCAGGAAGGCGATTCCGAAGCCCAGGCTTATGCCGTTGTCCCGCACGGACCGGCGCATGCCACGCCCTCGCGTGCGCCCGGCCTGGCCCGGAGGGCTACCGTCGATGTTGTCCGGTCCGGCAGCAGGTCGATGGGCTGGTGTGTCTAGATGTCGATCAGGATCGTGCCGTAGTGGTGTCCCTTGCGCAGGGCGAAGTCGTCCAGCCCGAGGACTCAGGGTGTCGTCGTTTGGGGTTCCGGCGAGCGGCGGATCAGCCGTAGCGGCGTCGACATGCTCACCCCGTCTGTCAGGGTCTTGAACAAGCGGGCGCCAGCCCGGGCCCGCCGGCATGACCGCGACGCGTTCGAGTGCTGTCTGCAGGCTGGGAACTTCGCCGCACCCGCTCGACGGCCAGCAGGGTGGCAGGCACCGCGCAGCAGCCGGCCGATGGCAGGTGGAATGCGGGCGGCTGCCTGTTGCGTCAGATGCCGATCCGCTTCGCTCAACCCCGTTGTGTCAGTCTCATGAGCTGCGGGTATCCCCAGACGAGTCGTTGCCTGCGCGCCAAGCGCCTGGTCTGTCACTCATCGCCTTCGGCGACGCGCCGTAGGTCCTTCTGGTCCCATTTCCGGGTGTCGCGGGGTTGGGTGTAGGGCTCGGCACGGCGGGAGTCCGCCGACGACGGCCCGCTGGCGTACCGCCTCCGCGTCGAACTCCAGACCAAGGAGGATCGCGAGGTCGCTGATCCACGGCCATACCAGGAAGACGACGACGCCGGCCATCGAGAGCGCCGCGGCGAGCTTCCAGAGTGCCAGTCTCTGAGCTACACGCCAGTGAACATTTCCGGCAAATGGTGTGAATAGGGCGAGGTGGTCCGGGTAGTCCGTCAGAGGACTAGTGAACGGAGCGCATCGTGATCATCAAGAAGATGCATGACATGGGTATCCGCAGCGAACATGCATACCTGGCCGCCATGGCATCCATAGGCCTCACCGTCGTCGCCTGGGCAGGCTCCTTGAAGATGGAGCCCGGCGTCGACATCGCCCGCGCCGACCGCTGGGGAATCTACATCGGCGAATGGGCCCCCACCTTCTTTGGCCTTGGCCTGGCGCTTGCCCAGTACGAGCAGCAAGAGGACACCATCGCCAGCGAGCTGCTGGCGCATCAGAGCGTCGGCTGACGCACGGGGCCCAACTGCGCCCCGGGTAAACAGTGTTCCGCCAGAACAACAGCAGGGATGCGGCATACGTATTGCCTGCGAGCAGACCTCTTTTTGTGCTGATCGGAGTCGAGTTCGTCTTGAACGGTCGCCGTCCCGTGCGGCGATGGCCCGAACGCAGGACGCAGCTGCACGACCCGGGAGTGCTGTAGGCCCATCTGGCCCTGCTGAACCGGGAATTCGAAGACGGAGACATCAGCCTGGAGGAGTTCGAACGAGAAGAGGAGCGGCTGCTCGATCGGCCATATGCCGCACGGGCCTGTTCCACGCCCCGAGCGATCGAAGGTGACGCAGTCATGGATGGCAAGGACAAGGTGGTTCTCGCGGCCGCTGTAGTGGGCGGCTATGTGCTGGGCCGCACCAAGAAGGGCCGGATGGCTCTGTCCATCGCGACCTATCTGGCGGGCCGTCGATTCGGTCTCGAACCTCGCCAGCTCGCGGCCGAGGGAATGCGCAGACTGGGGGAGATGCCGCAGGTCGCCGAGTTGCAGGAGCAGTTGCGCGGGGAAGTGCTGGAGGCGGGCCGCAAGGCTATGACCGCCGCTGCCGACCGGGGAATGAGCACGCTTGCCGACACCCTCAGCGACCGTACAACCCGACTCCTGGAGAAGGCGGATCAGGGGGAGGAGTACCAGGAGGACGAGGACGAGGAGGAGTACGCGCCGGAGGACGAGGACGCGGAGTACGAGGAAGAAGAAGAGCCGGAGGAAGCAGAAGAAGAGCCGGAGGAAGAAGAAGAGCCCGAGGCCGAGTACGAGGAAGACCACGCCGAGGACCAGCCCGAAGAGGAGGAAGAGGAAGAGGAAGAGCCGGAAGGCGAATACGAGGAAGAGGAGCCGGAAGAAGAACCGGAAGAAGAACCGGAAGAAGAACCGGAAGCAAAGCCGGGGAGGCGTCGCAGCTCGCGATCGCATCGGTCCCGCGGGGCGCCGGCGGCACGCGAGAAGGCTGCTTCCGCCGGCAGTGAGAAGCCTCGGGCAGCCAAGAAGACTGCACCGGCGAAGAAGACCGCGGCGAAGAAGACCACCCCAAGCGAGAGGGCGGCGAAGAAGACGGCGCCCAGCAAGACGGCGGCGAAGACGACGGCGCCCAGCAAGAAGAGCGCGGCCGGCAGGACGCCGAAGAAGTCGGCGGCGAAGAAGTCGGTAGCGAAGAAGACCGCTCCGGCCAAGAAGTCCGCGGCGAAGAAGACAGCTCCTGCCAAGAAGTCCGCTGCCTCGAAGACGACGTCAGCGAAGCGAGCAGCGTCCAAGCGCGCGGGTCGTGGGAGGTAGGCGGCCATGGCCAAGACGGAAAAGGACGAATCGGCAGAGGGTACGTCGGGTGTGGACAAGCTTCGTGAAGAGCTGTCCAAGTTCGTGTCTGCGCAGGTGGAGAATCTTGCCGAGAAGGCCGGCGACAAACTGACGGACGTCACCGGGCAGCTCACTGACGCGGCCCAGAACGGTGGCTCGCTTCCCGCGATCGGCTCCCGCATCCTCCAGGGCGACTCACCGCTGAAGGCGTTCGTGTCGGAGAAGGCCAAGGGCGTCAAGGACAACGTCGTAGAAAAGGCCAAGAGCGCCTTCGGGGGCGGGAAGGGGAAGCGGAAGGCCAGCGGCGGCAAGGTCATGAACATCATCGAGGTTCTCGATGTCGGAGTGCCTTTGCGGGACGCGTACGACTACTGGACTCAGTACGACAAGTTCAGCAGCTTTGCCAAGGGGGTTCGTGACGTTTCGAAGGGCGATGAGACAGGGAGCGACTGGAAGGTCAAGGTCGGCCCTTCGTCGCGCAGCTTCAAGGCGACTGTCCAGGAGCAGATTCCTGATGACCGCATCGTGTGGACCTCCGAGGGAGCCAAGGGAACTACTCGCGGCGCGGTGAGCTTCCACGAGTTGGCGCCGACCCTGACTCGAATCGTCCTGGTGGTGGAGTACTACCCGTCGGGATTCTTCGAGAAGACGGGCAACCTCTGGCGGGCGCAAGGGCGCCGCATGCGACTGGACTTCAAGAACTTCCAGCGGTACGTGACCCTCACCAATGAAGAACCCGAGGGCTGGCGGGGCGAAATCCGTGACGGCGAGGTCGTCGTATCCCACGAGGACGCGGTAGAAGAGGAAGAGGCTGAGCCGGAGGAGTCGGAGGGCGAAGAGCCCGAGGTCGAGAGCGAAGGCGATGCGGAGGAAGGCGCCGACTCCGCATACGAGGACGAGGACGAGGACGAAGAAGAGGCGGGGGACGCATTCGAGGACGAGGAGGGACCAGAGGAGGAAGAGGGGGCGGAAGACGCTTACGACGAGGAGGAAGAGGACGAGGAAGGAGCGGAGGACGAAGAGGATACGGAGGACGAAGAGGATACGGAGGACGAGGAAGACGCTCCCAGGAAGAGCAGAGGACAGAGGCGACGCCGCGACTGACGTCGACTTCCGGGAGGGTCCCTGTCCCGCCTCCGGCCCTCAGACGACCGACCTCGCCGATATTCTCGAACGCCCTCTCGGCAGAGGGATAGTGATCGCCGGGGGACAGCTGACGGGCGTCCTTGGGAGCGACCCGCGAGGGGTCGGCCATCTCCGGCAGCGCTGCCGTCCGTGCTTCCCGTACTTCGGTCACCGTCATCTCGGAGTCCGTCCCGCGTGTGTGTCCAGTCCCCGTACCGCCGGTTGTTGAAGAGCGGCGAAAGCGCGCATCCGCCGGCGCTGGAGGCGGTTCGATGGTCGGGATCAGGCGAGCACCAGTCGGCACCAGCCGTCGGCGAGTCGGCGCTCGAACTGCTCGGGCGGCCGGCCGCGGTCCTCACGTCACGGGAATGGACCCCCGACCAGGACGTGTTCGGGAGAGCACTGGGCCATGGTGCCTGACACCTGTGCGTCTCCTTGTCGAAGCTCTCGCTGAGTGAGCTAGGAGAACGGGATGGATACAGCGGTGCTGGAACAGATGCTGGACGAGGCCTTCGATCACGCCGTCGTGCATCACGGATATACCAGCTACATGCGTGATTACGAGGTCATCGTCTACGTCACGGCTGATCCTTCCACTGGCGTCGCGTCGTCCTACATGCGGTATCTGTTCCGGTACTGCGTCGAGGCGCGGTGTGAGACGTCTGTGCCGGCGGAGACCTGGCGGGTCTCTTTGGACGATCGGCTCATCGAGCACGAACCGGTGCCGAACTCGGCGGGTACGTCTGGGGAGTCAAGTGGCACTGCCTCTACCCCGGAGTGAAGCTCCTGCCTGACTCCGCGGCGACCCGGGGTTGGTCGAAGGCCCTCGGGATCGACTTTCACGAGGTACGCATGGAAACCAGCGCGCACACCCTGACCCTGCTCTTCTCCGACCTCCAGGTGAGCGAGCTCCCGGTCGGCTACGCCCCTTTCGTCACGGAGTAGGAGTAGGAGTGAGGAGCCGAGCCCGGGTATAGGCCCGGGCCCTCGTCCCCTCATCTGCCGAGCGTCTCAGCGGGGTTACCTGTGTGCCATGCCTTATGCCCACGCTGATAGGCACAGCCGGTCCGGGATGAAGCGGCGTCTGACACGGCACCAGCACCGATGCGCCGGCCACCGTCGGAACGGCGGTTGTGGCGACACTGCGTGGACCACCGGCGCGTGCTGGTGGCGGCATCACCGCAGCGTGATCTTCTCGCCGACCGACTGCTCGCGAGCGGCCGCAACGACCAGGGCCGTGGCCGCGGCGTCCTGCACCGCCACGCCGACCGATTTGTAGAGGGTGATCTGGTCCGGCGCGGTGCGGCCCGGTTTGCTGCCGGCGACGAGTTCGCCCAGCTCGGCGTGTACGTGGTCGGCTGTGATGAGGCCGTCGCGGATCGGCGTGAGCAGGTCGTTGCTGCCCGCGGGGAGCGGGGCGAGTACGGCCTGGCGCGATTCGACGCACACCAGAGCCTCGGCGACCGTGGCGTCGTCGATCTCGCGTCCGGCCGGGTTGTATCCCACGGACGTGATGTGCACTCCTGGTGTCAGCCAGCGGCGGCGGATCACGGGTTCGACGGCGTGCGTCGTCGCGGCGGCGATGTCCGCACCGTCGAGCGCCTCGGCATAGCTGGACACGGCCTGGACTTCGGCCGCCAGTACGGCTGAGAGTTCCTCGGCCAGGGCGGCGGCTTTTGCCGGGTCCCGGCCGGCCACGCGGATCTGCCGGATCGGGCGGACCCGGCAGATCGCGCGGGCGTGGGACCGGGCCTGGACGCCGGTGCCCAGTACTGCCAGCACCGTTGCGTTCTCGCGGGCCAGCAGTCGCGCCGACAGGGCGGAGCAGGCGCCGGTCCGCGCCGCGGTGATGGCCGTACCGTCCAGCAGGGCGGCGGGCTCGCCGGTGTCCGGATCGAACGCCACGATCACCGCCTGATGTGTGGGCAGCCGTGCCCCGTCGTTGTGCGGGAAGAGTGACACCAGCTTGGTCATGAGCACCCCGGCCGACGGCAGGAAGCCCGGCATGGCCGCCAGGAATCCATCGCGTTCGGGCACCAGGGCGGCGACGCGGTCGGGTACCGAGGCGCGGCCCGCACTGAGGTCTGCCATCGCCGTGGCCAGGGCATCGATCAGCGCGTCCACGTCGAGCAGGGCCTCGACCTGCGAACGGCCCAGAACAAGCATGCGCCTCAGCCTCCTGATACGGGTCATCCAGTCGGCGACCGCACAACCAAAGCCTCAACCGAGGCCCCCCTCGCCCCGGCTAAGACACGCAGTCCTTCCTGAGCAGGTTCATACGTACGCGTCTGAGCACCCCTCCAGCGTGTACACCGCCAGCGGGCGACCTGCTCGTGATACCCGGATCGCCGACGGGCTTGTCCTTGCCGAACTCGGTGGGAGTCGTTGATCGGCTCCTTGGTGGGGCCGGCGTAGACCTTGCGCTCGGCCTGGTCGACCGTCTTCACGGTCCCGGCCGGCAGTAGAACGTACTTGCCGAAGATCCACGCGCCGGCGACGACGACATCGGCGGAGTTGATATCTTCTGACCATCGCGGGCGATGTCCGAAGCGGTGGTGTTGTTGTAGGGCAGCGAGGCGCCTTCGGTGGCATCGGTGACGGTCCGTGTGTGACGGTGGGCCCCTCCGCCCTGGTCCGGCTGCTTGACGACCGGCTGCCAGCCCCGGCCTCCATCCCATGCGATGCCATAGTGCTCGTAGAGGCGGTGCTCCTCGTCGACCGTGAGGAAGCCCCCCGCGTCGACGTCGACGTTGGGGGCATCTGTGACAGTGGCCTTGGCGTAGGGAACCTCGAGATGGTCCTCCACCATCGTGGCCTCGCGAAGGGGAACGAAGGACTCACTGGTGCCGAAGAGCCCGGACTTGACGCTGACCCACTCGGGCTCGCCGGTGGCATCGTCGAGGAAGACATGCTTGGTGTCGCCGATCTTGTTTCCGTCGACGTCATACACAGCATGGTCCAGCAGGGCGGCAATTTGCCCTTGGGTGATCATCCTGGCCTCCTGCCCCCTGGTCATCTTCCGCGTAACCCGCAGAGCAGTATGAAAACGTAACTATGTGAATTTGTGGTCCTTATCGGGCATCGACTCGAGTTCGCCCGGCTGTGGCGCTGCGACGTTCGAGGCAGCGGGCGGCCATCCTCGGGCGAGGCGGCCTTGCCAGGGCGCTGTCCGCCACGACGGACGGAGGGCCGCCTCCCCTCCTGCTGCGCAACTCTTGGATGGGCCCACTTGCTGCGCAACTCTTAGGGGATGTCTGGTCTCGCCTCGGGAGCGGCTTCGGATCGCGTCCGCGAGCCCCTCGCCAAGGCTCGGACGACCGGATGAACAGGGATGAACAGAGCGAGTCGAGGGCGGACAGTACGTACTGTTTCCGGGCTCGGCGCGCGACGGGCCCGACGAACGGTGGTGCGGGCGGGGTCGGCCGCGCGCCGGGCTCAGTCAGCGCAGGTGCTTCTCAAGGAACGCGATCTCCGCCTCGACGGCTTGTTCGTGTGCCTCGAGGAACGGGGCGTAGTGACGGCCTGGGAGATGAAGTACCTCGGAGTCCGGTGCGTTGTGGGCCGCACGGACGGCGGGGCCGGGAAGCGCGCTCTGGTCCTGGTCGCACACGACCACCAGCAGGGGACACCGGATACGAGAGGCGTGGCGGCCGGGCCGGTACCCGCCGAGCTGCAGCGCGATCCGCGCGGCGACCGTCTGCTCCCAGTCCGCGTAGCGGTGGACGGGATCCAGGGCCCGGTCCCCGTCCATCGCGTCGGGCGTGGTGAGCGAGGCGACGGCGCCGCGTACTCCGGCGGTGGGGACGAGCAACGGCGGCCGCCCGAGGAGGCTGCCGAGCGCGTCCGCGAGGCCGAGGCCAAAGAGCCGGAGGAAGGCGAGAGGGGTCATGGAGCGCAGCGCGTGAGGAGCGAGTGCGCGGCCGTCGACCACCGGTGTCTGGGCGATGGCGGAGGCCAGTCGCGGATTGTCGGCCGCGACTTGGAGGATGTGGCCGCCGGCGAGTGAGAAGCCCCAGAGCGAGATCCTGTCGGGATCCACGTCGGGCAGTTCCGCCGCGCAGTCGATCGCGGCCTGCCAGTCCGCGCGTTGTTCATCGAAGCTGACGACCTGGCGCGGCACGCCCCCGCTCTCCCCGAACCGTCGGTGGTCGAAGGCCAGGACGGCGAAGCCGGCGTCGTTGAACCGCTGCGCGAAGCGGTCCGAGGCCGGCTCCTTCGTCACTGCGGTTCCTCCGGCCATGATCACGCAGCCGCCGTTCGTCCCTGGATAGTGCCAGGCGGCGCACGTGGTGTCGCTGCTGGCGAAGCGCAGTTTCTTCCGTTCTTTGAGGGCGGGCATATCGGCCTCCGTGGTGGATTCGGTCGCTCTTTTGAGGGCGTTCCTGGGCTTGGGTCCGCCGACCGGCGTCCGGGAAAGGAGCGGTGCGGATGTCATCCATCGTCGGGCGTTGTTACCGAGACAGGCGTCGCAGAGCGGCGGAATGAGCGAAACTTGTCTCCATGGCACACGTATCGGCGGATTCCGTACTGAGCCTCACCGACCAGCGGCTGGTGACCGCCCTGCAGTGCGACGGCCGTGTCACCGCGGAACAGGCGGCCCAGGTGCTGGGTCTCAGCCCCGCGACCGTGCGCCGCCGTCTGCACGCGCTGAGGGCCGACGGCACCGTGCGCGTGGTGATCTCACCTGTCGCCCGGCCGCGCAACGGAAGCTCCGCCGGGGCACTGTTCCTGCGCATCCGGGTCCTGCGCGGAAGACTGGACACGATCGTGGCCGCGCTCGCCGCGCGCGATGACATCCCGTTCATCGACGTCAGCACCTCGGGTGACGAGATCTTCGCGGTCGCTCGTACCGAGCCGGGCTCGCGTGATCCGTTGGTCTTCCGCCAACTGCCCTCCACCCAGGCGGTCACGTCCTTGGAGAGCGCCACGGTGCTGCACGTCTTCCGGCTCACGTCCGAGTGGCGTCACAACGTTCTCACGGCACGTGAACGCGCGGCCCTGAGCCCGGCCGAACCGGTCCCCGGGCAGACATCTTCCGGATCCCCGGGCCCGTACGGCGTCGAAACCGATCGTCTGGAACAGTCCCTCATCGACGCGCTCACCCCCGACGCGCGCCTCTCCGCTGCGGAGCTGGCCGCGCGCACCGGACACGCGGAGACCACGGTCCGCCGACGCATCGCCCAACTGGCCGCGCAGGGGCGCCTGATCACCCAGGTTCAGGTGGACACGCGCCGTCTCGGGCTGCCTATCGAGGCCAAACTCCTGTTGCACGTGGCCCCCGACCATCTGGCCGCCGCCGGGAAGGCGCTGGCCGACCATCCTTCGGTGCACGGGGCGTTCGCGACCACGGGACCCTCGAACCTTCACGCGGCCGCGTACTTCTGTGACCTGACAGCCCTCTACGACTTCCTCTCCCGCGACTTGGTCGGCCTGGGGATCACCCATGTCGAGACGGCCATCGTCGGCCGCGTCGCCAAACGCGGCGGCGCCGGTGCCTGACCCCTCCGCCACCGCACCCACCGGCGATGTCCTGACCGGTACTCCGGAACGGGCAAGTCACCGGCTCCTCCTTCAGGTTCGCATCGGGCAACAGGACAACGACGCTCTCTGAAGCCGCTGGTGACGATGGCGGCGAGGCACCACGCAGGAGGGCGGCGCGCTCTCCAGGCAGCTCATCGGGCGACCGACCCGATGACGTCGGTGGTCGCGTCCCACAGCCGACCGGCCATGGCGGAGTCGAGGCCGGCCTTGCCCTGTCGGCGGACGGCGGGGGAGCCCCGGAGGCCGCCCAGGCCGTCCGGCCCGATGTGGGAGTTGCCGGGGACGGCTTGGGTCGCGGCGTAGAGCAGTGACAGCGCTCCGCGCTCCGGGTCGTTGGTGAGGAACGTGAGCCGGTTGACGACGTTCGACCGGGAGTGGGCCGCCAGCGTGGTGCGGGGGATCCCCGGGCTGGCGAGTACCGAGCGTACGGGGCTGCGTCCGAGCTGCTGGGCACCCTGCCGTTGGAGGCGTGGGCCCTGGTGACCCACGAGCACCAGGTACGTGGGCGACCTACTCGGCGTTGCTCCGCTGCGCCGCAGCGGCAAGGACGCCCAGGGTCGCCAGGACAACCACGACGAGCAGGAGCACAAGGGCCACGGAGGCGGGCGTGGGGTAGTTCCACAGGAAGAGGGCCAGGATCCCGGCCCCGATGACGACGCCCGTCGTCAGGGGCCTGTGCGTGCCCAGCCACTGTCCGACGGCACCGGGCTTCAGTCCCGTCCGGGCGAGGGCGTGCCCGGCGGTTCGGGTAGCTCGCGCGGCAGCTCCGCGCACGGCGGCGGCACCGCGGCCGTGTCCGTACAGATACCCTGCGATCACGGTCAGCAAGGCGCTGAGGAGCACGGTGAGGATGGTCTGCCGGAGGAATCTCACCAGGGTGTCGTAGAGGGCTGCTGCGGCGTCCTGCGACTGGGCTGCCGGAGGCACCGCATCCAGATAGATCTCGCGGATCACGGCGAGTGCGATGAGCAGCACGCACATCATGGCACCGATGCCGATGCCTGCGGCCATCAGTGCAACCCGGCGTGAGGGTGCCGCCCAGATGCCCAGCCCGGCGAGCACAATCACCGCCGCGGGCAACCACGGGGCGACGACGCTGAGCCAGCGGGCAGCATCACGGGCCTCGCTCAGATGGTCGTTGTGCACCAGCACGATCGACTTGTCGGCCCCGGGAATGTCTTCTGCACCGACAAGGGTCACGCCGATCAGCTGCTTCTGAAGTTCCTCGATCACAGTGCCGACGTTCAGTGTGATGGTGTCGCCCTTGACCTCGAGCGCTCCGCCTCCCTCCCCGGTGAGGACGTTCGTCGCGGCGGTGTGCGCGCCGCGCTGGATGTTGTCCCACGCCTTGGCAAAGGCGTCGCTCGTCACCACCCTGGTGACCGTGTAGTGCACGCCGGCCCTCAATCCGCCCTTGAGTTCTTCATCCAGCGACCTGGCCGCGTCGACGAGGAAGCGGGGCGCGTCATGGTCGGCCAGAGTGTCGGCGAGTGTGTCGGTGATCTTGCGGACGTCGATCTTGTGGACCAGAGCGTCAGTGACGCGATTGATGATCAGGTCCTGGACGGCGGGGTCTCGGGCGAGGGGTGAGACGGTCTGCTCATACCGATCAGTATCGGTGACCTCGGAATTTACCCAGGTGGCGACGACGCTGATGGGCGCCATAAGAACAGCCAGCAGGAGGAGCAGGGATGCTCCCCAAAGGCGCAGGCGACGGTTTCGCATGCCGAGAGTGCGCCGCAGTCGCTCGTACTCCGCCCGTTCGACAGGGTCCAAAGAACGGCTCGGCCTGCGTCGGCCATGGTCTTCCGGGCCGGAGGTGGCGGGCGGGTCCACGGCGAACTCCCTCCGCGCGCAGTCCTCGGCGCGCCACGGCGGTATGCGCCCTGCGGGGCGGAAACTACCGAACCGCTCTCTCTCCATCGTCGTTCATCGACTACTGACCCGCAGCTTGCCCAGGAGCTTGAGGGTGACGGCGTTGCACGCCCTTGGGTTCAGGAACCTCTTCACAACCCAGCCGGTCCTGCGCCGGCCAACCGCACTGCGCCCAAAGAATCACTGCTCCCGCGCATCTCGGTGAGCCTTCTCGGTGAGAGGTAGCACTGGCGCGAGGTATGTGACGGTTGCCGGGCTACGGCCGGCAACCGGCGCCGTGAGATGCGGCAGGCAGAAAGGGTGGGGAGACCGCGTGTCGTACTCGGGTCCGAAACGGTGTTCAGCCCGCGCCCGCCGCCGTCTCGGATGCGTCTGTGCCTCCGGGGGCGGCCAGGGTTCCAGCGGCAACGCGCGGTCGCAGGACTGGACGGCATCGGCGCTCAGACTGCAGTAAGGCCAGGTACTGGTGGGTGCCGGGGCGGCTTCCTGCTCGGCATTGGTGCGGCACCCGCCGTCCGGGCAGCCATGCGGCGCTTCCTGAAGCAGCTGGACACTGCCACCATGAACCACCTTACGAAGCGGGTCGTCCCCGCTCTGGGCGTGGGCGGAGTCGTGGGTTCGCCGCAGCCGGGATCCTCGTCCTGGTGGCAGCCATCCACATTCGACATGCACGAGGCCAAAGGTGGGGACGCCACGCTCCGCAGCTTCACACAGAGACCGGTGGGGCCATGGCTTCTGGTCGCCGTCGCGACCAGGCTGATCCGCTCCGGTGTCTTCTCCTTCGCCTGGGCCCGCCGGCGCCGCCTGTGACACGATCACCGAGCCGGACGGCACTGACCTGCGAGCCCCAGCCCTGGCTTTCGGCCGCTTGACGCTCCGCCCTGAAGAGGCCCATGGCGCCTGCAGCCAGGTGCCCATACTGCCCTGCGGTCGGCTCTATCGACTGCTCGCCGACCCCGACGGCCGGCCTTTGACCCTGCACCGCACCAACTCGTACGACCGAATGCCGGCATGTGGGGTGGTGGTCCGCCGACTACCGCCACGCCACGCGTCAGCGAGCCGGGCGGGGGCGCGAGCGCGACACCGAGCGCACGAACAGATACAGCACGGCGGCGACGAGGAGCAGCACGCCGATGGAGAGCAGATAGAGCATGCCCTCCATGACAGCGCCGATGACGACCAGCGAGATGGCACTGGCGAGCAGCATCAGAAAGAGGACCATGGCGCTGCGCCTCCTGGGGTCGTGGCGGCCGGGTGGATTGGACGACCTCGGGACAGCCCCGGAAAGGCGTGACCGTCAGCCGCGCGGGAGTGGGGCAGCCTGCGGAGTCAGATCATCTGCGAGTAGTGCCGACCCAGTGACCGGGCGCCTTCCAGGCTTCACAGGGCGGCCCTGAAAATGATCATGGCATCGTCCGTTCTCGCCCTTACCTCAACTTCAGGGTAGACGCAACCTCTGGCGGTGGCCTGCCAGGCGAATGGCTCTATCGTGCGAAGAGGAATTAGATCCCAGAGCGTAATGACGATTCTCGGACTTCTCATCCTCTTCGCCGCGGTGATTGCGGCAGTGCCCACGAGTTCACTGGTGGACTCTCCGGTCTTCGGTGTCTACGTCCCTGGCTCACCGGCACGCTCTCCCTCAACGTAAGGGCCGTCGGGGAAGCGGCTCTGCTCGAGCTGGGCCTGATTCTGACTGGTGGACGCCATACCACTTGTCGCCGGCGTTCTGCACATCGCGGGCTCAAGCCGTCCTGGCGCGCGTCTGCCTCAGCCGAACAGGAACTCGGTGGCCTGATCAACGAACGAGACACCGCCCGCACGCATACGGCGCAGGCAGAGAGGGCGGACGCCGATTCCGCCGACTTGGTCGATCGTCCCCGTCGCAAGCTGCACCGGTTCCAATGTCGGGCCGCTCCCCCGCTGACCGCGAAGCCGTTGCCTTTGCACCCCGAGATTCCCGCCCCTCAGGAGCCCTCCGTGTCAACGACGACCGAACCCTCCGTCAGAACCGCCACCGGCCCCGCCCTGACCAGATCCCGACGCGGAGCAGCGCGCCGCGGAGCGGGAAGCTCGGCGTGATCTCGAGGAGCGGCAGGAGCGGGGCCACGCCGTGTGACTCAGAACGAACCGCTCCACTCGCTGGATGTGACCTTCTTGGTGACCGCGGCCGAGCTGATGGCCGGTGATCCGCAGGTCGACGACTACGGCCCGCTCTACGCGGCAGTCGCCCGGGACAACGCCCGCGCCATGGAGCGCGACATCTACGGTTCCCTGTACCTCAAGGGGCGGCCGCGCAGCTCCAGACGCTGGTGAAGCTGCCGTGTCTGGAGCACTCGAACGAGGCCTTCGCCTGGCACTCCGCGGAGGCGTACCTGACCCTGAACGGCCGCCGACTCGATTGCCCGCCCAGGGCCGGGGTGAATGCCTGCTCCCGCGTAGTGGGGCAGAGGCAGCCGTTACGCCCCTTGGGTGGAACGGCGTTCACCATCCGCGACAGCGCGGCGGACAAGCGATACAAGCCGAGTGACGCCGTCCTCGAGATGTTTCTTCGGGCTGTCGCCGGCGTCGCAGGCCGGCGACAGCCAGCAGTACGGACCATTTCCTCAGACGCGAGCTCCAGTTGGGTACCCGCCTGAGTTACAGGTCTACTTGCTCAGAGCGAAGCGCATCAGGGCCTGTTCGTCACCCTGCTTGATCTTTCCCGTCACATTGATCACTTCGAGCTTCCAGGCATCGCCGACCCGCACGGCCTTGGCCACGGCGCAGCCGTTGTCCTGGCTGAGCAGGCTGGGCCAGATGTCCGCGACTTGCTGGGTGCTGCCGCCGGTTGCGTCGTAGACCCTGAAGCTGATGTTGCGTGCCTTCTGGAAGGAGCTTCCCTTCTTGAAGGCGGCGGCAACGAACACGATCGACGTGATGTGGGCAGGGATGCGTGCGAACTCCACCGAGACGGTTTCATCGTCGCCGTCGCCGTGTCCGGACTGGTTGTCACCGCTGTGTATCAGGGAGCCGTTGCCCATGGGGTCGAGGGAATCGAGGCCGGCCAAGCGCACCGGGTCCGTGCCGTGCATGGCGACGGCGATCAGGTCAAGGTCGGTGCCGGACTTGAGGCGGAGCTTGCCCATGACTCCTCCGCTGCTGCCGGCCGTGGGGTCCCACGACACCCCGATGGACAGGTGAGTTACTCCGTCCAGGTCGGCGGGGCCGTCTTCCTTGGTGAGCGTGATCATGCGTGGGCCATCCTCCAGTGAAAGGGACTACTACACGCAGAGTGTGCCTGGCGCTCAAATGGTTCCATGCGCTGGGTCCCGGCGTGTCCGCCGCATGGAAGAGCGGGCCACCCGAGGGCATCCGCCGACAGGTCGGCTGAGCAGGCAGCGGTCCGCCGTCGCAGTCGCGTCAGCTCGGCCGCCAGAGCGCGGACCAGGCGGGCACAGACCTGGCCGGTCAGCATCACAGCACGGCGGTGCAGCGCTGTCTGCAGCCCGGCGCTCGCTGTCTGCAGCGCGGCGCTCTGCCTGCCGTGCCGGACGGTCAGCCCGTCGGGCTGCTCAGCGAACGTCGCCTGCCTGCAGGAACATTGACCGCGGCGGAAGCCTGCCGCACTCGGCGGCATTCCGCTCGGGCAACGCGTGTTCCCTGCGATTCTCATTCTCGGCAGCACTCTCTGGATCGCCACTCAGTTCAGCTGGCGCGTCACGGCGGACAGCGCGGGCCTGTGGGCCGTGGGGACGCGGCGGGTCCGACACATACCCTGGGACGAGCTCAGCCAAGTCTGGCTGCGGGGCAGCGGATTCATCATCCTGAGGTCCGGCAAGGGTGCCCGCGGAGCGGAGATCTACGGTGTCCTCGCCCCGTCCTGGCTCACCCGTCGTTTTCGCCACAGACCGGAGGCGCTGCGGGCGGTGGACGGTATCCGCGCCCTTCAGGCCGATCCCGCGCTGCGGCCGACCGGGCAAAGCGCTCCCGAGGACAGGGGCAGGCCCCTGGGCCTTCCCCTGCTCGTCGTCGATACCGTCCTGGCGCTCGCGCTGCTGGCATTCGGCTGACCACCGGTGGCCGGGCGGTCGCGGTAGCGGACTGGCGGGAGACCATCCTGTTGCGACCTGCGGTGCCGCCATCACCCGGCAAAACGTCACAGATCTACGGTGCCGACTCGTACTCCGCCGTCCGCAGCCGACCGTCGGGCTGAACCGGCGGACATCGACGGTGTCCGGGTCGGGCCGTGCGCGTTCCAGCCGGACACGGTGACGCCAGCGATGGTCTGTTGGGCTTCGGAATCTGCTGCAGCCCCATCAATTCCTTCGACATGCCGCTGACCGGCTGGCAAGCTGCGCACATGACCTACGGAATCGAGTCCCGCTTCACCCGGTGAGCGCCCAGGAAGAGCGCAACGCGCTCGCTCCCGAGACCGCTCTGTATGACCACGCCCTGCATCTGCTGCGCGAGTCCCCCGACGGAATCCTGCCCCGGCGTGGTTACTCCCTGCCTCAGAAGACCGCTGCGGGCGAGGATCCGCTCTCTCGGGAAGAGGTGAAGAGTGCCGTCCGGGAAGCGCTCAGCCCACTCCCGGTCGACCCCGCCACCTTGCATCGCCGCTTCGAACGGCTCGGCATTCACTATCGGCACAAGCACCTGATCACTTCCACCGTCGCTGGGCTGCCACTGCCGGCCGAGCAGGTGGATGTGGCCCGCGCCCTGGGACGGGGGCTGATCCAGACCGGAACGACCGCGCCCGCCGTCACTGTAGGCATCGCCCTGCTGGGCCGCCTCGGCGAGCCCGAGGACGTCCGGCATCTCACCGTTCTCGGCCTGTTCCGAGATCTCACCGGCCCGGCGGTCAACGCGCTCGACATACTGGATCGCCAATCCGCGGCCGTCGTGTGGCTCGCGGTCTACGCCGGCCGTGACGAACTACAGCCACTCGTCCACGCCCTATGGACAGGTAACCGGCAGGCCGTCAGCCCGGAGCTGGTCGCGCTTCCGGCCTCACTCCGCTTCGTCAGCAGCGCGGTCGCCCGCCGGATCGCGGAGGCTTGCCAGTTGCCTGACCTCCTGGACCACCACCCCTCCGACACCGACCTGCTCTCCCGTGCGGGCAGGCTGCTCGTCCGGATGGGGTGCTCACGTGACGACTCGACCGACCTCATCGCCTACCGCGACGCGCTCCGCGTGTACGAAAGAGTCGTCAGCCGCGCCGGTCTGCTGCCGCCCACCCTCGACAACGCTGCCCTGCTGCTGTCGCTCGCCCTGGACCTGAGCAGCGGCACCGGCGTGCTGCTGGCCTGGCCGCATGAGCGGCGCGCTGCACTGCTGGACTCGCTCGGGCGGCTGCTGGCCGAGTCTCGATGGGCGGAGGCAGGCGCCACCGGGGGTGAGGTAGACCAGCGGCCACGAGTCGGCTGGATCCGCCGCACCGGACGGCAGCCGTTCAAGCGCCCAGCCGTGCCCGACACGTTCCGCATCGAGGTGGTGGTCGGCGACCCCGCGCACCGGGAACCCGTCGAGGCACGTGTGCTCATCGATGGCCGTCCGGTGGTTCCGACGGTGTTCGGCCGCGGGCCCGCCCACAGCCCCGAATACCTGCTGGACGAGGGGCGGCTGCGGGCCGGGGCGGAGCCTCACGAGGTGCAACTCGCGGAGGCCGACTGCACTGAGGGGTGCTGTGGCGCGCTCTACGTCACCATCCGGCGAGATGCGGACCAGGTGGTGTGGGAGAACTGGCGGCAAACCATGCCGGGTTCCCGCGAGCCCGCACCGGCGCCGCCCGCCTACCGGTTCGACGCCTCCGCCTATCACGCGGAGATCGCGAGGGCAGAGACTGACTGCTCCTGGTCCTGGCGGGCTCGCACCATCGCCCGCCTGATCAAGGCGGGGTTGATCGAGGAGCCGGATTTGTTGAGCCGATGGGATGCAGGCCGAGGCTGGATCAGCAGTGGCTTCGACGACCCCGACACCGCCGTGGTCACCTTCTGGTACGTGCCGGGGCTGGCGTCCGGGAGTCCGGAACGAGCCGACAGTCCCCTCCAGTTCCGCTGGGTCATCCCGGACGACGGCACCTCGCCCGAGGCGCAGGCCACATCCGCCTTGCGCCGGCTGGCTGAAGAGGACCCGAAGTCCTACGCGCAAGTGTGCGGCGGCAGCCGTGAGCGCGCCGAGGAACTCGGATTCTCGTGGCCTGACAGCGCCTGACCAGACCTTGTCCCACCGACCCGTCCTGAACGCCGAAGAGCCCTGCCTCCGCAGCGCCATGACTTCCGCGACGGCGTCCTGACGGCGCCCGGCCTTGGTCACGCGAGGTCCGTTCGGATTGGACAGCGGGGGAGTGCTCCTTGATGTATTCAGGGCTGCGATCGTCCAGCACGTGCAGCGTATTTTCGGTTCGCCTATTTCGACTGTCAGATCCAGGCACGGTAAATCTCAGACGCTGTCTGAAGTCCTGGCGGATCTCCCACAGGGCCTGGTGCAGTCCGAATCGAATTTCGTCACTCGCCGCGTCCGTTCTCAGCCCGGAGCGGTAACGCTGATAGGGCTTAGTAATCGTCCACGACGGACGCGCTTCATTTGTGAGCGCCGTTGTAGTGAGCCGCCACCGTGCCTTCGGACAGGGTGGCTGCCTCGCCGCCGAATATGTTGACGCTCACCCCTCTGTCGTCATCCGCAGGTCACGTCCTTTGAGCGGAAAAGGCAGAACAGTCGCAGCCGTCAGAGAGTAAACCCGGTGACGCGTTCCCCTCTCGCTTCCTTGATCGCTGGAGTGCACAACGTGTCCAACGGTACCGAACGGCTGCAAGGGTGCATTTCGGTCAAGTTTCAACCGTGCGACCGTGGTTGGCGCGTTTTGCCGTCAGTGGTGAAGGCTGCGAAGGGCCTCTGGTTGACGTCCGGGCGGCGTAGTTCCGCGGGTTGTCGGGAGCTGCCCCTCCCCGGTTCTGGTCGACCGCTGAATGCTCGCTATGCTCGTGCCGCTATGGCATGTCCATTCATTTTCGCATGTCCGTAAATGAAACAAATGCCCGATTCCGGTCTGCCTGTAAAGGTATATGCTTTGTATAGAATTGTGCGAGTTCGCTTTTCGCGTCTGGTCCTGGCCCTGGTGATATCCCTGGGCGCCACACTCGGTTTCGGAACGCCGAGTCACGCGGCTGGCCTGTCCAACAATGCCGTCTTCAATAATCCGAACGACGCGACGGACAAATACGCGCTGCAGAACTACCTGACGGGTCTGATCAATGGGACTCCGGCGGGCGCGACCATCCGTATCTCCATCTACGCGTTCAACTCTCAGGCGTACTACGACGCCCTGGTGAGTGCCTACCAGCGCGGAGTCAACGTCAAGATCGTCGCCGATGACTACGCGCCGACCTCCAACATCCAGAAGACGACCGCCGACCTGAAGAATGTGCTGGGGGACGACCCCGCCGCGGGCTCGTACGTTCTGCTGTGCCATGGCGGCTGCATCGAACACGACACCGCCAACGACATCATCAACCACGACAAGTTCTATCTGTTCACCAGCACGTCGGGCGGTTCCAATGTGGTGGTGCAGTCGTCGGCCAACATGATCTCCACGACCTCGGGTGTGAACGGCGGCATCAACGCCTGGAACAACGCACTGACTTTGGTCGACCAGCCCGACATCTACCAGGCCTACATCGACCGCTTCACGGCGATCAAGGCGGCCCAGATGTCCGATGCGGCGTCAAGTGTCGACTACACGACGGTGACAGGCTCCAACGCCACGACCGGCACCAGCGCGAAGGCGTATTTCTTCCCGCAGCAGGACACCAGCAAGAACGTCATCCTCGACATTCTCGGCAATATCGACTGCTCGAGCGGGGGCAGCGTGCACATGGCCATGTACGACATCAAGGACGTGTCCGTCGCTCAGAAGTTGAAGAGCCTCGATGACGCCGGGTGCACCGTGCACGCCGTCTACACCGACCAGGGCACGTCCGACGACAGCGCGATCAACGCGCTCAGCGCCTGCGGTCCCCACAACGGCGTGGCTGTCTACCGGTTCGACAAAACGGCTCCGCCCGCTGCCATGGTGCACTCGAAGTACCTTCTGGTGAACGCTGGTTACCTGGGTTCCGTGCAGCAGATCATCTGGACGGGGAGCGTGAACTACACCTCCCAGTCCCTGCACGCCAATGACGAGTCACTGCTGAAGTACAGCGGGACGCCGGGAGTCTTCGACGCGTACGAGTCGAACAACACCACGCTTGAACAACTCGGCACCTACAGCCGGGCGGGGACCTGCTGAGCGTGTACCGAAAGCGTTACTCGAAGCCTCTCTTTGACGGCTGCGGCTCGGATGGTAGTCGCGTGGCGGGCCGGCTTCCTGTGGCACGTGGTGGCCCTGGCGCAGTGCATGTGAGGCGCCTGACGCCGCGCCCAACCGTGTGCCGATCCCTGTAGGCCTCTGTATCGAACTCCGGCGGGTGGCCCCCGCCGGAGCCGAGGCTCCCTCGACCTTCGCCGACACCGGGGGAGGACGGACCAAGCGCCGTCTCGGACCGTGTTTGAGATCTGGTCAGCCCAGGTTGTGTCGACGCGATTGCCGTGCTCACTGTTGGCAGATGCTTCGGAAGGTCAGTCAGCTGAAGCCCAGTTCGGTGAAGGCACAAACCCCGCGTTCGGCATAGGGCAATGCCTGCCGGGATACGAGCCTCGGAGTCTGCCGGAAATACTGATGGAAGCCGGAGGCTCGGAACTTCAACTCGAACGCGTGGCCTTCGACGTGCCAGAGCGGACAGTGTGCAAAGTTCGGGCGGGCATCGTCCGTCACCAGCCGCTGCACCCTGTCGACCTCCAAGTCCAGGGCACAGCCCTTGAAGTCGAGGTCGCCCTCAAGGTCGAAGACATCTTCGAAGACGAGTGTTGCCGGAGAGACCCAGAACGAAAAGTATGTTGCGGGCGGGACCGGGTGGACCCAGTGGACGATGTAGTCGAGGTCGAGGAGAAGACGCGGCAGGATGTCGTTGGTCGGCTGGACGGACAAGCCGTGGATGGTGGCGTCATGCCACCCCATGTCTTCGAAATCTGCGTCGCTCCAAGTGCTCTTGGAGAGACCTGATTCCTCGTGGCTACCGTTGCCCATATCCGCATCCAACCAGACACCGCAACGGAAGCAGTCACAGGCCAGGCGCGGACGAGAGGGGACGGGGGCCTGGTCGTGAGGCCGGCCCGCCTCGAGTGAGTCGACGGATCATGATGTCGATCATTGCCAGCGGATCATGGTCTCTGACCGGGCCGGGCCGGCCTCGTAGTCGCGGGCCAGGCGCCGGTGGGAGGTGATCCACGAGAGTGTGCGCTCAACGGCCCACCGCTTCGGCTGGACCTGGAAACCGCGCTGACCCGGGGCCTTGCGCACGATCTCTAGCTCGCGGCCGAGCACGGTACTGGTCCACTCCATAAGGCGTCCGGCGAAGCCTTGGTCGGCCCAGATCTTCCGTACGCCCGGGTGGTCGAGGCGGGTCCACAGCAACGAACGCTTCGCACCGTCGCGGTCCTGGATGTTCGCTGCGACCACGTGGACCGCCAGAAGCAAGCCGAGGGTGTCCGTGACGATGAACCGCTTGCGGCCCTTGACCTTCTTCCCCGCATCGAACCCTCTGGTCGCCGCGGGCACCGTGTCGGCAGACCGAACCGATTGTGAATCGATCAAGCCGGCGCTCGGCCCGATGTCGCGCCCGACGGCACCGCGCACTTGGTCTCGCAGGGCGTCGTGGACCCGCTCGACAGTGCCGTCGTCGTGCCACCAGGTGAAATACCAGTACACCGTCGGCCAGGGCGTTCTGTGGCATCAGCTTTGTCAAGCAGCGGTCATCATCCGGTGACTGTCATCGTCTGCTGCATCGCCGCTGCTCGGACAGCGGCTCCTTCAATTTGGCGTCGGCCAGTCTGGTCTCGGCTCCAGATGAATGCGCGCCAATGACGTGGTGTCTCGCTGCTCCAGTTCCGGAACTCCTCGACCGCGAGATTGTCGGACAGCCGCCACCGGATGGTGGGGCCCGAGGCTTCGGGGACGTCGGTGAGGCCGACGAGTTGCTCGACGAGTGCGGAGCTGTCCACCTCGGCTGTGATGCGGTCCCAGGTCGAGACCGTGTCGGTGAGGGCATGGGATTCGATGAGCGCCGGGAGAGACGGGGCGATTTCGAGGAACGTGCCGCCTCCGTCGTCCACTCCGACTCGTCCGTCCGTATGCACCAGGTAGCGCACTGGAGAGGAGAGACGTTCTCCGAACCAATCGAAGTACCAGCCGTGGGTAGGGCCGGTCGCCATGCGCTGGCCCAGGTCGTAGTGCCACTCGCGGAGCGTGTCGTGGCGTTCGCCCTGGATGGTGTAGCTGCTTCGCACCTGGTAGCGGAGTCCGCCGTATCTCTGCTCGAATCCTTCCCGGCGGATGACGAGCATCATGGGTGTGGGAATCAACTGGCCAACGCGGTCCCGGAGCCGCAGGAACTCTGTGGAGAGTCGGGGTTCGTGCTGATGATCGCGCCAACCGGTTCGTTCGAGCAGACTCTGGGCACGGGTGGAAAGACCGGCGAGGTCATCCAGGATGTGCATCCTGCACTTCTTTTTCCATGTCAGGGTGTGGATTCGTAGGCCCTCACGGTACCGGGTCGAGTCGCTTCGATCCCCCAGAAGCCTGCGCGGTCATGGATTCAACACGGGCCTTCCGGACCGCGCTCTCGCGGTCGGGTCGTCACGTCGACGATCTGCAGGAGGGTGGCGGTGGCCGGGGCGCCGCCGATCTGACGTGGTGTGGAGCCGGTTGGGGTGGGGACGTCGGTGAGTCGTTCCAGGAGCTGGTCGAGTGCGGCCTGGCCGTCGTCGACCGCAGCGCGTTCGTCGTCGGTGAAGGGGATGTTGGCCAGCATCTTCTGGAGGTTCTCCTTCGCCTCCAGCAGTTGGCCTCTGCTGGAGTTCTTCGGGGTGTAGAAGTCGCAGCGTGCGCAGGCCATGCGGTGCTGGCACCGCTCGAAGAAGGTGTAGGTGCACCAGCCGTGGCCGAGGTCGTAGTACTGCCAGGGCTCGCTGCTGGCGGCGGCGCCGGAGGCGACCGCGTCGCGGTCGACGAGGACTTCGTACTTCACCACCCCCGCGCCGTCCACGAAGAACGCCTCGCAGAACCCGGTACCCACCGGCGTGTTCCCGTCATTGGGGAAGGGGTTGCGGAACGCCGCGACCGGCGACGCGGCGCTGCCTACCTGAACGGGTGCCACCATGGTGAAGCTCCTTGCGATTCGCCCAGCTCACGCCCCAGCGGCACCAGCTCCCTTCCCGCAGCGAGCAGGCGGAGCCCTCAGGTGCACCACGGTCAAGGATTGCTATCGAGGTTCGACCTGGACATCCGGTATGGGCTGATTGGCCCAGCCTCGCGTCTGCCGACGACGACGCCTTTCCTGGTGCCCGGGAGCCTGCTCGCTGTGTGGGCCCACGACATCGGGCTGGATACCCACCGCATCGATCCCAGGTGGAGTGGTTCACGGATTGCTGCGGGTTCTGATCGTTGCAGGCGGGGTCGCGAGGCCATCGCCTGAACCGACTCGCGGCGGCCGTCCAGCATCAGCCCCCGCAAGTAGCAGGCGCCCTTGGCCCGTTGGTCCTTGCGCGGCCTCGGGGCGAACCCCTCTGCGACAAACCACGCCAACGTCGCCCGGACACGGTTCACTTCATGTGTGTCCACACACCCGACGTGAGCGTGATGAGAGCTCATAGGAAGACCTGAAGGAGTCCTGGAAAGGGCCTCCCGTCAATGACCTTCAGGACCTCCTGGCATGATCACGGCGTGACCAGTGAGCGTGTGCAACCCGGCCCCAGGAAGTACGTCCTCTTTGATGTCGATGGCACGTTGATCGACGCCGTGGACAACCAGCGTCGGGTCTGGGCAGCGTGGGCGGGGCGATACGGACTGGACGCGGCTGAGGTCTATCGGGTGGCCCTGCGGACGCGGCCGATGGAGACCTTCGCGAAGGTGGCTCCGGACCGGGTTCCAAGTGAGTGCCTGGCTGCGCTGCACGAACTGGAGGACGACGACGTCCGGTCCGGCGTCTATGCGGCCTTCGACGGCGCGGCACAGTTGCTGGCCACCCTGCCGTCGGGGGCATGGGCGCTCGTGACCTCCAACTACGAGCACCGAGTGCGCGGGCGATTTACTCGCACTGGCCTGCCGATCCCACGCATCATCGTCGATGCTGCCGCAGTGGAAGAAGGCAAACCCTCGCCCGTGCCCTATCTCTTGGCTGCCGAGTTGCTAGGTGCCCGGCCCGAGGACTGCCTGGTCATTGAGGACGCTCCCTCCGGAGTTGAAGCGGGGCTGCGGGCCGGTATGACGGTGTGGGGCGTCAACTCCGCGGCTGCGGTGGCCGGCGTGCACCGTCACTTCGCGAGCCTGCGCGAAGCGGTCCCCGACATCCTCGCCTTCGCCCGGCAGGAGGGACCAGACGGAACGGCGTGATCACAACTGGGCTGGCGTGTTCACGGCGTCGGAGTCGTCCTGGCCAGCCACTTAACCCGGGCTGAAAGCACGCCAGTTCGCCAAGCATGGTGACCACGCATGGCGGGCGGGGGCTCGGGCGCGGGGGCGGTTCGCAGGGGCGGCCGTGGAGCCCGCGACCCGGACCCCGAGGCGGTCCAGCCTCCGCTGAGCGGCCAGAAAGGGGACCGGTCCGGAGGCGGGGCGAACAGGCGGGCCGCGTCGATGCCTTCCGCAGCTGGCCAAGAGTTCGACCACCAGCTTCGTGGCGAGCGGATAGCGGACGCGGTAGCCCTTTATGGCGGCCTCGGTGGCCGGGGCGGTGAGCATGTGAGAATTGCCGGTGCCGGAGTCGCCGATCAGGCAGAGCGGCTGGCTCTTCTTGATCCATTCACAGCCGGCCGGGGTGTGGATCGTGGCAGCGTCGATGTTGGGGTTGCCGTCGAATTCGAAGGCCCGCAGGGACTTCTCCCGCGGGAAGCCGGCCGCCTTGATCCCCCGCTCCGAGCGGCGGCGGGACCGGTCGTCGCCCTCGGTCATCAGGAGTTCGGCAAGGAAGCCCCGATTGGGCATCGGGTCCTTCACCGCCCGGTCGGCGATGTCAGAGAACTGGTTGCGGATCGAGGGCAGTCGCAGCATTCGGCAGGCGGTGTCGATGGCAGCGTCATCGGCCTGCTCGGTCAAGCCTCGCCGGCGGGGCAACGGTCAGAGTTGAACTACCTCACCTGGCCGCTTGCTTGGGTACCGGCTCCGTCTTTGTGTGGACCAGGCACTGTCGAGCAGTGAGATGTGGGTCACATCGGGGGGTGTTGGTGTCACACCCCGGGGGCTCGCCGCCCTCTCAGGGTGAACCGTAGCGACCGCGGCAGGAGGCATGCATGGACTCCGACACCCGGCCTGGCGAACTGTGGAAGTTCCGCCCAGCCGGCATGGATGGCGACACGCTCCCCGGCGTCCTGGTCAACGGCGGCCTCGCGCCGACGCGCCGCTACGGGATTGCCCGAGGGGGCGGCAGGGGCTGCCAGACAAAACCGCGGTCGGAAAGCTCGAAGCCCGACAGGACCTCGACCGGCCCTGCCCAGCCCGACGGCACACGCCACGGGGGACCCATAGGTCTGACGGGCCGACGAGAAGGGAAAGATCATGACCAGGTATCGGAAGACGGGGCGCGCACTGACCGCCGGCGCGGCTCTGCTGGGCGCACTGGTGTTCTCGGGACCGGCGCACGCCGCCGACCGCACGTCGATCGTCGTCTACGGCGCTCACACCCGGGCCGAGGCCAAGTCCTACGGTGCGAACGGCGCGGTCAGGGTCTGCGACGTCTATTCGGACGGCTACGGGGTCGCCGTCCGCTACTACCGCAGGGTCGGAAACCTTCAGACGCTGACGAATTTCCAGGGCCACGGCAAGTGCAGCGAAACCACCGACATCCCGAGCAATCCGATCACCCTCTTCAAGGCGTGCGTGGTCATTGACAGCGTCCCCAACTGCAACCCCGATTACGCAGACACCGGCCGGTAGCCCGCGCGCTCCTACGGGTGCCGCGCCGGCGTGACCACTCCGGACAGCAGCCGTTCATTCCGGCGGGCGCCGGCCCGTACGGCGCCCGCCGGTCAGTGAGCGGCTGCTCGGCGGTGCGCAGTCCCGCCGTCCACGCTGCCCGGTGTCTGCGGCGGTTGCGCCCGGTCGCCGCCCTCCGGTCGGGCACCGCCGAACCGGTCCGGGCCGACCCCCCGAGCCCCGCAAGATCACCTCGCGCATCACGCGGCCCCGGGAGACGATCACCTAAAGCCAGGGCGAGCGACTCCTTCAAGTCCGGCTCGCCTGCCCGGACATCACCCCGGGACTGCGATCTCGCTGGGCGTTCGCCGCTCTGGTCCGGCACCAGCGGGGGTACCTGTTGCCGGTGTGGATCCGACAGGCCCAGCAGGACGCGCCGAAGCACACGAAGGGCTTCGCCGGCTTCCTCCGCCAGGACCTCGGCGCAGTGACTACCGGCCCGATCCTGCCCTGGAGTTCCGGAGTCGTCGAAGGACACGTACACCGGGTGAAGCGCTCATGCGGGGCGAGTACGGCCGAGCCTCGTTCCGACTCCTCCGGATACGCATTCTCATCCGGCCATGATCTTCGTTGTCAGAGCACCGGTTTCAGGAAACGGGCGCGACACTATGACAGTGGACGCGAAGGACGAGACCTGCGATCAACAGTTGCCCCTGCCTCCAAGACCAGTTCTGCCGGACATAGTTGCAGCGCGCAGTCGCGGGCCGGCTGACGTGGTCGAGGCCCATTGGCAGGCCGTGCGACTCAGCTGGCAGTGGAAGCATGCAGTGGCCCAGATCCGCTCGCCCGGGCGCCCCTATCCGGGCATCGTTCCATTGCTGGAGGCTGCTGCCGCTCAGCCACGACTCCGGCGGCTGTATCCGTTCACCAGCCACTTCGCCCTGCTCTTCAGTAGCTCCACCAGCTACCCCTGGACTGTTCAGGCCGGATCGATCGAGCCCCTGGACAACGGATGGTTCAAGGTTCGTCGGCGCAGTCCTTCCGCCGTGATCGGCGAAGTCGAGACCGCCGAGGAGGCTGTGGCCCTCGTGCTTGAACTCCTGCCCACCGACTCCGAGCCCGTCATCACCGCCTCCGCGGACGAGCACGTGTGACGGTGTGTGGCCACGCCGTCGAACTCGGCACCCCGCGGCCTCTACTCGAGATCATTCACGACAGAGCGGCCAGAGCCGAGCCCCGCAGGCACGGCAGATCGCGGACGGCTGGCATCTCTGGCGCAACCTCGCCGAGGCGTGGAGAAAACGGTTACTGTAGCGCCCACCATGCCTGCATCCGGGCCGGAAACCGACATCCATCGGGGCACCGCCGTCGGTGGCATGCCTGAGCGCGGCGAGGAGTAGTTCGCCGACTCCGGCGATCTCGCACGCACGTTCCAACATGGCTGGGGCCCAGTCGAGGTCAAGGCAGTCAGCCGTCGGCGGGTCCCACTGATGATCACCATCGAAGGACTCCTCGGCGTGTGTCCGGGAGGCGGCGAGATACTCCGCAGAGCCTCGGGCAAGCTGCTGGGTGACCGCATCCCGTTCGTCACAAGATCTACGCCAGAGCCGAATTACATGATCGTTCACACTGGTGCCGTCGTTTCAGGACCCTGTGCGCGAGGGCGGCCACGGGAGTTTGGGCGCGTTCCTGCGCGGGGTTCCGTCATTGGCGCCGTAAGCCAGGCGGGTCACGTCACGGGCCGGCAGCTCCTGGCTGATCGGCGGTTCAGAACCTCGATGATCTCGTTCGGCTGCATGGTTCGGCTTCTTCTCAGCGCAGTTGCTCGGCCAGTCCGACGATGATGCCCTCCGGGCCGCGGAGGTAGCAGAGCACATAGCTGTCCTCGAACCGGGCAATCTCTCCGACGAGTTCGGCGCCGTGAGGGTGCAGGCGGGCAACGGTGTCCTCGATGTCGTCGACGGCGAACATGACGCGGTGCGTGCCCAGAATGTTGTGCGGCCGGTTGCCCGGCCCGGCGCTGATCACCTCAGGGCTGCGGTACTTCGCCAGTTCGAGCCGGCTGTGCCCGTCCGGGGTCCGGAGCATCGCGATGTCACAGCGGACGCCGTCGAGTCCGGTGCACTGGTCGGCGAAGAGGCCCTCGACCTTCGCCCTGCCCTCCAGCTCCATACCGAGTTCCACGAAGAACGCGACGGCGGCATCCATGTCCTCGACGACGATGCCGACGTTGTCCATCCGCTGAATCGCCATGCTGGTTTCTCCTTCTTCCTCGTGCGGCCCGTGGTGGCCGCTGATGTCCCTGGGACGGAGCCGGTGGCACGTTCTCGACACCCTCAGACCGCCGAGCTCCGAAAAATCTGGATCGCGCTCAGCACCGACAAGCAGACCCGCGAGCCAGGCGCCACCACCGAGGGTGAGTACGGCGCAGGTGGCCGCTCCCGTGAAGACGATCAGCCGAAGCGTGCCGTCCCGCCTTTCAATGCTTCCTCGACGATTCGCATCGTGCGCGCTTGAGCATGGCGCCTCCCCAACTGATTCACGGTGCCAGGTCACTCTCGGCGGGTGGAGTTCCCCGTGCCGCTCGCCCTAGCCACACCCGTCCGGCCCCGCGCCGCACCAGTCCGGGTCCGTCGCGCGGCGCCGGCGCGAGCTGGGGGCCGCGCTGACTCCCGGCGGGGCCTGAGCATCCGTGGACGGGAACGCAGATCAGCGCTGGATGGGGCTCTGGGGCGCTTCACGACTGGGGACGTGTACACGACTACTTCCACGAGTTCGTGCTCATCGACCGCTCGGCTGGGCAGATCACCTTCGTTGTCGCGGCCGACAACTGCTGACGCTGCTCATCGCCGAAGTCGATCGGCCGGCCCGACCGCTTGCGGCTGTGAGCGATCTGATCGTCGCGTTCTGGGATTGTCGTGGCGATGCCACGCTCGCGTAGCCAGGCCCGGTTCACCTTGGACGGGTAGCCCTTGTCCGCGAGCAGGCGGTCCGGGTGCTTGCGCGGACGCCCCGTCGCACCGGCGACGCGTATCTCGTCGAGCGTGTCGGGCAGCATGGTTGTGTCCGCGGCCTGGCCGCCGGTAAGGATGAAGGCCAGTACCCGTCCCTTGCCGTCCGCGACCAGGTGCGACTTGGTCGTCAGCCCGCCGCAGGAGCGGCCGATCGCGTGATCAGCGGGTTCATCACCGAACTTCTTGTAGTTCGACCTCGCCCCTGTGTCCCGTGGCAGGGTCGCGCCGTGCTGATGGACGCGCACGATCGTGGAGTCGATCGACGCGATCCAGTCGACGTCGCCGCCCCCGTGGGCCATCGCCTGGACCTGCTCGAGCGCCCGCGCCCACACCCAAGCCTTCGACCACCGATCGAAGTGCTTGTAGATCGTGTTCCAGTTCCCGAACCGCTCCGGCAGATCCCGCCACGGCGCCCCGGTGCGGAACCGCCACGCCGCCGCCTCGACGACCGTGCGTCGAGCGACAGTCGGGCGGCCCGTGGCCTTCACGACCGGGAACAGCGGCCCGAGCACGGCCCACGTCTCATCCGAGATCACGTCACGCGACACAAGCACAAGGCTGCGACCGACGAATTCGAAGACCCTCTAGCAACACGCTGCAAGGCTGACCGAGACTCGTTGCCCGCGCGCACCACGAAGCGAATACTGGTCAGAAGGGATCGGTGAACGAGATCGGCTTGCCGGTGACGTGGGCGTATGCGATCTCCCTGCTCGTGGACTCGCCGATATACCCGCCTGGGTTGACGACCAGAACCCGGTCAGCCAGGTCGATCTTGCGCAGGTGGAGAGCGTCCAGCGCGGTCTTCTGCTCGTTGGTGATCAACTCGTCTGCTTCGTGATCCTCGGCGCGCAGGAAGACGCCTGGCGCGACGACGATGACACCTGCGAAGGTCAGATCACGGTTCGCCGCGCTCATCTCGTGCGCGAACCGGGTAGAGCCGCAGATGCAGACAATCTCAGGTCGGTCGGGCACGCTCAGTCCTTCGGGTCAAACGGGAAACCGTCAGTGTGCGCGTAGCCATCACCGACGGGCATACGAGCCAACAGTTTACGCAGCGAGATGGACACCACGCGGCTGCACCGTCGCAGGCGGGAGGCGTGGCCCGTGTGGAAATGACGCTGCTCGACGCCGAGGTCTGGGGTGCACCCGGCTCACCAGCTTCCTTTAGCGACACGGCCTAGTCGCAATGCCGTTGCGTTACGGGCTTGCTGGCTGGGGTCTTGTGATGAGGACGGCTTGAGGTCCGGTGCGGGTCGGCTGTGGCCAGGCACGGTGTTCAGGTCGTTTGAGGTGGTAGTTGGACATCTTGCGTTTTACGACGCGGGGCTGGCTGCGGAGGCGTCTGACGGGCAGGAGCCGTTCCAGGAGGTCCTGCTCCAGCATCACCAGTGCCCTGACCAGGAGGTCAGGGGGAAAAGCTGCCCGGCGTGACGGTCACGCTGCGCCGGGCGGAGCGCAGGGTTTCGGTGAAGGAGACCCGGTCGGGGTTCAGGCCGCGGGTGGCGGCCGTTCTCAGCATGAGTTCCCGCAGAGCGTGGTGGACCAGCAGGTGTGCCCAGATCTGCTGGCGGACGCCGTCGGGTGTTTTGCTGCTGAGCACGACGCGTGGACCGCGCTGATGTGTTTTGATCTCGGCGAACACGGACTCGATCTCCCAGCGTTCGCGGTAGAGCGCGGCCGGCTGCCGGGCCGGATACCGGCGGGCGTCCAACAGGGTGGTGACCAGGCGATAACCGTCGCTCTCACCCTGACCGGACCGGTCCTTGAGCCGGTAGGCCAGGACACGGACCAGGACCGGCTCCTCGCGGGCCGGACCGCTGCTTGCTCTGATGTGTGAGAGCCAGGACCCGTCGCGGAACTGCTTGATCACGGGCAGGACGCGGTTGGCGGGCACCCGCCACAGCAGGTCGGCACCGGTGGCGGTGAACGCCCGCCACAACGGGACGCCGAGGAACTCGCGATCGGCCAGGACGAGCTGGCCCGGGCCGGTCGAACGCGGCAGGCGGCTCACCAGCGTGACTTCCCCGGTGCGGCAGCCGGCCAGTTCCGCGTCCAGCACCGCATGACTGCCGATCTCCACCAACACCGCCATCCGCACCTGCGGAAATGCGCTCCTGCCCGACCCGCGGCCACTGCCCGGCCGCCCGAACGCGGTCGCGTTGGCTTCGCTTTCCGCGACGTCCCAGCAGGTGCCGTCGACGGCCGGCAGCCGCAGGCCCCGCCAGAACGCGCCGGGCGTCGCCTCGGTCGCCATCGGCTTCGCGGTCGTGGCGAACAGCACCCGCAAGGGTTCGGAGCCCAGCCGCTGCCGGGCCCTGAACAGGGAGGACTTCGCCGGAACACGCCAGTTGCCCAGCAACCCCAACCCCCGCAAGCCCTCGACGAGGTGGCGCATCACTTCCAGATACGGGGCAGGCGAGAAGAGGGCCAACGCCAGCACGAAATACACCACCAACCGCGCGGGAAGCAGCCGCTGACGCTGCTCGGCACGACCGCATGCCGCCACCACCCGATCCACCAAGCCTGGCGGATACACCCAGGTCAACAGGCCAAGACCCGATAAGTCAGACACGCTCGCAGCCACCCGAACCACCCCCGGGACCCACTGCCAAACAGCCTACGCCCACGGCAAAGACAACGGCATTGGGCCTAGTCGTGCCCTCGTCTGGGGCCTGCAGGCACGGCTCTGGCGCGTCAAGTACCCCTGATGGCAGGATGGCCTCCATGATGATCACCAGAAAGGCTCATGCCGCGTAAGCGCCCGGGTGCAATCCGCGCCATGCGCGAGCGCCAACCGCCCAAGTGGGCGCGTGAACTGCCCACCATCGACCGTCTGTCGGCTGACACGAGTGCCGCGATTCACTTGGTGGAACATAGCTCTCACAGCTATGAGGTCCAGCCTGGGCGAACCTCACAATTCCTCTACAGCTACCGGAATTTCTTGCGCCAGCCCGGTCGGAAGCTGAGGTTGACTGCCTCGGAGTGCCCGGCCTGTCCTGGGTGCCAGTACGACGATGTCGCGGTAGTCAGGGACGCGTTGGAGGACATAGTGGGCATGCTCCCGCTTCCGGCACGCACCGAATTGCGACGACTGCTTGCCGGTCTTGATGCGGAATTCCGAAGCAGGACACTGCACGATCCTGATCCAAGCCACTGGGTGGACTGGAGCGGGAGTCCGTATCGATGGTGGCACCGACGGCTTTACGCGGGTGTCTAGGGCGTGTTGTGAAAGTGGATCACCATCGTGGATGATCGCTGGCCGCGGGGCGTGGTGATCTGACGAACGGTCAGTGGGTCTGGCTGGAATTGTTGCTGCCGCATGGAATGGCCGTCTTCTTCAGCTCCGCGATGTCCGTGGCCCAGTGCGTCATTTCGGCGCGCAGCGTCTCCGCGCGGTCCTCCAGGTCCTCCGTCCGCTCCTTCTTGCGTTTCTTCTTCGGGGGTGTCTTGCGTTCCCGGATAGTGCCCTCAATGCCGCCGGTGTCAGTCACTGCCCCACCAGCCTCAGCGTCCAGGTGCCCCCGCTCCGGCTGTGCGGGAAGTCGTAGAGCTCGACCTGGAGTTCGCCGGACGTCAGCTGGTTGAGGATCTCCGCGTCGTGCAGCCGCATCAGCAGCCCTCCCGGTTCAGTTGCTGGACGAAGAGCGTGGAGACGCACAGCATGTAGCGGTACCAGTCGGCGTACAGCTCCTGGCGCAGCCCGGTGAGCTCGGCGCCCGCCCGGTCGCAGGCCGCCTGCGCGGCGTTCAGCGTGTTCAACGCCGCCCCGGCGGTACGCGGCAGGGTGGTCAGGCCGGCGTCCGCGCCCTGGCCGGCCCGGTCGTCCGTCACCGTCCACAGATTCCCGGACGGCACGGTCCCGAAGGTGTCGGCGTGCCGGGCCTCCAGCAACTTCAGCCCGACGTCCAGCGGGGCCGATTCCAGTTCCTCGGCGAAGGCCAGCGCCTCCAGCAGGCTCTCCAGGTCGTCCGGCGCCAAGCCGGTGTCGCCGAGCACGGCGCCCAGATGGGCCGCCAGCGCCTCGGTCGGGGTGTTGCCCACCCACACCCCGGTGTCGTCACCCGCGGTGTCCTTGGACCCACCCGCTCCGGGCGCGAACGCGATCCGTCCCCAGCACACCATCCGGTCCGGCTCGGCGCCGCTGTCCGACGCCGTCCATCCGAGGGCGGTGCGCAGGACATCCGGCCAGCCGGTCCCGGCATCCCGTGGCGCCGCCAGCGTGGCCGCCAGCACGTCCTGACCCGGGTCCTCGTACCAGCCCAGCACGTCATACGTCACGTCCTGCGGCGGCACCCCCTGGAACGCCGGGTCGTGCAGCCCGAACACACTGTGGCAGTGCGGATAGAACGACGCGAAGGTCGGCTCCCCGTAGCCCACCGCCGTCAGCGCCCGCAGATACCGTGCCCGTTCCGCCAGGTCGGCCGAGCCGGTTCGCCCGGCCGGCCGCCAGGCGGTCAGCGGCACCCTGCGCCCCAGCAGCCGATACGGCAGCCGCTCGGGCCCGTCCATCTGGTCCGCGATGTACGGGTAGGGCACTCCGCCCGCGTTGTCCTCGGCCACGAAGTCGCTCTCGACCACCCACTGCTGCGCCACGGCACCGCCCGCGGCGCGCGTCAGCAGCCACCGGTTGGGCACCACCGGCACCGAGCTCGCCCCGTCCCGCGATGCCAGCCGGGTCAGCGCGTCCGGCAGCGCCCAGTGCAGATGGACGCCCGCCTTCAGCAGGAAGCCCTGGTCCCGGAACGGCACCGACAGCAGCGTCTCGCTGACGTACGGCATGTCCGCCTGGTGATCGTGCCCGTCGGCGGAGTCCGTGTACGGCAACCGCGTGAAGTCCGTGAAAGGCTCCGCGACCTGGCGTTCCCCCGCCAGGCACAGCGCATCCAGATGTACGGGTACGACGAGCAGCCTGCCCATTGCGATCCTCCCCCAGCCCCGGCGTCCCGAAGTATGCGCACCCGTCCCGCCCGGCAACGAGGCAGCAGACAGGCAAAAGAACGGCATTCCGCGCGGGTTGCGGATCGATGGGAGAGAAGTCCCGATCAACCGGTGAGGGGGTATCGCCTCGTTGCGGAAGCCGCCGTTGTCGACGAGGTCGCGGGCCTTGAGGACGGCCAAGGCTCCCTCAACACTCCCAACGCGCACCGGTGATGTCGCGGCGGTCGCCGGTCGCGTGGCGGCAGGCGTCTCCGACAGTCGCTCTGCTTGGGGCTGTAGGTGCAACCGCCCAGCCTCCCTGACCGCCCGCCACGGACCGGTCAGTTCATAGATCAGGGCACCCAGGCGTTCCTTCGGAATCGCGCACAGGCAGAATCAGAACAGACCGCCCGGGCCCAACTCGAGTTCACATTCGGATGATCCCGCGTGGCCGTCTTAAGTCCTGGTACCGGGGCCTATGGCCAGTAGCGGACCGGCCGATCGGGGCAGGCCCTACTCCGGCTGCGACGGCAGGGTGGTCCGGCTCTGCGCAGACGCGCGGGACACCAACGATCGAATCGCGAACACGACGGTCGCAGCGGCGGCGACCATCCCGACCAGCAACACCGTCGTCATGCCGACGCCGGTCCACCCACGCAGGCGCGCCGCGCTGCCGCTGGTGAGCATGACGCCCATGCACAGCAGCATCGGTACTTGATTGCCACGCCTCGCGTTCCCGGGCCGGTGGCGGAACACGAAGAACACAGCGCACTCGACAAAAAGCGCGGCACCCACAGCCAGACCGAACCAGGCGGAGCCCGAAGAGAACATGCCCGCCATGATGAGGCCGCCGTTGCCGCGAGCGCAAGATCGGTTCCAGCTCTATGGTGTGGCTCCATGCCTCGATCCGGAGGCGGACGGGTCGGCCACCCACTGGCACGCTGACAGGAATACGTCCGATGGGCAGCCGTGCCGGCCCAATACGGGGGTATGGGTCTGCCTGCTGTTTCAGCGTGTCTACGATGCTGTCCGTGCGGAATATCGAGGCGTTCAAGGGAGCCACTCCCCGGACGCTCGCGGGGTCGGCCCGGCCCGCTCGAGTCGGCAATAACAGGTTCCCGTCATGGGAGCCGGAGCCGCCCGGTTTCCCCATGTCGCGATGAACCGCTGTGGATCCAGGGCGAAGGCCCGTCCCGCATGGCCGAGGAGGACACGTTGTTACCTGAGTCAGCTCGAGGATCGACGCCCATCGATACCAGCAGGCCGCACCCTGCCCGGATGTACGACTACTACCTGGGAGGCAAGGACCACTACCCGGTGGACGCCGAGGCGGCTGAGCAGGTGCTCGGCCACACCCCGGACGCCCGCACCTTCGCCCGCGCCAACCGGCTGTTCATGCACCGGGCCGTGCGCGTGCTGGCCCGCGATCACGGGGTGCGGCAGTTCCTCGACATCGGCACGGGCGTGCCGACCGAGCCGAACCTGCACCAGGTCGCTCAGGAGCAGGCCCCGGACTGCCGGGTGGTCTACGCCGACAACGATCCGATCGTGCTGGCCCACGCGCGGGCACTGCTGCACGGTACCCCCGAGGGCCGGGTCGCCTACCTGCAGGCGGACGTGCGAGAACCGAAGGCCATCCTGGAGTCCGACGAGACCCGGACAACGCTCGACTTCGACCGGCCGATCGCGCTGAGTCTGTGTGCCCTGATGCATTTCGTACCGGACGAGCACGGCGCGTACCAGACAGTGCGGGAACTGATCGACGCGCTGCCGTCCGGCAGTTTCCTCACCCTCAGCCACGGCACCACCGACTTCGACCCGGAGGGCATGGCCCGTACCCAGGACGTGTACGTCCGTGCCCGCATCCCGATCCAGCTGCGGTCCCGGACTCAAATCGCCAAGTTCTTCGACGGGTTGGAGCTGTTGCCGCCGGGGCTGGCTGTCACGCATCGCTGGCACCCGGAGCCGGACCAGCCGCTGGCCGACATCACCGACGCCCAGGCCGGCTTCTACGGCGGAGTGGCCCGCAAGCCGTGACCGCGCCGTCCCACCCATCGGTTCGTCCGGCGGGACGGGCCACGACCGACGCCGCCCCCGATCCGGAGCACTCAAGTCGCACCGAGTGTCGCTGAGCTCCGACGTGGCCCGCACGGCCCAAAGGGGCAGCCGTGTCCTCCCGCCCCTGTCCCGGCCCGGTCGGCCCTGACCTGCACACGTGCACGATCAGCGGTGCATAATCCGAACCAGTCGGGATTCAGCCGACATTGAAGCCGTTGGGGGCCCGGTGGATCAGGAACGGTATGTCGAAGAACCGAACCAGGTACTCCACCCTGGGAGGCACCGCCGGGAGCGGTACAACGACACGAACGGCGCCGTCCACGAGACAACGCACTACGACGCGCACGGCAACGCCTTCACCCAGAACCACCAGCTCGGCCCCGCCGAACGGTACGGGTACAACTACGTCGGGGCAGACGCCCCCCAGACGCCCCGCGCTCACGCCCGGCCGTGGGCACAGCCCGCCGCAGGGGCTGCCGCCGCCGTCGCGGGAATCGGTGGAGTAGAGGCCTACGGCGAGATCGCCGACAACCATGTGCAGCGCAACATGTCCGGCGCGGATGGTGCGGACGGCGAGGACGACGGGCTGTTCGTTCTCTGGTTGCTCATCATCGTGGCCGTGCTGGCGTTGGGCCCCCTGTTCCTCGGGATCCGGATGGTGCGCCGCGCCGAGGCGGCCGGCAGGACCATGACCCACGGCAGGTTCGTGCTGCTCCTGGAGATTCCCTGGCTGGCGACCCTGTGGGGCTGGCTGTTCGACGGCGGCGCAACGGCCTGGACCACGGCCGTGAGCGCCGCTGTCGCGCTCGGCGTCTGGTACGGGCTGAGCCTACGAGACGAGGCGCGCCGGCGCCCGTGAGGACGACGAACTGGCGTAGTCACATCGCATCACGCCACGGCCAAGGTGGAGTTGCCCGACCGCGGATCAGCCCCCAACACCCCGTCTGACAGTGATGCTTCGGCAGATCGGACGACGGCATGAGGCCTGCATATCGTCGGCAGCATCGAGCCCGGCAAGCGAGCGGACCTCGTACTGATCAAGAACGACGAGTAGGTGCTCGACAACCCCTACACCTACACGGACTACCGCAATGCCTCGGGCGATCCTGCCGTGGCGGAACCACGACAAGAGATGTGACCCCACTCGTGGACGGCCGACCCACTGGCCGTTGGGCGCCGGGTACGGGATCAGTTCGGTGGTGTCGGTTCTGTGCCGCTCCAGCGGAGCGTGACGTCGAGGTGGGCGCTGGCACTGGCGCTCGTCAGGACCGCGCCGAGTTTGGCGTCCAGGACGACGCCGAAGGTGACCTCCACCTCGTCGGGCCGTTGGGCGACACTGCGGAACTGGCCGATCACCTCGGAGGCGGCGGAGGTGATCGGCGCCAGTGCCGCGCGCAGGGTGCTTCCCGCGCTCTCCAGACGGGTTCCCAGGCCCACGGCGTCGGTGCCCCTGCGGGCGGGTGGGGCTACGAGGACGACGGTGCCGTCATCGAGGGTGAACTGGATGGCGTCCGGCATGAAGGCTCCTGGATGGATCAGGGGTGGTTCGGGTGGCTGCAGAGTGGTCCGGGCGGTGGCGGGGATTCGGGGTGCGCGTATCCGAGTTCCTTTTGGACCCTGTTGAGCGCCGCCAGCAGTGGGGTCAGGTCTTTGCCGTTCGTGGAGTCCAGGACCGCTCGGTAGAAGGCTGCGGACACGTCGGGATCCATCGCGTCGGCGGCGCTGAAGCAGAGCGTGTAACGGGGGGAGCGGAGCATCCCGGCTATCCGTCCCTGAGTGACGTTGCCGTACTCCGTCACCCTGTCGTCGGCGGAGAGCGCGAAGCCGGGTTCGTTCACCCATGCCTGCTGCGCCTGCGCACTTGCCAGATATTTGATGAACTCGTCGGCGCTCTTGTTCCCGGTGAACTTTCCGACGAAGTCCGCCGAGACCTGGAGCGCTTCACGAGAGGACGGTACGTACGTGTACCCGTCGTCCTTCACCTGGGCTGACTCGAAAGCCATCGCGGACAGGGCGCCGTGGCTCAGGGAACACCCCCTCTTGGTCATCTTCTCAGCGGCGGCGCGGAAGTTGAAGCCGGCCGCGCCCTTGTGAGCACCAGCCACGAGGTCCCCCCACGCCGTCCACGCATCTTTGACGGGCCCCTTGTCCCACTTCGCGTCACCCGAGGCCCAGGCGGTGTACGGGCCGACGCCCGCGTCGGCCAGCAGGATGTCCGCTATCCAGTCGGCGCCGGGCCAGCCGGAGGTCGGACCGGACTCCAGACCCAGGCACCAGCGGCCGGAACGGGCCCGCAGAGCGCTCCAGCTCTCGGGGGGCCGTGGGGTGACCCTGGCGTCGTACCAGATGAGGCTCTTGACGTCGGCCTTGACGGGGACGGCGTAGACGTCCTTGCCGTTCATGCCGAGCCCTCGGAAGGGCTGCACATAGGCGTCCGTGTCGACGTCGAGTTTCGAAAGTGCCCCTTCCTTGCGGTACTTGGCGATCGCTCCGACACTGGGCAGCACCGCCAGGTCGGGCTGTGCGTCCGCGGCCACCGCGGCGTCGAGCTGTTGGGTCAGGGCGCGGGTGACCTGCGGTTCGATGTCGATGTCGTGGTCGCGCTCGAAGTTCTTGACGACCGCGTAGAACGCGTTGAACTCGGTGCCGGACCAGGGAACCATGATCGTCACCTTGTCCTTCGCGGGTTCGCCGCACGCGACCGGCGTCAGGAGCAGCCCGAGGACCAGGGCGCAGCGTAGGAGTGGTGCCGTGAGTCTTCTCATGAGTGAGGGAACCTGTACTCGGCAAGACGGGGACGGTAGGCCTGATACGCGAGCGCGCCGGCGGCGGCGAGCACGGGCAGCGCGATCGCCGCGGTGGGTGGGTCGGTCGTGCACATGAAGACGCCGATCGATGCGGTGGCCAGCAGGGCCACGACGAGTGCCGGGCTGGGGTATCGCCGGAAGCGGTGGGCGACGATGTAGCCGGTCGCACAGACCAGCAGCAGCATGACCGCCACCGGCCCCATGAACAGGGGCCAGAGGAGATGGGGGTTGCGCCAGCCCGACCTGAGCTGGTCATGGCGGGCCTGGATCTCGAGTTCCTGGAGATCCCTGAGCGATCGCCTGAGGCCGCCCGTGAAGGGGACCGGGTTCTTGCCGTCGTACTCCGGTGCGCTGTCCAGTGCGTCCCGCGCCCTCGCCACAGCCGGTGCCCCGTCGAGGACCGCCCTGTTGACCATCTGCACGCACGTGTCCAACTGGCCCTGGACGAACTGGAGGTGGCTCAGTCCCTGCTCTCCGGCCGCGTTGCCCTCCGTCGCCGAGGTGAGGTGGGAGGCCACGCGGCCGGTGGCGTTGGCGAAGTCGTTGCCGGTGCCGGTCAAGTCGATCGCCCCGGTCCGGGAGACGGCGCGGAGCGCGTCGTTCGCCTTCCCCGCCTCGTCGTACGCCGCGCCGATGTGCTGGATGGCCGTCGTCGTGCGGTGAGCAGCGGCGACCTCCTCTCCGGCCCGGTTCGCCACCACCAGATAGAGCAGCGCCGTCACCGCCACCATGCCCAGCACGCCCGCCCTGAGCCACCGCAGCACGACGATCGGATGGGGCACGCGCAGCCGCACGCCGGTCACGACGCGTCCTGTGGCCCACCGGCCGCACCCGCGTCACCGAACCGATGCCCGCACTCCTCGCAGAACTTGGCTGTGGGCGACGTCGACGTCGTACCGCACCGTGGGCACACGCGTGGCAACCCGGAGTCGTGGGGCGGGAGGTCGTGCGGGTCGACAGGTCCTTCGTTGGTCTTGGTCGAGTCGATGCCCATTCTCTGGATCTGGCCTCGGGAGACGTTCCGCCGCACCTGGAGCCGGCCGTCGGGGCCGTCGGCCGCGATCTCGCGCAGCTGTTCCAGGTGCTTGGTGTCCCCCAGGGAGGTTGCGAGGCCGATCGCGAGGCGCAGCTCGCGGTCCGCGCGGTCGAGGTCTCCGAGCCGGTGGGCGTCGGCGCAGGCGCGTATGGCCATGCCGAGTTCGCGTTCGTCCTCGACGCGGGTGAGGTGGGGGGAGGGGACGATGCCGGGGCCCGGTGTCGAGCGGCGGCAGACGACCATGGCCGCGCTCTCGGAGCAGGGGTGGCGGGCTCCGTCGGGGAACTCGGCGTGCAGCGTGACGCGGACGGCACGCAGGGTCTCGTCGACAGTCAGGCTGTCGGGTTCGAAGCGGAGAGAGATCTGGTACTGGCGGCTTTCCGGGGGCCAGGAGCCCAGCGGGATGTGAGTCTCACCGTCCTGCTGTTGACGTGCCGCCAGTTCGGCCTGGACGGGGCGGGTCTGCCGTACGAACGCGAGCTCGAAACGGCTGTTGAGGCGCAGACCCAGATATACCCGGGGTACGACGATCTGCTGCGCCTCGCGCATCAGACGGGTGAAGTCCTGCGTGAGGTCGGAGATGGTGACGACGGCCTCGGCGGTGCCGTGCAGGGCCTCGGTGACGCGGAGGAGTTCGGTGTAGTGCCAGTCCTCGCCCAAGCCCCTTGCGTGGCAGACGAACTGGTCGGTGCACATCGTGAGGATCTCGCCGAGCTGTTCGGGTGTCTCGTGCTCGTTCTTGCCGTCCGTGTAGAGCACCGCGTGGCGCACCGTGCCGGGGGATTCCACCGTGGCGAAGAGGCGGCGGGCGCGAGCCAGCCACTGGCCGATCGACGTGCCCCCCTCCGAGAGCTGGCCGGCGACCCGGAGCTTGGCGTCCTCCCGGGTCCAGGCGTCGACGCGGGCCAGGCCGCCCGTCGTCGGGAAGATCACGTCGGCCTGGTGGTTACCCGCGATGATCCCCAGGAGGGTGCCGTCCCGCAGGGTGTCGATGGCCGCGCACATCGCGCGTTTCGCCTCTTCCAGCTTGTAGCCGGACATGGACAACGAGCGGTCCATGATGAGGATCTCGGCACTCGGAGTCTGCGCGGCCGAACCCGCGGCGGATTGTGCCGTGACGGTGATCAGGGCGTCCGCGCGTCGCCCGTCGTACGGCAGATCCGAGGGTGCGTCCACTTCCAGGGTGAAGCTGAGCCCTAACGGTGATCTGTCCCCCACCGATACCACCCGTCCGTGTCGCTGCGTGTTCTCCTGCGGATCATGCCCGCTTCCTCGACGGAACGGGTCAGGAGCCTAGCCTGCTGGGTGTTGCTCCGAAATGGGATTGACTCGTTCTGCCCCGTTTCCGCGGCCATCTCCATCTCAGCGCCGGGCGCAGCCGGTTCGCCAGGTCCACCAGTGCGACGTACTCGCGCTCGGTGGACGCGTGCGGGCCGAGGGCGCGGATCGCGTCGGACAGCTTCAGCCGGTCGTGGGTGTGCAGGAACTCCGCGTACTGGATCTCGGCACGCAGCGCGGTGGCCGCCGCCTCGTCCAGGTCGAGGTCGGGCAGAGCCGCCCTGGCGCGGGCCACGTCGTCCTCGGTCGGCGCCGGGTGGCCCGGCTCGGAGAGGACCATGACGCGCAGGCGTACGGCTGCCACGCGTGCCTCGCGCTCGTAGCGGAACTCCTTAGCCAGCTGTTCGGCGACGTCCACCGCCTTCGCACGCTCGCCGGTCAGCAGCAGGACGCGGGCCAGGCCGAAACCGGCAGCACCGAGCGCGGGGGTGGTGTCGAAGACCGTGCCGTAGTGGGACCGCGCGACCGTGCGGTCCCCGCGGAGCTCGGCGCACAGGCCGAGGGCGAGGTGCGGTATCAGCTCACCGGGAAGTGCCCTGCGCACCTGGGTGAGCACGACCGCGGCCCGCTTCGGGCAGCCGTCGGCCAGCGCGATCAGGCCGCAGTACCAGTCGGGCAGCCAGTGCCAGTCGGGCAGACCCGCCGCCGCGAGCTGTCGTGCCGCCGACACGGCGTCCTTTCTGCGCAGGGCGAGCCGGCTCTCCGCCAGCGCCCCGCCCGCCGAGCCGGTGACGCGCGGGTCGTCGGGATCGGTCAGGGGGGCCGGAAGGGCGGCCGCGACGTCGCCGGGGTCCGGCGAGGAGAACGGCCCGGGCAACTTCAGCAGAGCGTTCTCGTCCGACTGCGCCTGGACCCAGTGGGCAGGGGGCCGGACAACGCCCAGCCCGCCGTGCAGCGGTTCGGGCACCGAGCCGAACAGGGCGGAGGGACGGGCCACCTGACGACGCGTAGGCGGGGCCGCCACGACCTGCCGGATGACACCGCTGAGCTGCTCCGCGAACTGCCGGGCCGACACGAACCGACACCACGGCCGCTCGGGGTCCGTGGCACGGTCCAGCAGCAGATGGAGCGAGTCGACGCCCGGTGCGGAGCGGTCGGTCCAGCGGGAGCGGCAGACCTCGCGCAGGGTCATGCCCAGTCCGTAGAGGTCGAAGCCGGGGGTGGGGTGCAGATGTTCCGGATCGGTCTCCGGCGGCGCGTAGGCCCTCGTGTACGCCACGACCGGCCCGGTGTCCTTCGTGTGGCTGCGCACCGCGCCGAAGTCGATGAGCCGCACCCGGTCGAGCGCGCCCGCCGGGCCCTCCTCCCGGAAGCGGATGATGTTCAGGGGCTTGACGTCGCAGTGCAGCAGGCCCCGGGCGTGCAGGTAGTCGAGTGCCTGGAGGACACGGACGCCGTGCGCCAGGAGGGTTTCGAGACGGTCGCCGTCGCGTGCCGAGAGCGGTTCGCCCGGCACGTATTCGAGGACGAGGTGCGGCCCTTCGTGCTCGTAGCCCAGGATGCGGACGATGCTGTCGTGCCGGAGCCCGACCAGGACGTCCCGTTCGTGCCGGGCGGTCTTGGCGACTGATTTGCGCAGGGCCTTGAGGACGACGTCGGTCGCGAGATTGCGATCGTGGGCGAGGTAGGCGGCGCCGTACGCCCCGGAGCCGACGCCGCGTATGACGTCGTAGCGCCCCGCGATGGTGAGGCCGTTCGGCTGGGCGAAGTCGAAACGGGTGCCGCAGTGCGGGCAGAAGCCTGCGGTCCGGCCCGGCTCGCTGTCGTGGCCGCGGCCGACCGGCTGCCTGCAGGAGGGGTTGGGGCAGAAGCGGTGTGCTTCGGCGACAGGGTCCGACGAGCTCAGCGGCATGTCCAGGACCTCGGGGGCCTGATCGGAGTCGACCAGGCCGAGGCCGTACCAGGGGTCCGGGCGCACCTGCGCCACACCCATGCTCGCACCGGGCAACACCAGCGGTTCCGGTTCCGGGTCGCGGGGCACCGGCACCGTTTCGTCCCGCGGCAGCGGTTGCCGGTCGCACGCGTCGCAGAAGCCCTGTTCGTCGATCGTGCCGCGCCCGCAGTCGGGGCGGTTGCACATCTGACGGCCCATTCCCATGTGTCACCTCTCCTCGAACCGTCGGTTGACCTCTTCGATGTAGCGCCTGACCAGCGTGCGGGCGGCTCCGAGGTCGATCGGCTCGGTCCCTAGAGCGCGGGCGGCGGGGGCGTGCCGCTCGGCGAGCCGTCGGTCCTCGTCACCGAAGCGCCGCGCGGCCCGGACTCGGTGCAGTTCCAGGTCGGCGGTGAGATCCTCGTGACCCGCGATCAGCCGGCGCAGGTCGTGATCGAACAGGACGAGTGCGGCGCGGGCCTCGACGGCCAGGTCGTGGATCGCAGTGAGTTCGGGGTTGGGTTCCGTCGCCCGGGCCACTGCCAGCCGGACCCGTAGCCGGGGCGCGGCGCGGGGCGGCAGTCGGGGCGCGGCGAAGAACCGTACGCCCCAATCCTGTTGCAGCGCGGACGCGGCACCCTCCTCCGCTGCGAGCCGCCCGACGACCGCGTGGACCTCGGCGGCGGTCACGCCCCGGGCCGCGCCCCCGCGCAGCGGTTCGGGGTCGAGAGAGACGTCGAAGGCGAGGCCGGCCGGTGGCACGCTCTCGAAGCCGAGGACGAGGCGGACGCCGCGCGACCGGGCGCGGGTGGCCAACTGCCCCAGCAGTTCCCGTAAGAGGGCCTCCGGGTCCTGGGCCCGGTCCACGCCGCCCACCACCAGACAGGCGGGCGGCTTGCGGCGCAGCAGTTGTCGCCGCACGTCCTGGGGGTCCCCGCCGGGGAGTCCGAACCGGCCCGTGAGGTACTCGCTGACGTCGGCGACCGACCTGCCGCGCGCGTCGTAGGCCGCGTCGATGGTGCCGAGCCCGAGGACGGTGTCCCCGGGGGCGCCGGTGAGCTCGGCGTCGGTGACGCCGGCCCGGGCCGCCGGATCGGCCGTGCGCACCAGACGGACGAGCCAGGAGTCGCCCACGGCGGTCGTGCCGCCGGTTCCGACGACGACGGTGCCGGACCAGTCGCTGTCGAGTAGTCGGGTGAGTTCCTGCGTGAGCGCGAGGCGCAGCGGGTCACCCAGCACGTCCCCGGGCAACTCAGGGGGCGAGGGCCTCAGTTCGTTGCTGCGGCTACCATCGGTGAACTCCTCGATCCCGGGCAGATAGGTCAGTATCGTCTCGGTCGGCAGCATCCAGGCCGCCTTCGCGTCGCCGTTGACGTAGTCGGCCACCACGATGCCGATGACGCGGCCGTCGAACTCGCCGCCCACCGCCATCGCCCCGGCGCCCGAGTACCCCCGCTCGATCCACGGGTCGCCTTCGCGCATGCGCTTCAGCAGGCCCCACTCGCCCTGCCGGTGGCCCGATCCCGCCAGCCGCGCGTCCGCCCCCATGCCGAACGGTTCGTCGCGGGGAAAGCCGTACACCTGGACCGTGCCGCCGGAGATGGGTGCCTTCCACAGCTTGGTCCGAGTGCCGCAGCCGGCCGGTTCGTCGAGTTCGAGCAGCGCCACGTCGCCGCGCTGGGTGCTGTGGTCGTGCACCCACGTGCCCGGAGCCACGCGCGCGGTGCGGGTCCACTCCGGGCGGCATGCCACACTGCTGATCCGCAGGTGAGACGTGGTGCCCCCTGGTGCCGCTCCGGCGTACCGGACCACATGTGCGCAGGTGAGCACATGCCGGTCGTCGAGCAGCACTCCTGCGCCACAGGGCGTGCCTTCCTCGTCGTCCACCCTCACACGCCACGGACGGTCACTGTGGTGATGCAGCGCCATATGCCCAAGGTATGGCAACGGGAGTCACATTGAACCGGGTCGGCGAGACGACCGTAACTTCTTCACGTTCAGTTCGGTCGGCGCACCGCCTCCCCGCACACGCTCAACCGCACGCAACGGACGGAGCTCGGGTCCGTCCGGCACGGCCTGGGTCGCTTTCGCAGGCCGGCAGCGGGGCAGGTCGGGGTGGGGGTGAGGCTGGGGCGGCGGGACTTGAGGGTGACGGTGCCAAGGGCCGGTAGCGGCCCTCGGGCGTCCTGGGCGTTCAAGGCGTTCAAGGCGTTCAAGGCGATCGGGGCGTCCAGGGCGATCGGGGCACCGGGTGCAGTCGGACCGTGGCGCTCCTCGGCCCGAACAAGGATGTCGTACGCCCGCCCGCGCCCTCCTCGACAGGCGCACGCCCTGAGCCGGAGCCCAGCCGGTGCCGTGCACCCGTCGCCGGGGGAGTGGGGTCGGGGAGCAGGCCGGAACGGGAAAGCAGGGCGGGAAGGTTCACTTCGTCATCATTGTCGGCGGTCGGCGGATGTTGCCCCCGCCCGCGCTGGGGGAGCGGTTGAATGGCGGTGTGGCACGGAAACCGGTGGGATTCGGGGAAGACGAACTGCGAGCCCTGGCCGGGGACCGGTCCTTCGAGCGGGGACTGGGATATCTGGACGCGGTGAGCGGGCTGGACGTGGGCGACGATTCGGTCACTGCCGTCGTCCAGGGTACGGACGTATACGAGGTGGAGCTCACCCTCGGCGGACACATAGGGGTCTTGGGGCGGTGCGACTGCCCGTACGGGCAGGAGGGCAACTTCTGCAAGCACTGCGTGGCGGTGGGGCTGACCGTCCTGCGGCAGGCGGAGGAGATCCCGCGTCAGCGGGCCGCCGCCCGGACGCGTGCCTCCGGCCTCGAGGCGTGGCTCACGGCGCTGTCCCGGGACGAACTCCTCGCTCTGGTGCGGGAACAGGTCGCCGGCGACCGGGAGTTGCGTCGACGGCTGGAGTTGCGGGCCGCGGCCGCGCGCTCAGACCTGGGCACGGTCCGGGACCGGGTCCTGGCGCTGCTCGACCCGCGGCCCTTCGCCCGCTACGGGTACGTCGAGTACGACGCCGCCCCTGGGTACGCGCGGCAGGTGCGGGAGGCGGCGGACGCGCTGCGCGCCCTGAGCGCCGGCGGGCAGTCGGCGTGCGCGGTCGGCCTGGCTGAGGAGGCGATCCGGGCGCTCGGCGAGGCGTATGGGGAGATCGACGACTCGGACGGCGTGGTCGGGCAGGCCGTGGCCGCGGTGGCCGAGGCCCATCTGGAAGCTTGCTCAGTCGCGCGCCCAGACCCGGAGCGGCTGGCCGAGTGGCTGGTCGGCCACGTGCTCGGTGACTGGAACGATGCTACGGACCTCGATCCGCTCGACTACGCCGATGTGTTGGGGCACACGGGGGTGGCCCGCCTGCGGCAGCTGGCGGCCGAGGCTCGGCGGCGCAGCCCGCGTGGCTGGGCGGAGAGATATCTGATGGAGCGCCTGGTCCATGCCGAAGGCGATGTGGACGCGCTGGTCGCCCTGTACGCGCAGGACCTGGTGCCGTCCGGTGCCACGCATCTGCGCATCGCCGAGGAACTGGATGCGGCCGGCCGCCCCGAGGACGCGCTCGCGTGGGCCGAACGCGGACTGCGGGACACAGCCGACGAGGCTCACGTCGACGGCCGCCTCGTCGACTACACGTGCGCCCGTTACTCGCGGGCGGGCAGGGAGGCCGAGACCGTCGCGATCCGCCGGGACCGCTTCCTGGCCGAGCGGTCCCTCGCCGCCTACCGGCAACTGCGCGCTGCTGCCCGGTCGGCGGGCCGCTGGGAGACCGAACGGTCGGCGGCGCTGGCCGCTTTGCGCGAGGACGCTCCTCAGGAGCGCAGCGGCCGGCACCGAGGGCCCGTACTGATCGATGCCCTGCTCGACGACGGTGACCTGGACACCGCTTGGCGGGAGGCATCCGGCCGTGCCGACGACCGGCAGTGGCAGCAGCTCGCCGACCTGTCGCGCGAGACGCGACCGGCCGACGCGCTCGGGGTGTACCTCCGGCTGGTCGAGCCCCTGAAAGAACCGACCGGGGAACGGGTCTACGAGCGGTTGGCGAGGTTGTTGCTCGACGTCCGCTCCTGCCAGCGGGCGCTGGGGACGGAGGACGCGTTCACCCCGTATCTCGCCGATCTGCGGGCGGAGCTGAAGCGCAGGCGCAAACTGATGGCCGTCCTTGACCGGCACGGGTTGTGAAGCGGCTCCGGCAAGATGCGCCGAGTATCTGGTCGAAGCAGCCGGGTCCCGGTGGGCACCGGTGATGCCTTCGGCGCGGGTGCGGCGGCGGCCGTGTTCGGCGACCAGGACAACCTTGTCCCTGTCGCCGCAGGCTCCTCCTTGCCCCATTTCTCCAACGAGTGACATGTGTTCCTCATCGCCGCCGTCAACGAGCGGCTGTGATGCCCTCGATAGCTCCGTCCGGCGTGCTGGAGGCATCGAGAAGTTCTTGCACCAAGTCGATGACCAGCTCCGGTCGTCCGACAAACGGAGAGTGACCTGTCTGCCATTCCTGGACTGAGCCGCAGCGCGCGGCCATGATCCGTTGGAGACCCGGGTCGATGGCTCGGTCCTGCGTGCAGACGACATAGGCGGAAGGGGTGTGTTTCCAGCTTTGACGTTCCGGGACGCCCCGCCCGCAGCCGGCCGCCTGGGCCCGTAGCAGTCCCACTGCCCAAGCGGCCAGGTGCTCAGGGCAGTCTGCGTACAGCGTGTCCACTGCCCGGCCTGGATGAAGCCGCGTAGAGCCATCGGACTGCGGCTCGATCGCGGACTGCAACTGGGGGGACGAGCCGCCCAAAAACGCCGCACTCTCATGCGCATCCGGTACGAAGGCCGCCAGGTACACCAGACGCGCGACTCCGCGCAGACCGGTGATTACCGATCCCCCGTAGGAGTGGCCCAGAACCAGGGGAGGCTCCACCAGCGCATCGACCGCGGTCTGCACTGCCGCCGTGTCCGCAATCAAGGAGCCCCTATGCAGTTCGGGAGCAACCACGTCCACACCTGCCGTTCGCAGGCCTTCAGCAACCTGGATGAAGTGCTCAGGTTGGTGATACAGGCCGTGAACCAAAACCGCGCTGGCCACTTGGTCCGCCTCCCCAGGTCAACCTCCGAGGGGGCGATCCTAGACCGCTGAACCTTGCCGGTGATCCACTTCCGATACACGCCATAGGCCGGCCCGCCGAGGTCGTGCGCATTCCAGCCCGGTGCATCCAGGCGTACGGGCATGGCGCCGACCAGCGTGGCCTGGTGCGTCTCAAGGCTCGCGAGTTCGGCAGTACCGATCTGCCGTCCCCACTGGTCGCGCAACTCGTCGAAGATCGATTCGCCTTGTCGCAGTACTTCGAAGCCGAGTGCTGGCAAAGATCGCCGAGGGCCGCTACATCATCGGGCGGAACAAGCACGCCGCCGACGAACGCCTTCGCGAGTTCGTCTACAGGGCGGAGGTCGTGGATCTGCGATGCGACGTCCTGCAGTGGCCCCGGGAATTGGCTTGCGCCGGGACCAGTCGCGGCGCGGTCAGCTCCGCGTGGTTGAGAACGGCATGGCGTCAGCCCATTCCCAGAAGGCGCCGGCCTCGTCGACTTCCCTTTGCAGCAGGGTGAACAACAAACTCGTCGGTGCCGGGAGGGACGTCGATGGCGACGAAGCGCTCGCCGTGCCATTCGCTGAGCAGCCCGGATTCCTTGATCGAGTTCTTGATGAGGTTGATGCTGCGGCCAAGTCGTTCGGCGTCCGTGCTCGGCCTGAGCAGTGTGCGCAGGACGCGGTGTCCGCTCGTCCGGGCAACTTCGACCACGCGAGATGCCGGTGACAGACGGACCCGGTCTCCGAGAGCGATGCCGTAGGTCATGAAGGGGATGCAGGCCACCGCGTATGTGCCGTCCTCTTCGGGCTGGAGCCACAACTGCTCGATCTGCCCGTCGAGGTCGAAGGGGGTCAGATCGGCCTGGGCGATGTAGTTGCTCTCGGCCCGACCGACCGGGTTCTCGTGCACGATGTACTGCATCTCCACCCCCTCTGCCTGCTCATCTCGGCGAAGATCATCCCATGGACTCGGCTCGCAAAGCTGATCGGGTGCTCCACTACTGCCTGCCCTTTTGCTCCGCCCTGGCCTTGGAACGAGCCAGGCGGTAGGACTCGGTGCTGGTCTCGATGAAGATGGCGTTGAGGGTGAGCCGGTCCACGATCGCTGTGCAGAGCCGTGGATCGGTGAAGGTCCGGCTCCAGCCGGTGAAAGCCTCGTTGGAGGCAATCGCGATACTGCTCTTCTCCTCCGCGCCGATTCTCATGAGAAGTGACAGCACCGGCTCTGGGGCGCTTGTGCTTGCCGACGTCTCCGGCTGTTGCGAGGCGGCCCGCTCAGATCGCGTGGAAGTCTCGCGGAGGGACCGGGTGGCGATGTCGCTCGTCGGCATCAAGACGCGTGAGGTCGCTGGAGCCCCTGGAGGAGGAGGGCGATCAGGCGCCGGGGGTCGTAGCGGGGGTCGTTGTCGCCTCCGATGCAGAGGTTGCCGATGCCGCGCATCAGCTCGTAGGGCTGCGTGCCGGGGCTGATGTCACCGGACTCGACCGCGGCGTGGAGCAGCTGGGCGCACACGGGCAGCAGGCAGTCGAGGAAGTGGGCGTGCAGTGCGGCGAAGCGGTCGTTGTCGGACTGCAGGGCGTCAGCGAGTCCGTGCTTGGTGACCAGGAATTCGACGAAGAGGTCGATCCATTGGCGCAGCGCGTCGAGGGGTGAGCCTGCACTGGCCAGCAGGTTCGGGCCGGCCTCGGCGCATGCCTCGATCTGGTGGCGGTAGACGGCGGTGACGAGATCCGCCCGGGTCGGGAAGTGGCGATAGATCGTGGCCATCCCGACGCCCGCCTGGGCCGCGATCTGGCGGATCGGCGCGTCCACACCCGGAGGTGACGAACACCTCGGCGGCGGCGGTGGGCACCGTCTGGCGGTTGCGCCGGGCGTCGACCCGCTTGCTTCGGGACGGCGACTGCCCTGCACGGCCCTCGGTGGCCATTACGTGCTCCTTCACTGCGATTGACAAAACGGAACAGCGTTCCGGATACTAAATGGAGCAGTGTTCCGTTTCAGGTTGGTCGAAACGGGACGCTCCTGACCGCCCTGTCCATCGCCGTCGCAGGTGACCGGCGGGCGGCAGGTGTCACCGAAAGGGAACCCTCATCGTGAGCACATCCGCCACCACCGACGCCTTGGGCACGCCCGTCCCGGTCCTGTCATTCGGTCCCGTAGTCCTCTCCGTGCCCGGACGTCCTGTGGACCTCCAAGTGCGCGTCTCCGCTCCCGCGATCGGAACCAGCCTTCCCGTCATCCTCTTCTCCCATGGCCACGGCCCCTCGAACAATCTCTCCTCGCTGAACGGCTACGCACCGCTCGCCAACTTCTGGGCAGCCCACGGATTCGTCGTCGTCCAGCCCACGCACCTCACCTCCAGGACGCTGGCCGACGTGGTCGCCGACGCCCCCGGAGCTCCCGACTTCTGGCGCTCCCGCGCCGAGGACATGACCCACATCCTCGATCGGATCGACGTGATCGAGAGCGCCGTGCCGCAGCTCGCCGGGCGGATCGACCACGCCAAGGTCGCCCTCGCCGGACACTCGCTCGGTGGCTTCACCGCCGCCCTCCTCCTTGGCGCCGGGCTCACCGACCCCGACACCGGGGACGTGGTGCACCTCGTGGAACCTCGGATCAAGGCGGGCGTACTTCTCGCCGCGCCCGGCAGGGGCGGCGACGTCTTCAACGGGCCCATGGCCGAGCAGTGGCCGATCATCGGGGCCGTCGACTTCTCCACCATGACCACACCCGCGTTGGTCGTCGCCGGCGACAAGGACGACTCCCGGCACTTCACGGACATGGGGCCGGACTGGCATGCCGACCCCTACACCCTCGCCCCCAGTCCCAAGACCCTGCTCACCCTGTTCGACGCGGAGCACGGACTCGGCGGGATCGCCGGATACGACGCCGCCGAGACCACCGACGAGAACCCCGAACGAGTCGCCGCCCTCGCCCTGCTTACCGCGGCCTACCTCCGCACCCTGTTGTACCCCGGCGCCCCCACGTGGCAGACCACGTGCGAGGCACTGACTCACGTGGGACGAGTCGAATCCAAGTAGGCCTCCCGGCGGCCGTCCCGCATCGGACGGCCCGTTCCGTCGTCCGGCTCGCCGTGTCCGGGCGCGCAGGGGCCGCAGCCCTCGCGCGGCACGAACGCGGTGAAGCCCGGGTCCGTGAGCGCAGGGAACGGGGGGCAGCAAAGGCGTCCTGCCGCGTGAGGCAGGAGAGCGCGAGGGGACAGTTGGCGGGCCGGCATTCCACAACGGTGTCCGGGCAGCCTGCCGCCACGGTACGAAGCGGAGGCGCTGTTCACCAGCCTCTCGCGCCGCTCGCACAGCCTCATCCGGCGTCAGCTCTCTCAACTCCGAGCTGGAGTCGCGCGAGGCCGACCCGGCCCAGCGGTCCGCGCTCTTCATGGTCGACCACCTCGCGACCCGGATGCGCCGTAGCGGCGAAAGGATGGCTTCGGCATGGACGTGAGCGGGAACGCCCCGCCCCATCGCTACTCGCCCGAGCCCTTCAGCAGCTTCTGAAGCTGCTCGTCCAGGTCGACCTCGCCGGGGCCCGAGGCACAGCCTTGACCCGCCCCCGTCGACCGCGACGACGACCGGACGCAACCGGGGCGCCCCGGTTGCCCATACGACCACCCTACGGCGGGCGGTACCTGTCGCCGAGACGTCGCTTCGGGCGGATCCACCCGAAGCGACGAGCCGCTGAACTGCGTCAACGAACCGACCGACTTGTCATGCAAGGACATGGTCAGGCACTTGGCGCACCATCTGACACGAATGTTCCTGAATCCCCGTGACAGCCGACCCGCCGAACACCTGCGAGGGCGACGTCGGAGCGGGCGCGACCGCGTACGGCATCCCGGTCCCGATGCCGGCACTGCGGCAGAACTGAGCCCGTGTCACCAGCACGGCAGCGGGCAGTTACCCCGAGACCCGGCTACCCAAACCCTCCATGAACATGTCAGGTTTTTGCACTCCGAATCACCATTCACGAAGGCGGGAATCACAAGCGAATCGTTTCTTTAATATTTGATGGCTTTCCGTTCAGCTGCTCTTCCAGCACGCTTGCGCCGTCGCTGATCTCCACAACCCAAGGAGACCCATATGCAGCTGCGCGCAAGGCTGTTGACCATCGTGTCCGCAGCCCTGGCGGCGATCCCGCTCACCGTCCTCGGCCCCGCCGTGGCCTCCCACGCCGCGGCCACGCCGAGCGCCAAGGCGCCGGCCCACTCCTGCGCCACCGCCAAAGCCGGGTTCGCGGCGTGCAAGGCCATCGTCCGCACCGACCTCACCCCCCTGAAGTCGGTCGCCCCGAACGCCACGCCCTCCGGCTACGGACCCTCCAGTCTGCAGTCCGCGTACAACCTGCCGTCCAGCACGGCCGGTTCGGGCCGGACGGTCGCGATCGTCGACGCGTACAACGACCCGACCGCCGAGGCCGACCTGGGCGTGTACCGCAGCCAGTTCGGGCTGCCGGCCTGCACCACGGCCAACGGCTGCTTCAAGAAGATCGACCAGAACGGCGGCACCAACTACCCCCGCAACAACGGCGGCTGGGCCCAGGAGATCTCGCTCGACATCGACATGGTCTCCGCGATCTGCCCCAACTGCCACATCCTCCTGGTGGAGGCCAGCTCCTCTTCCTTCGCCAATCTGGGCGCCGCGGTGAACCGTGCGGCGGCCACCCCCGGCGTGGTGGCGATCAGCAACAGCTACGGGGGCTCCGACGCCTCCGACGCCACCTACGGCTCGTACTACAACCACCCGGGCATCGCGGTGACCGCCAGCTCCGGTGACAGCGGCTACGGCGCGAGCTACCCGGCCTCCTCTCACTACGTCACCGCCGTCGGCGGCACCCACCTCACCACCTCGACCGGCAGCCGCGGCTGGGCCGAGACCGCGTGGAGCGGCGCCGGCAGCGGCTGCTCCGCATACAACGCCGCGCTCAGCGGCGCCGCATCCTTCGGCACCGGCTGTGCCAACCGCGCCGAGGCGGACGTCTCCGCGGTCGCCGACCCCGCCACCGGCGTGGCCGTCTACGACAGCACCGCGTACCAGGGCCTGTCCGGCTGGATGGTCTTCGGCGGCACCAGCGTGTCGTCCCCGATCATCGCCTCGGTCTACGGGCTGGCCGGCAACACCGGCTCGATCGACAACAACTACCCCTACACACACGCGACGTCGCTCTACGACGTGACCTCCGGCAGCAACGGCAGCTGCCCGACCACCCAGTGGTGCAACGCCCGCGTCGGCTGGGACGGCCCCACCGGCCTCGGCACCCCGAACGGCACCGGCGCCTTCTGATCCGCCGCTCCTCTCGTACCAACTGCCGGGCCGCAGGCGGCTTCCCGCCCGCGGCCCGGCAGCTTTTTTCGCATCCTCTTTACGCAGTTCAGAGCGGTGAGGCTCGTCAGGGTTGCTGACGGCACCGTTCGGAAGAGCGTCGTGGTGACGCATCCGGGCTCCTTGCCGCTCCGGGCATCAAGCTCGGGGCCCGATGAAGAGTCTGAGCGTGTCCAGGGCCATCTTGTCCGTCACGGCACTTCTACCGGACAGACGGTGAACAAGAATCCAGCCCTGCGGTGAGGCTCCCGCGAAGACGGACGCGCCGCCTGTCGCGCCGTTGTGCCACAGAAGGCTCCCCGCCTTCTGCCAGGCCGGTGCAGGCTCACCCAGCCTGCGGTCGACAAGCAGGTCGGTGAGGAGGCGGGCGGCGGCCCGGGGGGTGGCCCACAGCCCGCCGGCGGGAAGGATCGCGCCGTCCATGGTCCAGGGCTGCCGAGGCCGGCCGAACAGCCCCCTGCGGCACAGTCGTCTGCCGGACGGCGGATCGGCGGCGACGTCGGCGATGCCGAGGGGATCGAGGAGGTGGCGGTGCAGCAGTTCCTCGTACGGGGTGCGGGTGGCCGCGACCAGAGCGGCGCCCAGGACCGCGTATCCGAGGTTGGAATACTCCTCGACCGTCCCCGCGGGAGCCGTGACCAGGGTGTCGAGGTGCCGTACGAGCGAGTCCAGGGTGTCGGCGTCGAAAGCCACGTAGGGATCGCGCCCGGCGATGCCGGGAGGTATCCGAGGAAGGCCCGAGGTGTGCTCGGCAAGCCGGCGCAGGGTGATTCCCGTGCCGCGGGGCGCCGGCAGGAACAGCTCCAGCGGGTCGTCGAGGCTCAGGACTCCGGCGTCGGCCAAGGCGGTCAGGACGGTCGCGGTGAGCGGCTTGGTCAACGAACCGATCTGCACGAACCGGTCGGGGTTGTGGCCGTGAGAGATCTGGGGTGCCTGAAAGCTGCTGAGTATGCAGGTGGGAACTCGGATCATGATGATCTTCTGTCGTGTGTTCGGGGCGGCGCGCGTGCCGTCGGGCGGGCGATGCCGGTGGGTGGCTGTCCGGCGATGGACTACTTGAGCGGTCTCCCTGATGTCGGCCGCCCGCCGGAACAGGACAATGATCGCGGTCCGTTGACCGGGGCGGACCGCAACGAGCCCCGGTCCGGCTGGAGTTGGCCGGGTGGTGCGCACCTGCACGGCGGAGGGCGAGCCGTCGCACACGTTCGGCAACTGGGACAGTGGGTAGCGGGCCAGGAAGGAACAGTGCCGCCGATGCCGGTGCTTCGCACACATCAAAAAAGCACCCGACTCCCCCTACTGGCACGGGGCCGCTGCGGCATGTGGTCAGCATGCCGCCCTGCCGGTACCGGATATCCGGTACTCCAGCGCCGTCCCCGTTGGCTCGAATACTGGCACACTTCGAATTTATGTTCCTCGCCAGTAACACCTCAGTGACTGAAAACGATCAACGGAACTGGACAAGGGCACCCGAATTGATCCAAAATTCAATATTTACTTCCACTCAAAACCAGACATGCCCAAGGTCCCCGTGTTGATCACGGATCGGCGCCCCTCCGATCCCTGCCGGGAACTGTTTGGCCGAAAGTGCACCCTTCCGCTGGAGCCCGCACGCCCCGATGTCCCCTCACGGTCCGGTGTCCGGTGTCCGGTGTTTGCCGGTCAAGCTCCTCGTCTACGCGGACGCTGGGCGTGCTGACATCGAGCTCGGCGTCGTCATCGACGGCGAACTGGGCGACCGTCACGAGATAGTCCCAGGGAACCCCGTTCACTGTGCGTTACTCCGAGTTCCGCGTCAGCGTCCCCACGCGCCGGAACAAGGCCAAGGAGGAGAGCCGGAGGCTGATCGGGGTGCGACCGGCAGATCGCCACCAATGGCGACCTGCTGGCAACACTCGATCTCGTGGAGAAGGCCGACAGCGTCCTGATCGATCTGGTCAACAGGCATCGCAACGAGAGCACTGTCGCCGGAGTCCTGCGCGCAGCAGGAATGCCACCCCAGGAACTCGGCCTTACCGAGGCCGCCGTGATGTGGCTGGACGCGGAGCTCAAGGCTGCGTGATGGCCTCCCCGACTACGTGTCCCGAGTGCGGGGCAGTGCTTGGCCCCTCCCGTGTACGCGGCGAGGGGTCCTGGAACCAGCGATGGCGCGAAGGCCTGCCCGAAGACCGGCAGTTCGTTCCGCACGATGATCTGGAAGCCGACGTCGTCTGCCCCGACGGCATCGTCGTGGAACTTCAGTACGGAACCCCCGCACGGCTCCACATCGTCCAGCGTGAACGTATCTACGGCAACATGGTTTGGCTGTTCCAGCCTGCGAGGCACACAGTAAGGGCCGCCTGCGCCTGACCTTCGTCCCCGGCCGACCACACGTCAACTTCGCCTGGCGCTCGCCCCGCGAGACCCTCGACGCCTGCTGGCGCCCGGTCCATCTCGACGTCGGTGAATCCGACCAGCAACACCCAGCCCGAAGCCGGCAGCTTTGGCGCGAACAGTCCACCCGCGAACGCCACCTTCGCCTGGACGACGCCGTCCGGGCCCCGCGTCGACCGCCTTCCTGGCCAAGGCGGCGCGACACCGCAAGACAATGGTCGAGCAGACTTCTCCATGATCCCCAGCTGCTCGTCTTCAACCTCCAGACAATCGGACTCAACCGCTCGTGGGCCGTTCAGATCGGTCTGACGGACACGAACGGCACCCCCCTCCTCAACCAACTCGTCAACCCGCGCGCCGCCATCACGCCCCGCGCCAGCGCGCTCCACGGAATCACCCCCGTCCAGACGGCCGTGTCACCGGCGTTCAGCGAGCTCGTACCCGAACTCGCTCACCTGCTCCACGGCCGCCGCTGCGTCACCTACAACGCAGCTTTCGACCGCGAAGTGATGGAGCGGGAGCTGTACCGCCACTTCGCCGACGCTCGCCGGACCCGAGAATGGTTGGCGAACTCCGTGTGGAAGACACCATGCGGTCGTACGTCACCTGGAAGGGCCTGTGGGCAGCTCACCGCAGGGCGTACCGCTATCGACCCCTGGGCGGACAGTACGACGCGATCACCAATTGTCAGCTCCTGCTGGCAACCCTGCACGTGATCAGCTCTTGAGGCGGAGACCAAAGCGATTCTGATGAACCTGACCATCGGCCGTGGGATCCGGAGCTCACGGCAGGGTTGCTGCGGGCCGTCGTCAGTCCACGGATGGGCAGTTTGCCGGAAAGGTCGATTGCCGTGGGCGTATCTGTCTGGCCTGAGTGCCGCCAGCTACCAGTGCGGCCCTCTCACACACGCCCCAGGAGGTCCGTGTCGTCACGGCAAGAGCCCTGATCGCATAGCCTCTTCTGGCACGGACACGACAAGGGGAGGATCATGCGAAGCAGAATGGCCTGGGCTGCGGCCGGCGGGGCGGCGGCCTTGGCGCTGGCGACCGGAGCCCATGCGGAGGGGCGGGGCGACATCCGGGTGGTGAAGACCGTCGTCAACGGCGGCGGCAACGTCATTGTGGGAACGTCGAAGACGATCCGGTACCCGATCGACATCACCGTCAAGGACGGCTCCGGCGTGAAGGGGCTGACGCATGTCAGCACGTACAACGCCTCCAGCGCCGCCGGCAGCGGCTTCGTGGACTGGACCGGCACCTCCTGCACCAAGAAGTCGGCGACGACATCGGTGTGCAGGGCCACGATGACCGTCACGCCGGCCTGGATTCCCGGCTACAGCGACAGCGACAGCAACAAGGTCGCGGGAGTCTGGCAGGTCAACGCCACCGTCAAGGCGAACGACGGCGACTACTGGATCTCCGACCGTATCGCCCTGTACAAGGTCAAGCGTGCCGCCCAGCTCACCACGGTGATCGCACCCGAGGAGGTCACCAAGGGCGCCAAGGTAACTGTCACCGGCAAGCTGTCGCGGGCCAACTGGGAGGACCTGAAGTACCACGGGTTCACCGGGCAGCAGGTCAAACTCCAGTTCAGGAAGAAGGGCGTCGCCCAGTACAGCACGGTCAAGACCGTGACGACGGGCGACGCCGGAAAGCTGACCACCAAGGTGACCGTTACTTCGGGGGGCAGTTGGCGCTGGTACTTTCCCGGCACCACGACCACCTCACGGAAGGTGTCGGCCGGAGACGTACTCAACCTGAAGTAGCCGGCGAGCGACACCGCGGAAGTCCTCCTCGGCCACGGCGCATCCCGTGGGCTGCATAGGCCCACGGGATGCGCCCCTGGGTGCGAGCGACACCGCAGCCTCAACGCGCGCATGATGACCGGAGCTTGCTGCCTGCGGACGGCCCCCGCCAGTCACCGACGGTCCATCAGGGCGGCCCGCGCCGCCTATGGAACCTGCTGGAAGAGATTCGCGACCGCCTCAACACCGTTGGCGAACTGCCCGTCTACGGCGGCGCAGTCACGATCACCCCGACGGAGAAACACACAAACCCGTGGCCGGTGGTCAGTCACCCTGTAACGACGCACACATTTCCGCGCCTGCCATTGCAGAAGCCTCGCGCCGCCCTGGCATCCGAATGTCACATTGCAGCCAGTGCCAGACCGCCGATCCCACCGCCGACGACGGCACCCGCAGGCGTCGGCGCTCGTCCCGCGGCCGGTCCGACGGTCTCTGTCCCTGCCTTGCGGTGCCGCGCGTGCGCGCATTCAGCGATCGGCCCATGGCCCCTTCACGGGATGCGGCTTCGAGAGCTTCAGGAGTGCGGCCTCGGAGGTGGCGCGCGACGGCGCCGTCGGTGCTGTCGGTGGTGTGCGCTTGGATGACGTCATGACTGTTCATGACGTGGCGGCCTCGCTGCCTGACCTGCCCGAGTTGCACGACCTGTGCCTCTCGATCGCCGTCGCGGAGGCCGTGCTCAATCACGGCGGCGCCTACCGGTACTACACCTTCGGCGCGCAGGGGCGGGACGGCGAGAATTGTTTCTCGATGCGCAACGGCGGCGGCGACGAGTACGACGTGGTCTTCTCGGCGGCCGGTGCGTACATCCGGGGTTTTGACCACGAGTCGGCGATGAGCCCGTACGCGGAAGGCGAGGTGTGGCCTGGCGTCCTGGACACGGTGCCTGAGGTGTTCCGCTCCGCCGTCGAGGAACCGGCCTTCCGGGACGAGGACATGCCCATGGTCACCTGCTGTCTGTGGCGCGAGAAGGAGGACGACCGGTGGCGCACGGGCCGGATCGACTTCCCGGAGGGGGAGAGGGACCCCGACGGCTCCGGATGGATGTTCGCGATGCTCACCGAGCGCACACCGCAGGCGTTCCGATCATGGGCGAAGGACTACTACGAACGGCCCGTGGACCTTGACGCGGTGCGGGACATCTACGAGCAGCGACCGCTGGACGAGGACATCGTCAGACGCCTGAACCCGAAGATCTCCCTCGCGGACGTCCGTGACGAGATCCGCGCGACGGGATACCCGGTCCGCTCGTCGTGACCCCGGAACCAAGCGGCGTCGTCCGGGTTGTCGAAGGTGCCGATCTTAGCTCGGTCACGAGCCAGGTCCACCGGTCGGCCGTTTCCGAGCTGCGAAGTCGGGGCTTGGTCCAGCCGAGGGTCTGCTTAAACAGGCGGAATGTGTGCTCGATGTCGAAGCGCCGAAGGAAGCACTGCCAGCAGCGGTCGACGTCCACTTCGGTGGCGCCGGTGCGCGACCACCACAGCCAGACAGGCTTGTTGACCCCACCGCTGGGCAGCTTCTGAACGACCAGGCGGATGACGGTGCCCTCGCTGATGGGCAACGGCCCGTCGTGGTCGAGGACCGTCGGTGAGCGGTACGCGTGCACAGGCGACCGGTCGGGCACGCCTCATCCCCTTTTCGTCGACGAACCCCTCGCCCCGCTCCGCCGAGCACGGACAGACGCCATGAGGTCTGCGACACCCAGGCACCCTGCGACGGCTCCACCTCGGCCCCCGCGAGCCGGTAGAAGGACAGGCGACACGGGACCAGCTCTGCGCCCGCGGGCGTCGCCCGACAGCCCCTTCCCCGCCTGCTAGCAGATCGCTAACATGGCTGCTATGGGAATCGCACAGCTCAACACTCGCGTCGACCAGGAGCTGGCCGACAAGGTGCGCGCCTCGGCGCAGCGCGCCGGAATGTCCCTCAACGACTACGTCACCGGCGTCCTCGAGGCCGACCAGGCCGCCGCGGACGGCCCCGAAGACCTGCGGGAAGCCCGCGCGCGCATGCACGCCCGCGTCGCCTACCAGAAGTGGATCGCCAGCGGCCGACCCGAAACCGGCTCCATGACCATGGACGAGGTCTTCGGCGCGTGACGGCAATCCCCGCCCGATTCGCCGCGCACATCGGCGAGACCATCAAAAACCTGCCCGGCCCGGCCAAGGAAGAGCTCCACGACGCGGTGATCCGCGCATGCGCCGACCCTTGGTCCTGGCCGCAGGCCGACAAGTACGACATGGATGAGGCGGTACGCGTCATCACGACCCGCACCGCCATCGTCCACTACGTGATCATCCCCGGCCCCGACCCTCACCTGTGGGTCTTCGCCATCACGGTCTGACGCACCTGGGCGCGCCAAGACCGGCCGACAGCTCGACCGGCTTCAGGAAGATCCGGCAGAGCTGGCCGACACCCAGCTGCTTGACGAACTGCATCGAGCGCTGGGCCACTTCATGCAGCGCGCACCGCACTTCCACCAGGTTCCCGCCCCGGCGGGGTGACAGGGAGAGGCAGGGGCAGGCGGCGGCCGGCTCAGCCGTCAGGGCTCGGTCAGCTGCTGCTCCCGCGGCAGGCGCCGGCCGCGCAAGTGTCCAGCCAGGCGGCGAAGTCCGTGTCGTAACGGGTGCCGATGCCGGTGTTGTAGACCGCATAGGCTCCGGCGTAGTCGCCGGTGCGGAACTTGGTGAGCATGGCCTGCACGTCGTCCGGGTGGTTCTCAATCATGTAGCGGACGGACAGGTAGCCCCAGGGGTAAGTGCGGGTCAGGTCGGAGTTGGCGTACGTGCTCTGCCACAGGGTGCTCAGGGCGTAGGTGTGCTTCCCGGCATCGGAGAGCGCCTCGGTGTCGAGCACGCCCCGGTAGGTGTACGAGACGTACTCGGCGAAGCCCTCCATCCACCAGATGTCCGGGACCGTCTGGCCCGCGGAGAAGTCGCCGTACGTGTCGTAGCGGCCGTCGAGGTAGTGGGTGTACTCGTGGTTCAGGTTCCAGATGTCCGCCGGGAAGCCGTCGCCCACGCTCTTCACGTAGGCGACGAAGCGGGCCTGGTTGTTGGGGTCGGCGGGGTTGCCCTCCAGGTATTCGCCGCCGTTGTTGGTGCTGTTGCCGAAGATCCAGCCTGAGTACGTCTGGTAGTCCCTGGGACTCGCGAAGACGACGATCTGGATGTTGGTGTTGCGGTCATCGGCGACCGGGCCGCTGTCCTTGACAATGCCGTGGAAGTAGGCGTCCTGTCCCTGCACGCTCGCGCAGGCCTCGGCGAGCGCCGAGTCGGTCAGGGACTGGGCCAGGAAAGTGTGCCCGTCATCGCACTTGTAGGTGATGGGGAGTGCCGCCGCGGTGAGCTTGGACGTCAGGTCGCAGGTGTCGTAGTACGAGCATAGGGCCGCGTCGTGCGAGGAGGTCATCTCGGCGGTGCCGACCCACAGCGGAGCGGTCGGGCCGGTGATCGAGGAGGCGCCGAGGAGGCCCTTCACCATCGGCCGCACCTTGTCCTGGAGCCCGGCCGTGTCGAGGAAGCGCGCCGTCTCGGTTCCGGCGTTGGCGGCCATGAAGTACCAGGTCCCGCTCAGCATCGACATGTGGTTCAGGGCGAACGAGTTCAGCGTGTCGATGATGCTCGGGTCAGCGGTGACCGCGCTGATGAACGCGGGGTTGAAGTGGCCGCGGAAGAGCGGGGTGAAGACGTCGTTGACGGCCGTGTCCATGCTCCAGTAGGCGTCGTAGGAGCTGTCGTAGGCGTTCAGGAGTCGCTTGTACGTGTTCAGGTAGCGAGCCTGCTCGTCGGCACTGTCCGTAAGGATGATGACGTCGCCCAGGACGTTGCCGTGTTCCGAACTGACGTGCATAAAGCGGCAGTTGGTGGTGAACGCGTCCAGTCCGCCTTCGATGGCCGCGGCCAGGGGCGGGCCGTAGTCGCCGACGTCGGCCGAGTCGTTGTACTGCACGTAGTAGCCGGCGCGCAGGAACAGCACGAGCTGCCACACGTGCGTGGAGTTGTCGCCGGGATACCTCTGCGACGCGTCCTGGAAGGCGCCTGCGACGGTCACCATCTGCGCCTCGCGGAACACGTTGCGGGCGTCCGTGCCGGTGATGCCGAACAGCGTATTGATGCAGTCGGTGGTCGAGTCCTTGATGTACGCGACGAGTTCGGATCCGGTACGGGTGCCGAAGTCGGCCGGGGTGCACGACGCGGCTGCCGCGTGTTTGGTGGCTTTGGGAGGGCGCACGGTCCTCGAGGTCGAGGAGGTCGGCGGCAACTGCGGGCTGAGCGGCCGGACATGGGCGGCGGCCAGTCGCCCGCTCTGGACGTCTGCTTGATCGGGCGCAGTGGTGTTCGCGCCGAGCGGCGACAGCGCGCGCGGCTTGGGCTTGGTCACGGCGGTGGTCGTGGGAGCAGCCGTTGTGGCGGTCTTCGGTCCGGCTGCTGCGAGGGCCGGTGCGGCCAGCAGGCCTGCTGTCAGGGCGCTGACCGCCAGGCTGACGGCCAGGAATCCGGACGCGAATCTGGACCGACTTCCGGGATGGAATCCGGGCAGGGCAGGTCGACGACGCATCAATGCTCCTTCGTGAGTGGGGGGGGGCGCTTCGAGCACGAGCGGCGAGGCGTGGGGGGAACGTCCCACTCACAGCGGCCAATGACAACGGACCGAGGGATACGACAATGGCGGGGCGGGCCATAACATCCGTGCCCGCAGAGGCAGTTGATGGTCAGGTCGGGGACGCCGAGCAGGTCTCCGGCTCGTGTTATGCGTGCGGCGGGAAAACGGTATGGGGCGGGGCGGCCCCCTGCTCCCTACGATCCCGGTATGACGACGAAGAAGCCGTTCCACACCGGTTCGCACGACCTTCCGGTCTCCTCGGCGCTCGCCGAGTTCCTCATGGGGAACTGGGACTCTTCGCCGCGCGCCGATCCGCCCCCGCAGTCGATCGCACCGTGGGCGGCCAAACGGCGCGACCGGCTGTCCGCGCGTTTCCCCGGCGAACGGCTCGTCGTTCCCTCTGGCGTCCTCAAGGTGCGCAGCAACGACTGCGACTACCGGTTCCGGCCGCACACCGCGTTCTCGTACCTGACGGGTGGGACCGAGCCGGGCAGCGTCCTGATCCTCGAACCGACCGCCTCCGGTCACGAGGCGGTGCTGCACGTCCGCCCGCGATCCCCGCGCGACACCGGGGAGTTCTACCGCGACCGCCGCTACGGCGAGATCTGGGTCGGCCGCCGCGCCACCCTCGACGAGGCCTCCTCACGGCTCGGCATGGCGACCCAGGGCCTCGACGACGTGCCCGCCCGGCTGGTGGGCGCGCGGCCGGCCCGCTTGCTGCGCGGTGTCGACCCGGAGATCGACGCGCTCGTCGACAGCACCGGCCGTGAAAAGGACGACCTCGAATTCGCCTCGTTCCTGTCCGAGATGCGCCTGGTCAAGGACGAGTGGGAGGTCGAGCAGCTGCAGATCGCGGTGGACGCCACGGCGGCCGGATTCACCGACGTCGTGCGCGCACTGCCCGAGGCCGTCCGCCATCCGCGCGGCGAACGCTGGGTCGAGGGCGTCTTCGGCCTGCGCGCCCGCCTCGAGGGCAACGGCCTCGGCTACGAGACAATCGCCGCCGCCGGAGCGCACGCGTGCGTACTGCACTGGATCGCCAACGACGGTCCGGTCCATCCCGGTGACCTGCTGCTGCTCGACGCCGGCGTCGAGTCGGACACGCTCTACACCGCCGACATCACGCGCACCCTTCCGGTGAGCGGCACCTTCACCGCCGCGCAGCGCGACCTCTACGACCTCGTGCTCGCCGCGCAGGACGCCGGTATCGCTGCGGTCCGGCCGGGCGCGCGCTTTCGTGACTTCCACCTCGCCGCGATGCGGGTCATCGCCGAGGGGCTGCACTCCTGGGGCCTGCTCCCGGTGACGCCGGACGAGGCCCTTGAGCCCGAGAGCGGTCTCTTCCGCCGCTACACGTGGTGCAGCAGCGGCCACATGCTGGGCATGGACGTCCACGACTGCGCCGCGGCCCGCGCCGAGCAGTACCTGGACGGCGTCCTGGAGGCGGGTCACGTCCTGACCGTCGAGCCGGGCCTGTATCTCCAGCCGGACGACCTGACGCTGCCGCCGGAGCTGCGCGGCGTCGGCGTGCGCATCGAGGACGATCTGGTCGTCACGGAGGACGGCGCCCGCCTCATGTCGTCGGCGCTGCCGCGCACCGCGTCGGCGATCGAGACGTGGATGGGCGAGCTCCTGGTCTGACCCCGCGTCCCAAGGCGCGGGACGCCGCCGTAACTGACCCTAGGAACGCGGCAAATGGAACGTCTGCGCCGCCCACGCCTGGAAGTGCGCCGACCGCGTGATGAGGTCGCGGTAGGACGCGTGCGCGGAGCTGAACAGTGTCTCCGTGATGTCCTCCGTGACCTGGTCGCGGCGCCATGCGAGCAGATAGCGGGTCCACAGCGGTGTGCCGGTCAGCGGTTTGACGATCACGCCCTGGTTCGGCCGGGTCGTGGCCTGCACGATGGAGACGCCGAGTCCCTCGGCGATCATGTCCTGGAGCTGGAGCCGGTCACCGAGGTACTCATGGACGGCCGCGGGCGTGAACCCGGCTGCCGCGCAGGCCGCGTAGAACACGCCCGGCCAGCCGGCACCGTCGTCGGGGGTCAGGAACCAGGCCTCGTCGGCGAGTTCGGCGAGGGGGACCTCCATGCGGTGCTTGAGCCGGTGACCGGCGGGCAGGGCTACGAACGCGGGTTCGTTGACGATCTCACGATGCGCCACGGCCGCGGAGTGCCGCAACTCCATTCCCGGGTAGTCCGCGGCGATCGCGGCGTCCACCTCGCCCTTCTCCAAGTGCTCGACTATCTCCGACGACGGGTAGACGCTGCTCACCGTCAGCGTGAGATCAGGCCTCCGGCTGCGTATACGGACGACCATGCCGGACAGGACGGGCGAGTTGGTCGCCGCAAGGCGCAGGACCCGGGGTGCTCCGACGCCGTCCCCCGCCGGACGACGCCTGATGGCATCCGCACGGGCCAGAATGTCGCGCGCCTGAGTCAAGACCTCAAGGCCGTACTGGGTCGGCTCGACTCCCGACGCGGTACGCACGAACAAGTCCTCACCGAAGAGCCGCTCGATCCGGCGCAGTTGGGTGCTCATCGCCGGCTGCGAGTACTTCAGGAGTGCCGCGGCTCGCCCCAGACTCCCGGCGTCGGCGATCGCACACAAGGTCCGTAGATGCCGAAGTTCCAGGTCCATCGTCCGGGCTCCTCGTCTCGATGCCCCTACCGTCCGCGGCCACCGGGCGACTCTAGCGGTGGTTCATCGCGGGGTCAGTAAGCGGAGAACCGCCTACGCGAACGCGGCACCCGCCGCGCCGCACCCCTACGCATCGACGGAAGCCGTGGGGACTGGAGCGAAATCGAGACGCTGTGGCTGGCCGACGACTTGCGTGATGACGACTTCGAGGACCGCTTCATCGACGACGTCATCGTCGCCGACATCGGCGAAGGCACCGACGGCCGGGAATTCTCCGGCGACTCCTACGCTGTTGAACTCAGGTGACCTGCCCCCGAACAGACTTCGCCCCAAACGTTGGGGCGGCAGGATGTCGGGCCTGTGGTCGGGGCAGCCGACCTCCATCCGCCTCGATGACCTGGACGTCATCTGCGCGGTCTTGAACTGCGGTCCGGAGGACCTGCTGATACGCGAGCCAGGAAAGATCACGGCCGCTCCTGCGAAAGAGCCGAGCAGGCCGTGGGTAGTCAGCCTGCGGTCAGGCCCGTTCGTCGCATCGGCCGCAGCACGCCACCATGAGCGGGCGCAAGAACCTCTCACCGATCCTGCGGGCGGCCCTGGACGGCGAGTTGGTGTGTGTCCTGCCGGGCGCGGCCGCCGCGCACGCCGAGGCACCAATGCTGCTGGGAGTGCGGCTGGCCGGCCGATCCCCCTGCTCCGTGCAAAGGGTGTGGCGGGGAGTACTGGATGTCCGGTTGGTGCCGCCGCTGCCACCCCCACCTGAACGCGCGAAGCCGGCCCTGCTCGTGCCGTGTCTGCGTCGCCTGGGGCTACATGGACGGCTACATCTGCAAAGCCCGCCGCAGTTCCGCGCGAACCCACGCAGTCGGACGCTGCATCACCTGCGTACGTACCGTCCCGCTGGCCGACGGACACTGCCGGTTGTGCCGTCACCAGGCCCGCATGCTGACCGCGGGAACCCACGCCAATGGCCCCTCAGCCATCCACCTCATCCCCGTCACGGGACAACAGTTGTTCCTCGCCGACACCCTGCGGAGCATCAGCCGCTTCAATCCGCACCGGCGTTACCACCGACGAGGTTCTGCCACCGACGTCCGTGGACGTTCGCGATATTCGGCTCTGTCGGGGATCTTGTGATGTTGCACGGTCATGGGGCGAGTTGTGCGTTGGCGTAGGAGGTCGAAGTTGGCTCGTCCGTAGGCCATGCGTTTTAGGAGTTTGACGCGTGTGACGTGGCCCTCGACCTGGGCGGAGCTCCATGTTGTAGAGAGTCCGGCGGTGACAGCGAGCCCGCCGCCCCGGACATCGCGCGCCGGGCGTCCGGCCGTGCTGTCGGAGGCGGCTTGTATCCTGCACGCATTCGACGATCGGATGATCACGGGTACGGGCATGCGGGCACGGGGCGGGTGTCCAGGGGCGGGAGCGCGGGGATTTCGATGAGTGACGCACATCCGATACGAAGCCATAGACCGGGCCTCTCGGTCGGCGCGCGCATCATCGCGGTGGTCGTCCTCGCCGCGATCGGGGCCGTCAGCGCCTGGCTGCAGCACGACGCTCCCGGCCGGAGTGCGGAGCCGCGTACGGAGTTCACCGCAAACAACCCGCCCGCCGGTCTGCCCACCGCGCTCACCACCGGCCAGCACCTCCACTGGTCCAACTGCACCTTGCCGCCCACCGCACGCACGGGTTACGACTGCGCCACCATGAAGGCCCCCCTCGACTACCGGAAACCGGACGGCAGGACGATCGACGTCGCCCTGATCCGCCGCAAGGCCACCGGCCCGAACGCTCGGCGCATCGGCTCGCTCGTCCTCAACTTCGGCGGCCCCGGAGTGTCCGGCGTGAGCGGACTGCCCGAACTCATCAACCAGTACGAGCCGCTCCTCGACCGCTACGACCTGGTCTCCTTCGATCCGCGCGGCGTCGGCGCGACCATCCCGGTGCGATGCGGGAAGACCGCGGACGACACCGGCTACGACGGGGCCGACGCCTGCGCCGAGCACTCCCGGGCGCTCCTCCCGTACATCGGCACCTCGCACACCGCACGCGACCTCGACCTGATGCGCTATCTCCTCGGCGACGAGCGGCTGCACTACTTCGGCGTCTCGTACGGAACGGCACTCGGCGGGGTCTACGCCCACCTGTACCCGTCGCACGTCGGACGGCTCGTCCTCGAAGCGTCCGTCGATCCGACCGAGGACCACGACGAGGAGCAGGTGTCCCAGGTCAAGGCGGTCCAGGCGGCATTCGACCGGTTCGCCGCACACTGCGCGGCCCGGATCCGCCACTGCCCGACCGGCGACGGGCCCGAGGAGGCCGCGCGGCGCATGGCGCGCCTGGCCGACCGCCTGGAGAAGAAGCCCGCCCCGGCCGGCGCCGGAAGGAACCTCGACGCCCACGACCTCGCGTACGCCGTCAGCGACCATCTCGACCTCGGCACGGACGGCTGGGCGCCGCTCGCCAAGGCCCTCACCGCGCTGATCGACCACAACGACGGCCGTCCGCTGAGCAAGGGCGCGGACGACCTCGGATCCGCCGACCGCGCGGCGACCCCGCGCGACAGCATCCGCGCCGCCCTGACCGCGATCACCTGCGCGGACTCCAGCCTGCGCCCCGGCTTCGGACGCCTCGACCGGGACGCGGCCCGCATCAAAGCCGCCTCACCCGTCTTCGGCGCGGCCTGGTCCACCGGCGTCTACCTCTGCTACGACTGGCCGTTCGACGGCGAGCGCGCCACGCTCCAGGTGAACGCCGACGGCGCGGCCCCCGTCCTAGTGGTCGGCGGCACCGGCGACCCGACCACCCCCTACCCCGGCGCCCGCCACATGGCCCGCGCCCTGGGCGACGGCGTCGGCGTCCTTCTGACGGCCGAGGAGGAGGGTCATGGCACATACCCGCAGAACCGCTGCGTCACGCAGACGGTCGACCACTACCTCCGCACGGGCCGCACCCCGGCCCCGGGGACGGTGTGCCGGGGCAGCATGTCCTGAGGCTCGTACGGATCCGCCGGGCGGCCGTCACCACACCGGTTCGCTCGCATCTGGAGGGTGAAGGCGGTCGCGTCGTCGGCGGCGGCAATCTCCACCACTGCCAGGCCCGGCTCGGCCACGTGCGCGTCAAGGATTGCTCACTTCTCCAAATCGGGGCAGCGTCACCCGATTCGGGTGCTCCTCGCGGAGTTTGAAGATCGCCGACAGACCAGGATGGCCTGCTGAAGACCCTGTCCTGAACCCCCACCTGCGTTCCAGCGCCCCGTACGCACGCTCGCCGCACACACCGCATCGGCCGCTGCTGCGCCCGCGCTCCGCGCGAGCGACGGGGGTTCAGAGACAGGCTCTCAAAGAGCGTTTTGTCCCGGCGAGGTTGTTTGGTGGCGCTTCACCGGGACGAGTCGAGAAGGCTGCTGGGGCGAAGGTGTTCCATGTGGCGGATGGGGTAGATGTCGCCCCTCGGTCGCCCGTTCTCGTCGGTTCGCTGCTATCCGATCCCAAGGCGCCCCCGCTTGGCTCGGTTTGCTCCCTGCAGGGACGGGCTGGCCGCCGGTACTACCGAAACATGACGCGACAACGCCCGTATCCCAGCGACCTCTCCGATGCGCGCTTGGGAACTGATCGGGCCCATCCTCACCGGGTGGCGGGTCGAGCGCAGGGGCAGGGCTCTGGACATCGGCCGGTCGCCCGAGCACGACCTGCGCCGCCTGATGGACGCCATCCTCTACGTCGACGGCACCGGCATTGCCTGGCGTTAGCTGCCTCACGACTTCCCGCCGTTTCTGTGGCATATGAGAGCGTCAAGTCCCCGGGCGTATCGCTGAGGTTGTCACAAGGCGATCGCGCGGTAGCTCAGCGCCGCATCAACGATCGCTCCAGCGGAGGCGTCCCGTAGTTCGGCTGGAGGACGGAAGATCAGAGAAGCTGCTTGCGGATGGGGCACGTTGACTTCGAAAAGCCGCAGGTAGTAGTCGGCTTCGGCGTCATTGGCCAGAACTCTGCGGACGATTTCGGCGAGATCGTCGCGAGTGATGTCGGGCACCCTCGGCCATGCTGGCCGGGCGGCTTCACGGGCGAAGTCGTGCAGGTCGCGCCACCCGTAGTACTCCGTGAAGTCGAGAGAGACGTACTCGTGTCCGGTTCTTTCGTTGAAGGCCGCGATGGCGTCGTCTGCCAGTCCGCCGCGAGCAATCAGGTCTGCGATCCGCTCGATCTCGCTGCAGACCTCCTCAAGGTGTTGTTGTTCCACCGGTGGCGGAAGCAACTCCGAGCGTAGGTCCATGCCCCGCTGTCCACGTACTCTTCGATGTGGCCGGGTCGGTACGTTTGAACGTGGCCAGTGGTCAGGCCACGTTGGTGTCCCGTTCGATGGCCTTGAGGCGGTTCTTGAGTCGGTAGCTGGGGCCGTTGATCGCGACGACGTCGCGGTGGCAGGCAGCCCGATCTGTCGAGGGGTCGGTCCGGCCGGAGTGGGAACGTCGGTGAGTCGCTCCAGGAACTGGTCGAGGGCGGCCTGCCCGTCATCGACTGCGGCGCGTTCGTCGTCGGTGAGCGGGATGCTGGCCGGCATCTTCTGAAGGTTCTCCTTCGCCTCCAGGAGCTGGCCCTTGCTGGAGCCCTTGGGAGTGTAGAAGTCGCAGCGTGCGCAGGCCCTGCGGTGCGGGCACTGTTCGAAGTAGGAGTAGGTGCACCAACCGTGGCCGAGGTCGAAGTACTGCCAGGGCTCGCCGGTGGCGGCCGCGCCGGAGGTGACCGCGTCGCGATCGACGAGGACCTCGATGGTGCGCACCTTTCGGGCGAAGTATCCGGCGTCGTTGAAGGCCCGGCCCTGGCGAGGGCGTTCGGGGTGAGCTTCGCGTAGTGGGTGGTCGCCTCGGGAGTGCGGTGACCGAGCCATTCCTGCAGCTCGAAGAGCGTCATCGGCTCCTTTGTGTTGTAGAGCTGGCTGGCGATGGCGGACCGGGCCCGGTGGCTGGTGATGTTGGCGCGAACATCCGCGGGAGGGACACCGGCCTTGCGGCAGAGCATCGGGATGATCGCCGTGTTGATGTAGTGCTTGGCGACCCGACGGACCCGGTGGGCGAACAAGAAGTCGGCGTACTCGTTGGTCTTGCGGTCAAGCTTGGGCGGCTGGGCGGACCTCACGGCCTGCGCTGCCTCGATGGCTGGCCGAGCAGGGGGTCGACGGGCTTGGTGAACGCGGTGCCGGTCTTGTGGTGGGCACCTCCAGCAGGCAGACAGCGTCGCGGGCGAGGGCTTCGCCGGAGTCGCCGGGGATGGGCAGCCCGTCGTGCTGCCAACGGATGCAGCCCAACCGGAGCCGGGCGATCTCGTCGCTGCGTTGGCCTGCGAAAAGCCAGGTCGACGTGATGGCGCGGATCAGCTCGACCGGATAGGTGCGGCCGTCCGCGGTCGGCAGGTCGCCGGGCTCGACGTTCAGGCCGGCCCATAGCAGTTTGGCCCAGATGTCATCAGCGATGCCCCGCGGGTCCGGGCCCATCAGAGCGCGAACGCTCCGTGGCGTTCTCAGAGCGTGGGCGGGGTCGAACCGGCGCGGGATCCACTCCCATTCGTGCAGGTCGCGGAAGAACGCGCGAGGCACCTTGAGGTAGCCGGACTTCGACTGGGGCGGCCCTGCACGTGCGTGAATTCGCTGAGCAGACGGGCCTGGTCGAGTACTCCCAGGAGCTGCTGACAGGTGCGGAGGTCGTCGATTGGCCTCTCAGATACGCCGACCGGCGGCGTTGCCCCGCGGATTGACGGTCCTGTAGCGCCTCACCGCCTGGCCCTTTGCCGCTCGCGCTCCAGCCGGAAAGATTGTCGAACCGACACTCACCGCGATCGGCACCACGACAGATCGTCAGGTCCGCGCCGAGGGTGCGGGGGCGCCGCAGCCCCGACGGGTAATCACGAGCGCGGTCAGCCCGGGTTTGTGTGTGGGGTGTCTGCTGTTTTTGGGGGAGGGGAAGTCAGTCGTCGGCATCGTTGCAAAGAACCGTCCAGCCGGTATATTTTCTCGCTTGCGCAGGGAGAGAAGACGGGGCTGGGCGGGCTGGTTCCGCCTCGGCTCGAGGTTCAGTTGCTGCTCGGTTCGGGCTTGGGTTTGGTTCCGCGGTGAGTTCGGGGTTCGGTCGGGTTCGGGTTGGATTTCCGTCTTTGGGGGTCTGTGTGATGCGTGAGATACGGGCGCAGGTGGTGGTCGTCGGTGGGGGGCCGGTGGGGTTGCTGTTGGCGTGTGAGTTGGCGGGGTGGGGGGTGGCTGTGGTGGTGATGGAGTCGCGGTTGGGTGTGTCGGGGTGTCCGAAGGCGACGACGTTGCATGCGCGTGCGGTGCAGTGTCTGGTGCGGCGGGGCTACCTGGGCGCGTTTGTGGGTGCGCGGTCGGCGGGCGGCGATGTGGGGGCGGTTGGTGGCGCCGACGGGGTGCGGGGCGGTTCGGCGGGGGATGGGGCTCCGTTTCATTTCGGGGGTGTTGGGGGGCTGAGGATTCCGGCGCCCGCGGGGGAGCCGGTGGCGGTGTTGAAGTGTGCTCAGGAGGAATTGGAATGTGACTTGGAGGGGCGGGCGCGTGCCGCAGGGGTGCGGATCTTACGTGGGTATCGGGTAGTCCGGATGTCGCAGGGCTCGGCGGGGGTGAGCGTGGTGGCGCGGGGGCCGGGGGGCGTTGTGGTGTGTTCAGGGGGCTTTCTGGTGGGGGCGGACGGGGCCCGGAGCGTGGTGCGGGGGCAGACGGGTTTTGTGTCGCGGACATGGCCGGCGACGGTGTCGGCGTTGGCGGGTGATGTACGGCTGGGGGAGGGCGAGGTGCTGGAAGCGGGGTGGCAACGCACCGAGCGCGGCTGGGTCGTGGTGAAGGAGGTGGGGGAAGGGGTGGTGCGCCTGCGGACGCTTGACTGTCGGGGCGCGCACGTGGGACGTCATCTGCCGCCCACGATGGGGGAGTTGCGGGGTGAGGTGAGCCGGATCCTGGGGCGGGACATCGCGATGGGGGAGCCGCGGTGGCTGAGCCGGTTCAGTGATTTTTCGCGGGTGGCGGGGTCGTTCCGGCGGGGGCGGATCTTTTTGGCGGGAGACGCGGCGCATGTGCATTTCCCGGTGGGCGGGCAGGGGTTGAGCACGGGGCTGCTTGACGCGGTGAATCTGGGCTGGAAGCTGGCGCTCGCAGTGCGAGGCAGGGCGGGTGCGGGGCTGCTGGACACCTATGACGCGGAGCGGCAGCCGGCTGCGCTGCGGGTGGTGGACGGTACGCGGGCCCAGCTCGCTTTGATGCGGCCGGGTCCTGAGTTGGAGCCGTTGCGGGTGTTGTTCGGTGAGCTACTGGCGGGGGGTGGGGAAAGTGGTGTGCTGGCGTCGATGGTCAGTGCGCAGGACACGGTGCTGCCGACGCGCGGGGCGGACTGTCCGCAGTGGGAGGGAAGGTTTCTGCACAATGTCGCCCTGCACACCTCGTCGGGCCTGGTCGATGTGATCTCGCTGCTGCGGGAGGAGCGTCCACTACTCCTGCTGTTCGGTGAGCGGGGTGGCCGCGGGGGGTATGCGGAGCAGGCCCGCGGGTGGACCGGGCTGGTGCGCGTGGTGCATGCCGGGCCGGTGCCGGAGCTGTCCTGTGACGCGCTGCTGGTGCGGCCCGATGGCTACATCGCCTGGGCGTCGGGCAGGCAGGGACTGACGGATGCTCTGACGGCGTACTTCGGTCCGGGAACTGCGGCGGGAGCACGAGCAGGTTCGGCTTCGGTGGCTCGCGGTGTCCTTGCCGGGGCGGCGGGCTGACGGGGCCGTCTCGCACCGGCGCCAGCACCGGCGGGTGTCGGACGCTGGTGGCGCGTATCGAGAACTGGGCCCCCAAAGCTCCGATGTCGGTGTCGTGATCGGGGACGGACAGGCTCCCCGGCCGCCGAAGGCGACCGTACGCCGGCGGCGGCAGCGCGTTCCTGGCATGGACTGCTGGGCCGACGGGCCGGCCAGCCGTCCCGGAACCGGCGGTAGATCCCGTACCAGGGAACCACTCGGCATCGTTCGCGTCCGAGTTGTACCGTGGCCGCCGGGGTGGGCCGGTCGGAAACGTTCCCGCACCTGTGGACGAGACAGTCCACCCGCGAGTGGACGAACTGGACTCAGTGACCGCGACCACGCGGCACTTCCACGACAGGGCCTCTCGTTTCTCGGGGACCTGCGGTGATGGTGGAGCAGGGCAGTCCAGGGGTGCCGAAGGCGGGGCGGGCCGCAGACCGACCTGCGGTTTCGCCGAGCGCTGTGAGGCGGAGTCGACGCGGGAGGCGGGCCTGGGCGGGGTCCTGTCGACACCGCCGAAGCGGCAGGTCGGCCAGGGCACCGACCTGTCGCACCAGACCCGCGAGGACGTTGACCCCGTCACGGCCGAACGCGCCGCCTGCGTCGGCGCCACCTGGATCGGTTCCGGGGGTCAGGCTCAGCATGGGGCCTTGCGGCGCAGTCTCGTTCCCGGCAGCAAGGTGGTTCACCGAGTGCGGTCCAATCTGCCGGGGAGTGGCGTCTATCGCACCGCGGTGAGAGTCGAGTACACCACGATGTTGCCGAGGTATCCGCTGCCCCCTGCCTGGCCGCCGCAGGTGATCAGTCGTAGTTCGGGGCGGCCAGAGCTGCCGTAGACCTTTTCGTTGGGGAATCTGTCCTTGTCGTAGACCTCCACGGCGTCGACGGTGAAAACGGCGGTGCGCCCGTCCGCCCGGCTGATCTCGATCGTTTCGCCCTTGGTGACGGCACCCAGTCGGTAGAAGACGCCGGGACTGCCGGCGCGTGTGTCCACATGCCCCGCGGCCAGGGCCACACCTGGCGAACCCGGTGCCGTGCCCCCGCCGTACCAACCGGCAAGACCGGGTTCGTCGGCGGGCGGGGGCCGCAGAGCCCCCGCCCTGTCGAGGCCCAGCCTTGCCAGAGGCGCGTTCACGTCGATGGCGGGGATACGAATCCGGACGGGCTTCGCGGGGGGCAGTGGCCGGACGGCGGGGTGTGCCGGCGAGGAGCCAAGGCCCGCTGACGAGGTGGCGAAAGCCTGGTCGGCCGACGGCTGCGGGGGGCGCCTGTCGACCATCGTGCCGAGCACCAGCAGGCTGCCCGCCACGAGTGCCAGGACCAGATACGTGACCGGTGGGACGAACATGCGCGGCGGTGCGCCGGTCCTTTCCCGGGATTCCTTCACAGTTGAGCCTCTTGCCTGGAGCCGGGTGGGGTTTGTTCCCGCGTTCCCCGGGACGGTGCGGCGCCGGGACGGGGTGGCCTGAGCGGGAGGTCAGAACCGGGCGCCGGGCGAGCGGCGGCGCATCCTGATCAGAACCCCGGCCGCGGCCGCGGTGATCAACGCTCCGCCCACGGCAACCTGTCTGTCGGTGTCCTCGGCGCCTCCGAAGCCGGCCTCGATGGCGCCGTTGGGCCGCCGCTCGGCGATCTCGTACGTATCCGTGAGCTTGATCCGTGGCGGGCACTTCACAGTGACGGTGTCGGTGCCGGACGCTCCCTCTGCCGGGATCTGGAACTCTCCCGCGAGCACGCCCTTGCGGTTGCCCTCGAAGAGATGGAACTGGCCCCCCGCCACGGACTCGCCCTTGCCGTAGGTCACGTCCGGGCCGCAGGCCGTGGTGGTGACAGTGACCGTGGAGCCTGGTGAGGCATTGCCCGGATCGATGCGGAGCTCCGGGTCACCGGCGGCCCAGACCGCCGTACTCTGCAGAGCCAGGACTCCGAAGAGCAGACCGACACCGACGCCAACGTGTGTGTTTCGCAAGGGAATCCTCCGACAGTGCAGTGGCCGACCTGTCCGCTCGGCGCTCCTGTGGTCTCCATCGACGAGAAAACCGACGATCCGTCAGCTCCGCAACAGGAGGGATCGGCACAGGTGTCACCCGGGCAGTCGTAGTGACCGCCCTCGCGGGAACGTTTGCGCAGGTCGCGGAAGCGGATGCAACGCGTCGAGGTGTAGCCACAGGGGGCGGACGGGCTAACGCACCTCACCCCCGAACGGGCCAAGGGTGTACGGCCGTATGTGCGGGCACGCCAGCGGACCAGCTCACCGGCCCGTCGGCGACGAATGCCGACGGCGGGGGAGCGGTGGCCGGGTTCCGGGTGCCCAGGGGCGTGTTCGGAGGTCCTGTGCGTGCACATGGCGCGGCAGTTCGGCGACGCGGGTGTGCTGCCCATGAGGCACTGCTGTGGTCCGCCCCGCAGCCCGCCGCGCCACCCCACTCGCCCCCGGTCAGAACAGGCCCCCGCGCGAAAACCGACGGGAGCGCGACGACGTGGTAGACCGACATTGCGGTCGTATCGGACCACATCCACGTCCGACCGCGTACCTGCGCCCAGTCGGCACGCAGTTCCCCGAGGAACCTCCTCCGGGTGCGAGCTGCATCGTCTCGGTTCACATGCTGCAGGGTCTCAGCCGAGCCAGGATCGCGGCACTAGAGCCGAAGGTCAGGGTGGTCTGGCGGCTTCCCGCAGAGCGCCGGAGATTTGCCGGACGACGGGGTGCTTCCGCAGCCATCGACAGGAATCCGTGCCACGGCGGCCTGCCCAGCTCATGAGTTCCGCGGACCGCCCCGCGCACGATCACGGACAGCCCGCACCGCGCCGTGGCTCTTGTCACCCGCCGCGTGTCCGGGCCGCAGTCTGTTCGGGCGCTGCTCCAGCCGTGCGTCGAGGTGCGCTCGTACGGCGTCTCGGACGTATGCGCGCACGGCGCCGGTGCTGCGGACGAGGTTCGCGTTGTCGCCGTCGCCGCCCGGTCGGGTCCGCGTGGCTCCGATCGAGGCCGGGACCCCGGAGTGGCTCAGCCGCCTCGACGAATTGCCCGACAGGTCAAGGTGAGGGTGACGTCGATGCGCCCCCGCTGGTCGGCCAAGGCCTCGTTCGGCGACCGTTCAACGACATCGAACACCAACTGGCGCAGGCCGCTTCGCCGTCGAGCCGACATGAAGTACTCGGCGCCCAGTACACCCGTTGTCGGCTCACCGGCTCCAGTACTGGGCGAGGGCTCCTTCTCTGTACGGGGCGGGGCTGACGCTGAGTTCACCGGCGAACGGGCGGTCCAGGACGAAGACGAGGAGCAGGCTGAAGCCGACGAGGCCGGCGACCGAGGCGACGAAGAGGATCTGGACCCTCAGTTTGCGCATGCCGTAGAGGAACGTGAGGGGGACCAGGACGAGTGCGCCGCCGATGGCCAGGGCCTGGAGCAGCGGCGGGAGTTCCTGGCGTGCCGTGGTGATGCGGGCGCGGCGCTGGGCGGCGACGTCGTTGAGATGAGTGACGGCCTCCTGGTAGAAGACCTGCTCGCTTTGGCTCTTCGGGTCATATTTCTGGAGTACCTGGAAGGCGGCTCCGAGGTGGGTTTCTATGGCCCCGTAGCTGGGGTCTCCCGCGCGCATCCGGGGCCACTGGTCCTCGACGACCGCGTGGACGTAGCCGCTCATCGTGGAGTCGAGACGAGTACGCACCAGCGCCGGGAACGCGGCTGCGTCACGGGTGATGAGCGCCGTGTCGGTGGCCTCGGTGGCGACGATGGTCTGGGTGTCCTCCAATTGGGTCCAGAGAGTGACGATGACGAAGGCGAGGATGATTCCTTGAAGTGCTCTCCCGGCTGAAGCCGGGAGATTCCTGCTTACCTCGCGGCAGCGGGCTTGACGCGCTTCGCGCGCCTGACGACTGCCCTCCCGGC